>CAYLLI010000023.1:0-18674 GCA_964384295.1 uncultured Chromatiaceae bacterium
AACACTGAACCGAATATTCATAAAGTAAATAAGTGTGCGCTAAATTTTGTCGAGTTTGACAAAAACTGGATCAAAAAAATTGTCAGCCTCGGGTATCCCGGTCAGACGACCCTCGAAAAAATGGAAGACAACCCGTTCACGCTGATCGACAGCCCGACTGATGGCAGGGCAGCTGATCCCGAATTCCCCAAAATTCTGAAAGAAGCGTTTCAGGTATACGAATGCGTGTTTGACAGTGCGCAGCCGATTCGTGATGACGGCAAGACGCCCGAGTACATGGTGCTGCGCATAGAAAACATCCTGTTAAAGGAAACGTGGGCAAAGAACATTGAGGAGGGCACAACCCGGATGCCGCGCATGCCCATCACCTACGGTTTTCGTGATGGGCAGAAGTTTTGGTTTACCGAGCACAAGACTCCGTTCTGGATTCCTACGCCAACGGATAAAGGACCCAAAGAAGAGTCAGTGCTTTATGAGGCTAACCGACTGGACCCGGAGAACGTGCAGTTTACCCGGGAGGCGTGCAAACAGCTGACCGGGGTGCCGAAGCCGTTCATCAAAACGGTGCTGAAAGGCATCATCAAGCAAGCCAAAGCGGATGGCGTCTCTCTGGTTGATGAAGACTACGTGAAGAAGATTAACGACGAACGCAACGGCTAGCACCGCAATTATCGTTTTGATTCTGCTCTGCAGTTAACTCGCGGGGTTCACCGTTGCGGGGCTGGCTGTGGCCGGGTCGTACTTGTCCGGATCAATTTGTAGTTGCGCCGAAATCTTCTGCAGCTGCTCAGGTGAAAGTTCGTTCTCTTTGTAAAGTGCTACCGCTGCGGCATAGGCAATGTACTCTGCGCTTACTTCAAAGTGATGGCGCAAGTCGGGTCGCGATTCGCTAAGACCGAAGCCGTCGGTACCAAGTACCACGTATCTGCCGGGCACCCACTTTTCGATGCTGCCCGGAATCACTTTCATGTAGTCGCTGGCCGCTACAAACACACCCGATTCTCCGGCTAACTGCTGCTCCACGTAACACAGCTGCTCGGGCTCTTCCGGATGCAGCAGGTTGTGACGTTCAATTTGTTGTGCCTGTCGGCTGAGTTGCGTGTAGCTGGTGACACTCCAGATGTCTGCTGAGATTCCGTGTCCCTCAAGCAGGTCGGCTGCCCGCAAAACCTCGGTCATGATAGAGCCACTGCCAAGCAGGTGCGCTTTAAGGCCGGTGTCGCTGTTGGCTGACTCCCGGAAGCGATACATGCCCTGAATAACGCCGTCTTCACAGTCCGCCGGCATCTCGGGCATCGGATAGTTTTCGTTGTAGATGGTGATGTAATAAAAAATTGCTTCCTGGTCGTGATACATGCGTTTGATGCCGTCACGAATAATGATCGCGAGCTCATAACCGAAGGCGGGGTCGTAACTGCGCATGTTCGGAACTGTGCTTGCCACAAGCTGCGAGTGCCCGTCCTGATGCTGCAGGCCTTCACCGTTCAGCGTGGTGCGTCCGGCCGTGCCACCGAGCAAAAAGCCGCGCGCCAGCATGTCGCCGCACGCCCAGATCATGTCGCCGACACGCTGGAAACCGAAGATCGAATAAAAAACGTACAGCGGAATGGTGGGAATACCGTGCACGGCATACGCAGTGCCGGCCGCCAAAAATGACGCCATGGCGCCGACTTCGCAGATTCCTTCCTGCAGAATCTGGCCGTCGGCTGATTCGCGATACGGCATTAACGTGCTGCTATCCACAGGTTTGTACTTCTGGCCTTCAAACGAGTAGATGCCTGCTTTACGGAACAAACCTTCCATTCCGAAGGTGCGGGCCTCGTCCGGCACAATCGGCACGATGTACTTGCCGAGGTCCGGGTGCTGCATGAGCTTCGCCAGAATCCTGACAAACGCCATCGTGGTGGATATTTCGCGTTCGCCGCTGCCTTTCA
This sequence comes from uncultured Chromatiaceae bacterium, assembly GCA_964384295.1. Lineage (GTDB taxonomy): Bacteria > Pseudomonadota > Gammaproteobacteria > Steroidobacterales > JABIQA01. The sequence continues at coordinate 1,935 of CAYLLI010000023.1, forward strand.
GTTGATCTTTAAAGAACTCCAGTTCCGGTGCCGGCAAAGCAGGGCAGTCGACCTCTCGTTTCGGCAGCATGCCGCCCAGTTCGTTGCGATGCCGCTTCAGATATTCGATCAGCACATCGTTATCGTCAGGCTTATAGAACTTCGCTGCCTTGATGTCGGCCTCGGACATGTTGATGCCAAGACGTTTTGCCGAGTCGAGCCGTTCATCCTCGTTGAGGTTCTTTTTCTGATGCACAACATTGGAGCCTTCATGGCCCTGCATGCCATAGCCCTTAATGGTTTTAATCAGGATCGCGGTGGGCTTGCCGGTCGTCGCGACGGCGCGTTGAAACGCGGCGTAGATCTTGCGCTGGTCATGGCCGCCGCGCCGAATGGCTCGAATTTCCTCATCCGACAGCGTCTTCATGATCTCGGCGAGGCGTTCATCGCCGTTAACCCAGTGCTCACGCACTTCTTCGCCGCTCGACACCGAGTACATCTGGTAGTCGCCATCGACGACCTCGTCCATACGGTTTTGCATCACGTTGTCGACGTCGCGGGCGAAGAGTGAATCCCACTCGCCACTCCAGATGACTTTGATGACGTTCCAGCCGGCGCCGCGGAAGCTGCGCTCGAGCTCCTGAATGATCTTGCCGTTACCCCGGACCGGGCCGTCCAGACGCTGCAGATTGCAATTGGCGACAAGGATCAGATTGTCGAGTTTTTCCCGGGCAGCAATGTTGATGCTGCCGAGTACTTCGGGTTCGTCCGACTCGCCGTCGCCGATAAAGGCCCAGACTTTGCCGCCGTTTTGTGGCTTCAGTCCGCGGTTTTCCAGATAGCGGGCAAACCGCGCCTGGTAGATCGCACTCGGTGTAGAGAGCCCCATCGACGCCGACGGCATCTGCCACAGTCCGGGCATGTTGCGCGGATGCGGATACGAAGACAGGCCGCCGCCCGGCTGCAATTCGCGGCGAAAATTACCCAGCTGGGTTTCTGTGAGCCGGCCTTCAAGAAACGCGCGTGCGTAGATGCCGGGCGCTGCGTGCGCCTGAATGGCAATCAGATCGCCGCCGTAGTCTTCGGTGCGTGCCCGGAACACATGATTCATACCCACTTCAAGCATCGTGGCGGCCGACGCATATGTACCGATGTGACCGCCAACCCCGGTGCCGCTGTCATAGCCCTGCAGTACCATCGCCATCGCGTTCCAGCGCAGAATGTTCTCGAGCTTTTCTTCGGTATCAATGTCGCCCGGATACTGAGGTTGTTCTGCCAGAGGAATGGTGTTGCGATAGGGTGTGTTCAGGGTTGCGTCATCAACGATGACATTGGCATCGGTCAGGTGATCACGAAGTGCGCGGAACACTTGCTTCGCCCGATCCGGGCCTTCGGCACGCAGCAATGATTCCAGTGATTCCAGCCACTCATACAGCTCCTGATCGGAACCTGCATAGGAAGAAATACGCGTGTGCTGAGGGTCGGTAGCCATCGGTCTGACCTGTCTGTTGGCGGTTGATATGGGACGGGCCCATTGGAATGGGCGCAATTTTAGCACCCGCGGGCGGACTGTCAGCCCGACTTGCCGTATTGCCCTGCCAGTGGCTGTTATCAGCAGTCTGCCCCGCTGCGCAGTGCTGGGATATAATTTGGGGAAAGAGATATTATGCGGTCCGGTGCAACCTCGCCTCAGCAGTGGTTGTCGAACCGCAATACCAGTCAAACAAACGGAAACACCATCGTGGTCGGAACAGTGACGCAGTCAGAAGTGCTTGAATATACTCCGGAAGTAGCGAAAGCCACGCAGCCGGTATGGGATAAAGTGAAAGACGTTATCCCCGAGGTTGAGTGGGCGATTTATGCGCCTTATATCGCGGAGATTAACCGGCTGAAGAAAGAGAAGAACGCGGTTTTGCTGGTTCACAACTACCAGACTCCGGAGATTTTTCACGGTGTTGCGGACATAGCCGGTGATTCGCTGGCGTTGGCCCGTGAGGCCGCCGAGGTTGATGCGGACGTTATCGTCCTGTGCGGCGTGCACTTCATGGCTGAAACCGCGAAGATTCTGAACCCCGAAAAGAAGGTACTGATTCCTGACATGGGCGCAGGCTGCTCGCTGGCTGAATCAATCACCGGTGAGGATGTGCGTCGCCTGAAGGCCGAGCATCCCGGGGTTCCTGTCGTGACTTACGTGAATACCAGTGCTGATGTGAAAGCAGAGTCAGACGTCTGCTGCACGTCCGGCAATGCCGTCCAGGTTGTCGAGTCGCTGGGCACCGATAAAGTCATCTTTATTCCGGATCAATACCTCGGCCGTTACGTCGCAGAACAGACGGACGTTGAAATTATCTTGTACGACGGTGCCTGCTACGTGCATGAGAAGTTCTCGGCGCCGGAGCTGCGCGAGTACCGCACTTCCCATCCCGGCATTCATATCATCGCGCATCCTGAATGCCCGCCGGACGTGCTGCATGAGGCCGATTTTGTCGGCTCAACGTCAGGGATGATTAACCATGTCGCAGAAACCAGGCCTGAGCAGATTGTCATGATTACCGAATGTTCGATGAGCGATAACGTTGCCGTGAACTTTCCGGATGTTGATTTTGTGCGGCCGTGCAATCTGTGCGACCACATGAAGAAAATCACGCTGCAGAAGATTCTCCATTCGCTGCAGACACTCGAACCTGAGGTCAAGGTTGATGCTGATGTTGCCGCGCGGGCGCGTCAGTCTGTCGAGCGCATGCTGGAGATCGGTCCGCGCTAGCGATTGCCCCGATGACCACCGCCACAAGCTCTTCTTCTGATCAACCTGTCATTGTGCTCGGCGGCGGTCTTGCCGGGCTGACCGCAGCGCTGCGGTTGGCGGAAGGCGGACGCAAGGTCTTGATGCTGGCCAAACGGCAGCTTTCCGAAGGCTCGAGTCAATACGCTCAGGGCGGCATTGCTGCCGTCCTTGATGAAGACGACAGTGTTGATTCTCACATCGAAGACACGTTGAAAGCGGGTGCAGGGTTGTGCAACCCGGACAGTGTTCGTCTGGTTGTTGAGCAAAGTGCCGATTCGATTGCCTGGCTTATTGAGCAGGGAGTGAAGTTCACGCTCAAAGGCAAGGACGAACAGGACAGCGATAAAACTGAACTCAGCCCGTATCACCTGACGCGCGAGGGCGGCCATTCTGTCCGGCGCGTTATTCATGCCGACGATGCGACAGGAAGGGCTGTCATCCGAACATTGGAAGCGCGTGCTCGTGAGCATGCCAATATCGACGTGCTCGAGCAGCACATTGCGGTCGATATCATTACGTCCGCGAAGCTTGGGTTGTCCGGCCCCAACCGCTGTCTGGGTTTGTATGCTTTGGATAAGGCCAGCGGTCACGTTGTGACATTGCCTGCAGCAACGCTGGTGCTTGCCACCGGCGGTGCGTCAAAGGTCTATTTGTATACCAGTAACCCTGATACCTCCACCGGTGACGGCGTCGCAATGGCGTGGCGCGCCGGCTGCAGGGTTTCGAACATGGAGTTTGTCCAGTTTCATCCGACCTGTCTGTACCACCCCCAGGCCAAATCGTTTTTGCTGTCGGAGGCCCTGAGAGGCGAGGGCGCTCTGCTGCGGTTGCCGGATGGTAAACGCTTTATGCCGGAGCACGATGAGCGGCTTGAGCTTGCGCCCAGAGATATCGTCGCGCGGGCTATCGACTACGAGATGAAACGAGGCGGACACGACTCGGTGTATCTGGATATCAGCGATAAGCCGGCGAAATTTATTCGCGGGCATTTCCCGAACATTACCCGGCGTTGTGCCGACCTCGGCTTTGATCTGACGACCCATCCGGTGCCGGTGGTGCCGGCAGCGCACTACACGTGTGGTGGCGTGTTGACCGACCTGAACGGACACACCGACGTTCAGGGTTTGTATGCCATTGGTGAAGTCAGTTGTACCGGCTTGCATGGCGCTAACCGGCTCGCCAGTAATTCGCTGCTTGAGTGTCTGACGTTCGGCATGGCAGCAAGTGCAGACATTCTCAGTGCCGGGCGCGGACCTGTCGATGCCGTGGAACTGCCCGACTGGGACGAAAGTCAGGTAACGGATGCCGATGAGCAGATTGTTGTCACCCATAACTGGGATGAGTTGCGCCGCACGATGTGGGATTACGTGGGTATTGTGCGGACGAATAAACGGCTGGAGCGTGCCAGTCACCGCATACGCTTGCTGCAGTCCGAGATTCGTGAGTACTACAGCAATTTTCGCATCGACAACAACCTGATCGAGCTCAGAAATCTGGTCGTTGTTGCCGACCTGATTATTCAGAGCGCGTTAAATCGTAAGGAGAGTCGAGGGCTGCACTACACACTGGATTATCCGGATCCGCTGCCCGATGCGGAGACTCAGGATACCGTTCTGGTGCCGGACAACTACGTTGCCCCACAGTAAATGAACGGACCGCTGCTTGCGCTTGCAGTGGCGCGCAGGCTCGCTATATTTAGCGGCATAGTTTCTGTTCAAAGGTTGGTGTCGTTATGAGAGTTTTCGTTAGCCTGCTGTCAGGGTTTCTGTTGTCCGGTTCGGTATGGGCGGCCGACTATAGCCGGGAGGCAATGATTGCGGCGGATTACAAACAGGGCAGGGCAGCATTTCAATCGCGTTGCAGCGCTTGTCATACGTTGGCTGATGGCGGCAGCGATCTGATTGGTCCGAATCTGTACGGCGTGTTTTCCGCCAAAGCAGGCGCAAAGGAATCCTTCGAATATTCGCCGGCAATGGCCGCTGCAGGGTTCGACTGGACGCCGGAGTCGATGGGTGAATTCATCGCAGGGCCTACCGAAAAAGTACCGGGCACCAAGATGATGATTCCGGAGCCTGTGCCTGAAGCCGACCGCACTGCGATGGTTGCGTTCATGATGCTGGAAACCGAAGGTGCTGACTGGCCGCGCCCCGAGATTGAAGAAGAACAGTTGCCGGTCGGTGCGACTCCGGCGGAGAAATTCCCCAGTTTCTGGAATCACATGATGAGCAACACGACCCGCTATCGCATGGTGACCGATGAGGGCGAGTTTAAGTTTGATGCGTACTTCAATAAGGACGGCTCGGTTACGACCAACGGTAAAGCGGTCGGCTTCTGGCATATCAATGAACGCGATTTCTTCTGCTATGCGATGTATCGCATTCCACTGGCGCCCAAGCAGTTTGTTGAGTGTTTCCCGGTGGTTGCGATGAGTATTCCGCGCTTTTCAGAACAACTGTGGGAATCAAATCCGGCAACGGGCGTGAAACTCTATGGCGGCATTGTGCCGGGACGTCCCTGAAGCATTCCCGCTGAGGCAATACGGAGATAACTGATGCAGCCCATCATGATCATTGCAGATCTGGAAGATCAAAAGCAGATCGCTCTGCAGCGCGGGATGGTGTTGGCGGCTGCAATGGGTGCGCCGGTTGAAGTGACCGGGTTTGTGTATGAATACATGACCGACATTTCAAACAGCGTCAGAGGCCAGCTAAAGCATGAGCTACTGACTAAGAAGCAGGCCTGGCTGGAAGCGGAGGCAAAGCGTCAGGCTCCAAAAGGTGTGAATTACACCGTGCGGGTCGTCTGGGAAAAGAGCATTCATGACTGGGTGATTAAGCGCAGTGCTGCCAAGAGCTACTTTGCGGTCATTAAGACGGCCCATCGTTCCGGTAATTTTGTCTATACCTCCACCGATTGGCACCTGCTGCGTCAGTGCAAGGCTCCGGTGCTTATTGAAGCGGACCGCAAGTGGAACAAGGCACGTCCGGTGCTTGCTGCACTGGATCTGGAAACCAAACACAAATCGAAGCAGGCGCTGAACGAACGTATTCTCGATTGCGCGATTGATATCGCGAACGCGCTGGATACTGAAGTTCATGTGGTTGGTGCAATCACGATACCCACCCTGTTGCGTGACATGGATCTGATTGATGTCGACGAGCACGTCATGAAGCGTCGCCGCAAACTGAAACCTGTTATTGCGAAACTGTGTGAGGACCGCAATCTGGATTCGAAGAATGTTCACTTTAAGCTGGGTGCTGCGCACAAGGTGATACCGAGCGTGGCGAACAAAGTGAAGGCAGATCTCGTCGTGATGGGCACGGTGGGCCGCCGCGGCTTGAAAGGTAAGCTGCTGGGCAATACGGCCGAGCAGGTGCTGACGCACCTGCGGACTGATGTGCTTGCGGTTAAATGACCGCACCCGCTAAGAAATAAAAAAGCCGGCACGAGCCGGCTTTTTTATGGATTGCGCTTTCTAACTTTCTAGAAGCGGTAGCGCGCATCCAGGCCAATGGTGCGTGGCTGAATGATGTTCTGATAGTAACGGCGGTCTTTTACACCGCTGAAAGGATCGGTCTGAATGAACGAGCGATCGAAGCGCACGCCGGTGATCGCATCTTCGTTGGTCAGGTTGTCTGAGAACAGCGTAGCTTCCCAGCGTTCTCCGGCAATACCGATCGCCAGGTTATGAACAAAGAAGCTTTTCAGCACCTCACCATCTTCGCGGCAACAGGTGTTGCCGTCGCTGATTTTGGTAAACACGTCGTCCGTATAGTTGAGGCCATAGCGGAACAGAAAGTCCATGCCGTTTTTCATCGGGAAGCGATTTGCGAGGTACCAGCTGAACTGATCTTGTGGCGTGCCGGGCAGCAGATCACCCTTTCTGACCGTTTCGTTGTAGAGCCCTTCCACGTCTTCTGCCAGTTCGCTCTTGTTGTAGGTGTAGCCGATGCCTGTCGTCCAGAACTCACCCAGTGCGGCGACCACTTCCAGTTCAAAGCCGTTGCTTTCTGCCTTGCCGGCATTCTTCGTGATGAAAAGACCGGAGACTGAAGAAGGTGCAAACACCTGAATGTTCTTGTAGTCCATTCGATAGACAGCGGCGTTCAGCGTCAGGCGATTGTCCAGCCACTGCGTGCGGGCACCCACCTCGTAGTTAATGACCGTTTCCGGTTCAACGAATGCTTCGTCTTCAGAAATGCACGCGTCGTTCGGGTCATTACACACCGGAACGGGGTTCGTGCCGCCAAGGCCATAACCTTCGGAAATGGTGATGTAGCCTTTGAACTCATCGGTGAAGTCGTACGACGTGTTGAACATGAAGATTGATTCGTTACCGCTCGCATCACCGTCTTCACAGCTGTCACCCGGGCCGAACAACGGGAATGCGAAGCAGTTGTTCAGCGTGTTCTTGACGTCAAACCAGCGCCCGCCAATCGTTGCCTGCCACGCGTCGGTGAATCTCACTCCGAACTGTCCGTAGATGGCGGCTTCTCTGAACTGGTTGCGACCTTCAAATGCGTAGACGTCATCGTTGTTCGCGAATACGCCGGGGGCCAGCGAGTTGCCGTAGGCTGACCAACCCGGAGCGGTTTCTGTTGACGTCACTTTTTCGTCAAACTCCTGATAGAAAAGGCCTGCCAACCAGGTAATCCGGCTGTCGCCCTGAGAGACCAGTCGCAATTCCTGGCTCAGTGTGTCGGTGTCCACGGTTTCGGTGCTGAATACCGAGAACGCGCCGAATGCATCAATGTCGTCAATCGTCACATCGGGTGGACTGGTAGGCGGAAACTCGAAGTAGTTCAGATCGGTTTGGTCGCGCTGGCCACGTTCGTCGTATTTGGTATAGCCCGTTGCTGACGTGAGTACGGCCCAGCCAAAATCGAAATTCAGGTCCAGCTGGAGAATGTCATGCTGACGTTTGTTTGGCTCTTCGTAGCGATAGGCAGCCTCGTATTGGCCGGAGCCAAAGCTGTCCTTGGTGTTTGATTGCCGACCACCTACATCGCGGATCTGGTTGGTGTAAGTCAGAGTCGCATCGAAGCGGTCCGTAACGTTCCAGAGCAAGCCCAGACGCAGCAGCGTGACATCTTCTTCGTTGGCGTCTTCAACGCGACGCAGTTGTGCCGGGTCTTCAGGGTTTGAAACCCCGGGCGTTTGTACGACTGAGGTGTAGTCGATAAAGCCGGCGTTCCGTACTCGAGCCAGCGTACCGCGGAATGCCAATACATCTTTGATGATTGGCGCATTCACGGTGATGTCGCCCTGGTAGCTGACGTCGTCGGATTCGTCCATGACGAATGAGCGACCGTGGACATCGGTGCTGAATTCACTCGTGTCCGGTTTGATCGGAATGTAACGCAGCGTGCCGCCCAGTGAGCGACTGCCGAACAGCGTGCCTTGCGGACCACGCAGAACTTCGACGCGTTCCATATCAACCAGCAGCGGGTCAATATAGATCGGTGTCTCGCCGTAGAACGTGCCAACGGTTCCGCCGTTGGTATTGATGTTTTGATCGGATGTGGTCACGTTGTTCACGTTCGTGCCACGAATAATCGCGAGGTTACTCTGGCGCGCGCCCTGGTCAACGATGGTAAGGCCGGGAGTCCAGCGGGCAAGCTCGGTTGTGTCCAGTATTCGCAGTTCAGTGATTGTTTCACCGGAGATGGCAGACAAGTTGTAGTTAATGTCTTTGACCGTCGTGTCACGCCGGCTTGCGGTAACGGTGATTTCTTCCAGTTGCGCAGTTGCCGCAGTGTCTTGCGGCTGCAGGTTGCCAACCTCTTGCGCTTGCGTGGTTGAGAGAAGCGCTGAACCTAACATTAGGGACGCAGTGATCGTTCCTAACAGTGTGTTGCGGTTCTCGGCCTGCGTTGTACTGGCTGCCTTCAGTGTTTTCATTTTCTGTGCCTTTCCACCAGACGATAGTGAGTAACCCGGGTGCGGGTTGCCGTCTGTTGCAACCCGCTAAAGCATCGAAGCTTTCTCGAATACCGGGTTATCCTCTCTGAAAGGCACGTTCTCGGCTAAGACCTAGCTCTCATTTTGCGGCAGTTATGGAAAATGTGAGCCAGCTCACACTGAGTCAGCGGCCAGCTAACAATGGAAATCAGTAGTTGCCGGTTTCCCACTTTCGGCACAGGCCGTAGATATCGGCGTAGGGTGCGCTACCACGCACATCGATCTGGCTGATCAGTGTTTCACCGAAGCGAAGGTCGTGCGCGCTCATTGAATCGGCGACCGTTTTCCGTTCTGCAACAACCGTGTTGTAGGCATCATCCTGGGTAGCGTCGTTGATCAGCGATTCTGCTTTTAATCCGAGTTCGACCCACTGAGCCACTTTAATGCAGTCGGTGAACGTCGTTTGAGCGGCGGGTTCGGCACAACCGACGAGTAGAGTTGCGAGTACAGAAAGCAGAAAGAGCCGGAAACAAGCCATTAAGAAACTCCGTGAATCAGGGGTCAGTGAAGTGAAGGGCAAGATTATAGTGCGGGCAATCGGCGGAAAACACCGTGGCTCTATAGCATTGCCATTGATGCATAGGGCACGGCATCGAACGCAATGCTTATGCGTTGCTGCTGCGATTCGAACGGGGTGGTTCGGTGATAAAGATACGAGGGGAAAAGCACGAGAACACCTTCTTCCGGCGCAATGGCGTGAGATTTAAAAGTATCGGCAAGTTTATTGCGAATGCCTGCACGCGAGGGCGGCTCGCCAAATTCGATGCTGCCTTCACCGGTCTTTAGATCGGTCGGTACTGCGACATAGTAAACACCGCTGATCCATGACGTCGGATGGATGTGGGGCGTTTGATGGCCCCCGGCATCGAGCAACGTTCCCCACGCCCGGATTCCGTAGTCTGTCGTTCGCCTTGCCATCGCCTGGTGGTGAGACAGGCCGGCGTTTGCGAGCGTATCGCAATACTCATTGAGTGCCGAGTCGATAGTGCGTTTCAGGTGGCTGAGTGGACCGGGTTCTAAAAGCGACAGTTCGCCTGTCTGGCTGCCGCCCGTGGTTGACTTATTTAATGGCTCCGGTGTTAGCGATGCATCCCGGCGCAGCTCTGCAGTCAGAGCGGCATTATATTTTGCTGCGCTTTCGAATTCAGTCGGTGCTTCCAGGGTGAAGCGCTGCACGAGCTTATCGAAGTCGAACAGTTCGCCAGCCAATGGATGTCCGCTTGCGGAAGCGGCGTAGCCAAGCGCTGCAATCACCAGCGGTTCGCCGGGATGGCGCAGCAGAAAACCCTCGCAGAGTTCCCGTGCAGACGTTGCCTCTGCATTAGCGATCAGCATATAGGCAAGGTCGGAAACGGCGCGCGCGTTGTGAGGATTAATGTCGACAGCTTCGCGACATGCCTTCACGGCATCCTCACGGTTTCCGGTTTGTTGGTAGCAAAAACCCAGGTTAATCAGTATCGACTCATCGTACTCCGCAAATTCCCGCAGCGTTTCGAGCAGGGGTATTGCCGTCTCAAAACTGCCGGTGTCCGCGAGGATCGTCGCTTTCACGGAAACGGCGAGCGGGTGCTCGTCGGATTCTTTAATCGCCTGTTCGCATTCTTTCAGGCCCGTATCGATGTCGCCGGAATCAGCCAAAGCTTTAGCAAGGTTACAGCGAATCTCAATGTCATCGGGAGCCAGTTCAAGGGCCTCGTTATAGATATCGATGGCTTCTTTGGCGCGGCCGCGAAAATGCAGCAAAGCACCTTTGTTTGTCAGGGCGCGCAGGTTTTGCGGTTGTATCGACAGCGCGTGATCGAGTGCGCTTGCAGCATCATCCAGCAGACCGGCAGACATATACGTCAGGCCGATCTCGTCGTACGCAACGGGGTTGTTGTCCTGCTGTTTCGCGAGTTGGATCAGCAGCTGCAGTGATAACTCGGTCTGGCCGGTTTCGCGAGCCAGAATCCCATACAGCCGGAGTGCCTGCGGATCGCCCGGGTTTTGCTTTAAATGCTGAGCGTAGAAATTGCCGGCTTGTTCAAGGTTGCCTTGCTGGTGCAACTGCATTGCCTGGTCCAACAAGGCGCGCGCAGCCGAATCACGTGAATCATTCACGTACGAGACTCCGGTAGATGGGTGTTATGCGGGCGGTATCAGGCGGCTTTAGATTTCGCTTTTGTGGCTTTCGGCGGACCTTTCTTGCCGTAGCGACGCAGGTTCAGTTCGGCCACTTTCTCTTTGGCTTCTTTTTTCACTTTGCGTGCGCTGCCGACGCTGTAACCGACGATCTCATTGTCGCCCTGTTTGATGATGTATTTGCACCACTTGTCGCCTTCCATGCCGGCAGGCGCTTTGGTTTCATCGACTGAAACCAGTTCAAAAGGATTTGCTACGAAATCGGACTGTTTTGTGGCAGCCATAAGTTTTCCACCGTCTTTAGTAGTTTGAAGTGTGAGCGCGTGCGGATACGTGTGAAAGTGCGGCGGAACACGACGAAGTTATGATTGAGTTATCTCGTCGTCGAAATGTGTTTGTGTAAAACAACAGAACCGCTGAACCCGTTGCGCTGCCTGCGAGACAGCGCGGCATCGGTAGCACAAGCTGATTAAGTGCCGTAACTCTATCATTTTGCGGCCTTTTTTACAAGTTTGGTCCGCCGGCGATCGGCCTAAGTGATTGTCTGGCAACCGTAAAGCGCACTTTTCGGGAGCAGAGCAGCTTTTCGCTTATGTTGCGTGCTTTGGTCCTTGTCTGCCGGCTTGAACCGTCCTCAGTGTCCCGGTTTTAAGGTGCTAAAGTGACAGGCATGAGACTGCTGACTGTCGCTTTATTGGCTTGGATACTGCTGCAACCCGGGTTTGCAATGGTTGGCAGTACTGCGGTGTCGACCACGGAGTTTGAAGCGGAATATCCTTGGACGGTTGTGGTCGTGAACAACGCCAACGGAGGTATCTGCGGCGGCGTGCTGATTTCGCCGACCTGGGTGCTTACTGCTGCGCATTGCACCGCAAAGAACAAGTCGGTGGTTTATGGCAGTGAGCGGCGCTCCGACGGACAGTCGATTGCCGCAGTTCGTGCGATCCGGCACCCGGCGCACAACAAGCCTGCGGGTCAGAACGACATCGGGTTGTTGCAACTGGCCGAGCCATTGGATCTGCCTAAGGCCTCTCTGGCTGATTCTGAGCAGGAGCTGGAGTGGCTGCGAGCAGGCGCTCCTTCGACAATATTGGGATGGGGGCGTTTTCCCAACCGGCAGTTGGCAGATTCTTTGCAGCGCGTTGATCTTCCGGCTTCACGACCGCAGCTGGCAGGTACGCTGGTCGTGCTGGCTGCGGGCAGTGGTCCTTGCAGTCGCGATAGCGGCGGGCCGCTCTTGTGGCAATCCGCACAAGGGTTGCTGGTAATGGGGGTGATTAGCGCAACCAACGGCAATCTCTGCAGCAAGGGTGGCGGAGAAGCGTTTTATACCCGCGTGGCCGGCCTTCGCGGGTTTATCGAGCAGCACGTGACGGACCTGCGGTAACTCCCTTTTTTCGAGCGGATTCCCACCGATAATTTTGGCGGCAGCTATTGCACGGCGCCGCGTTTTGCTTTTATAGTCATAGTATGACTAATCATATGCAGACTATTTTATGAAAAAGCTTTTATTGCTGGGTTTGCTGCGAGGCCAGAACCTGCATGGCTATGGCCTCGTCGACTACCTGAAAAGTCACAGTGTCAGCGGCGCTGCCATTGGCAAGTCGAACGCGTATCGGCTGCTAAAAACGCTGGAGGAAAAAGGCTGCGTGTCCAGCCGCATGGAGCGTGAGGGGAATCGCCCTGAGCGGTTTGTGTATGAAGTGACCGAGTCGGGCGAGGCGCTCTTTCAGGAGTTGATGCTTAAAAGCCTTGGCGTCGATGCGACCGCCGATCAGCCGGGCGTTGCGGTACTCAATTTTCTGACCGAAGTTGATCCGGCTCAGGCAGCCATTCAGCTTGAGAAACGCCGGGAGTCGGTAAAACACCGATACACCGAGCTGCAGGCCCTGCCTGAAGACGTGCTCCATCTGCATCCCGCGATGGATTTAAACCTCCGCTTACTCGAAGTTGAGCTTGATTGGCTCGATACAAAAATCAAAGAGCTGCATGCTCAAAACATTGATGCAGCTTAAGGGATAGAACATGAAACAATTGCTTGCCACCCACAAACGCTGGCTGGCACCGCTGACGGTGCTTGTTGTTGCTTATGGCGTTGCTCAGGTTATTCGTACCTCGGGGCCGACCGTGGAAGTCGTCACGCCGGAGCCACAGGTATTGACGGTTCGTTCTGTGACGGTCGCGGAGGACTCCGTCCGGCTGTCTGTCCGTACTCAGGGCGAGGTGAACGCACGGTATCAGATCGATCTTGTCAGCGAGCTGGCTGGCAATGTCACTGATGTGGCGCCGGCCTTTGTCACCGGCGGCTACTTTGCCAAAGACGATGTGCTTTTGACGATAGACCCGACCGATTACCGGCTGGCGAAGATTCGCGCTGAAGCGAGTGTGGCGGAAGCGCTTGAAGAGCTTGAAATAGAGCAGTCCGAAGCCGACCTGGCCAGTAAGGGATTGTTTCCGTTGCGTGAAGCGAAGGTTGCTTCAGCCGAGGCACGGCTCGCCTCAGCCCGTGCTGAACTGGCGCAGGCCGAGGCCGACCTGAAACGCACGGAAGTACGTGCACCGTTTGACGGCAGGGTGTTGTTTACCACCGCGAACTTCGGGCAGTACCTGACAAAAGGGCAATCGCTCGGACGAATCTACTCAACGGATATTGCCGAGATTCGGCTGCCGCTCACCGACAATCAGTTGCGCTATTTAAGCCTCCCGTTCGGTAATAAAGACAACTCCGTGATTCGCGACGTGCCTGTTACGCTGCGAGCCAATGTCGGTGGAATGCCGGCTGAATGGCAGGGCTACCTGCATCGCATGGAGGGCGCGGTGGATGATGTCAGTCGGGTTTGGTACGCAGTGGCCCGCGTGGACGATCCTTACGGCCTGCAATCAGCGGCGCAGGAGGTGCCCCTGGCGGTGGGCCTGTACGTCGAAGCCGATATTCAGGGGCGTCAGATGGATCAGGTATTCAAACTGCCCCGCATTGCGCTGCGTGGCGAAAACACTGTGTTGTTGATCGACCCGGACAATCGTTTGCGTCGCCGGACAGTCTCGGTGATTCGCACAGACTACGATTCTGTGGTTATCGGCGATGGACTGCAGGCCGGTGATCGCGTTTGTATTTCGCCGGTTGAAGCGTTCGTTGACGGGTTGTTGGTGGAAGTGGTCGAAGAGCCCGCGACCGCAACCTTGGTGGGTAATTGATCATGGTGCGTTGGTTTATTGATAATAAAGTCGCGGCAAATCTTCTGATGATCGCCATCGCGCTGGGTGGCTTGTTGTCGCTGCCGTTGCTCGATCGTGAGGTGATGCCCGGGATACCGCTCGACATGGTTCAGGTGAATGTCGAATACCCGGGCGCAGGACCGGCTGAGATTGAAGAACGCATCTGTATTCCCGTCGAAGAAGCCATTCATGATCTTGAAGGCATCAAGTCGATCACATCTGAGGCGGTTGATGGCCGTGGCGGCGTGCTCGTTGAGGTCGCGAAGGGTTTTGATACGCAGCAAATGCTCAGTGAGATCAAGAGCAGAGTCGATGCGCTCGACACCCTGCCGGATCAGGCTGAGGAGCCTCAGATTGAGGAAGCGCCGTGGAGTGAAGAAGTTATTGAGCTGGTTCTTAGCGCTGACACTGATGAGTCTGCGCTGCGGGAAATTGCGCTGCGGGTGCGTGATTCCGTCGCTGCGCTGCCTGGCATTGACCAGGTTGACCTCGTCGGTTTGCGAGAGCCGGAGATGTCGATCGAGGTATCTGAAAACACGCTTCGTAAATACGGCTTGTCGTTTGATGACATCGCAGGCGCGATTCGGCGTTCTTCCATTAACTTGCCGGCGGGAGCTGTGCGGACAGACGGTGGCGACGTGTCACTGCGCACGTTTGCACAGGCGTACACCACGGCTGATTTCGCCGGCATCGTATTGGTGCGCAATGATGACGGCACCCGGGTCTTGCTGGGCGACGTTGCCACTATCGAGGATGGCTTTGAAGAAATCAGTGCGTTAAGCCGGTTTAACGGGCGGCGCGCCGTAGCGCTGATCGTTCGCGTGCGCAATAAGCCGGATGTTGTCGCTGTGAATGAAGCCGTCAGAAACTACGCCCGGGCTGCGCAGGAAACATTGCCCGCCGGGGTGTCGCTTGATATCTGGCTGGACCGCTCCGAAGTATTTCGCAGCCGTTCAAGCATGCTTATCAGCAGCGGCGTGATGGGCTTGGCGCTGGTCTTCGTCCTCCTGACATTGTTTTTGAGACCGGCCATTGCCATTTGGGTGTGCGTCGGCATTGCGATTTCGTTCCTGGGCGCCATTTTTGTTATTCCGTCGACGCCTATTTCGGTGAACATGATGACGCTGTTCGCCTTTGTGCTGGTGCTCGGCATTGTTGTTGATGACGCCATCATCATTGGCGAAAGCATTCACGTGCAGGTGCAAAAAGGCTTGCAGGGCACAGAGGCTGCCTATGAAGGTGCGCGGAAAGTTCTGAAGCCCGTCGTATTTGCAGCGCTAACCACGATGATTGCGTTTTCGCCGGCGCTGTTTATTGATGGAGCGGCTGCCAAGCTGACGATGCCTTTGTCGGTTGTTGTAATACTGGCACTGGCGTTTTCGCTGATCGAGGCGTTCTTAATTCTTCCGTCGCATTTGTCGCATCTGAAACCGGTCAGTGACACCCCTGAACCCGGCAGTCTGGCCGCATTGCGTTATCGGATAGCGGCGACGCTGAGTGACTTAAGTCAGTATCGCTATCGTCCGTTTCTTAAGCGGGCGGTGGAGGCGCGTTACTTTACGCTGTCGTGTTTTGTCGGGCTGTGGCTCGTGATTATGAGCTTTGTTCAGGGAGGGTGGGTAAAGCAGACGTTCTATCCGCTAATCCCGGGCGACAACATTATCGTTTCGGTCACGCTGTCAGACGGAATCTCATTCGGCACGACGCGTTCCGTTGTGGCTCAGATAGAAGCCGCGGCAAACGAGGTTGGCTCCAAACTGACCGAAGCCACTGGCCGCAGTGACCTGATAAAGAACGTCCGCAGCTTTGCGCAGGAAAATAATATTCGGGTCACTATGGAGCTTGTTCCCGGTGAAGAACGGGATTTTCCCATTGAGAATGTCACAGAGATGTGGCGCGCAGCCATTGGTTACATTCCGGACACCAACGCTTATACATTTGATTACCACCTGATCGACCGGGAGCCGCCGATCAAACTGGGGTTGACTGCGGATGACCCTGCGACTCTTGCAGCAGCGACCGAGCGGGTGGAACAAAAGCTGGCGACCTATGACGGGTTGTTTGCGATTAACAACAGTCAGCGTTCAGCGCGAACCGAAATTCTTGTCAATGCGCTGGATAGCGCGGATAGCTACTCCATCGATCGCGAGCAGATCGCCCGACAGGTGCGGCAGGGCTTCTTCGGCGAGGAAGTGCAGCGCATTCCGCGGGGTCGGGATGAAGTGAAGGTAATGCTTCGGTATCCCGGGGAATCACGACGGTCCCTTGAGCAGATCAACAACATGCGGGTTCGGTCCGGCGACGGTGCGGAGATACCGATCGGCAGCGTCGCGCAGCTTGAGTTTACACAGGGTGCGAGTGCGATCCGGCGATTGGATCGTAAGCGAATCGTTGAAGTGGTTGCCGATGCCGACTACAAAACGGCAGACCCCACCAAGATCGTTAATGACATTCGCGAAGGTTTCGTGCCTGATCTCGAAGCGGAGTATCCCGGACTTAAGTTTCTCGTTAAGGGTGAACAGGATGCCGCTAGTGAGTTTTTGATCGAGTTGGTGCGGCTGACGCTGATGGCGTTTCTCTGTACCTTCGGACTAATTGCTATCGCCTTCAGGTCGTATCTGCAGCCGGCACTGGTAATGAGTGCTGTCCCGTTCGGTTTGCTCGGAGCGGTTGTTGGT
>CAYLLI010000024.1:0-10657 GCA_964384295.1 uncultured Chromatiaceae bacterium
TTTACATTCCATTAGACGACTGCTGATCGTTCTGCTGCTTGCGTTTCCATTGGCTGCAGGCGCTCAGCAGGCCGAAACAGAAGCATCGGTCGACGAGCAGGTCCAGGATCTGAAACGTGCCGTGCTGAATCTGAATCGTGAGCTGTTTGTTCTTGAAGAAGAGTTGCTGTTCCCGGCCAACACTCAGTTGATGGTGTTCCTGTCGATGGATGTGGGTCAGTACTTTGCGCTTGACGGCGTCGAGCTGAAACTGGACGGCAAAGATGTGACCAGCTATCTGTACACGCAACGCGAGGTTGATGCGTTGTTGCGTGGCGGCGTGCAGAGGCTGTACATCGGCAATCTGAAAAATGGCGGGCATGAACTGGTCGCTATTTTCACCGGCAAGGGACCGTCCGGGCGCGATTATCGTCGTGCGGCCAGTCTGGAGTTTGAGAAAGGCATTGGCGCTAAGTTTGTTGAACTCAAGGTGTCCGATAAAGCCAGCGCGCAGCAGCCTGAGTTTGTCATCCGGGAGTGGGAGTAACCGCGGTGCTTCGTCTGCAGCACAGTTTGTGCGGCGCGATTGCCGGGATGTGCCTGGCTGCCGGTGCAGCGTCGGCGCAGTCAGCGCCCGTGCGCGGCATTGTGGTTGAGGATCTGCCGTACGGGCATGTCCTGTATGAGTATTACAAAGAAGACTACTTTGGCGCACTGACGCGTCTTCTCGTTGAGGAGGACTTCGGGCGTATAGACGACAACGCGGCAGAGGCGGAGTTGCTGCGCGGCGGACTGCTGTTGTCATTCGGATTGCATCGTGAGGCCCGGCCAATTTTTGAGAATCTGCTGGCGGGTAAGGTTGAGCCTACTCTCGTCAAAGGCGATGAAGTTCTGCTGAGCGAACAACAGATTCGCGACCGCGCATGGTTCTTTCTCGGCAAGGCGTTGTTTCAGCGTGACTACTTCGACGATGCTATCGACGCGTTAAAGCGCTGCGGCGATTACCTGCCCGACAATCTTGCTGCGGAGCGCAGGGCGTTGCTGTCGCAGAGCTATCTGGAGTCGGGTCAGTTCGGCAATGCAGAGCGGCTGGTTGTTGAATGGGATACCGACGACGATTTTCAGGGCTACGCGCTGTACAACCTAGGCGTTGCGCTCATTCGTACCGATCGCCTCGAAGAGGCCGTTCCCTATTTGCAGAGCATCGTCGATTACCCGGCGGAAAGTGAGGAAGAGCAGAGTCTGCGTGATCGCGCCAACCTTGCGATGGGCTTCGGCTGGCTCAGGAAGCAGCAGGGTGCGCCGGCCCGGGCTGCTTTGGAGCAGGTGCGGCTGACCGGACCTTTCTCTGATTCTGCGTTGCTGGGCTACGGCTGGGCCGCGGCTGCCGATGGCGACTACCGGTCTGCCCTGGTGCCGTGGTTAGAGTTGCGTGACCGTGAGTCAGTTGACCCCGCGTATCAGGAAGCGTTGCTCGCTATTCCTTACGCGTATCGAAAATTGCAGGCCAACCGGCAAGCGGCAGACAGTTACGATCAGGCAATCGATATCTACGATGCCGAGGTGCGCAGTATTGACAGCGTGATAGCGGCAATTAACTCGGGCGAACTGGGGCGTCAGCTGTTGACCCGCGACGGTGATGATTTTAGCCGCTGGAACTGGACCCTGAAGAATCTTCCCGATACCCGCGAATCACGCTATGTGTATCAGGTTATTGCCACCAATCAGTTTCAGGCAGGGCTGAGGAACTATCGTGACCTGCAGGTGCTGCAGCGACATCTGCTTGAATGGCGGGAAAGGCTCGGTGAATTTAACGATATTGTCATCGCCCGGCGCGAAGCTTATGCGCTTGCCAGAGAGACTCTGCCTGAGGATCTGTATGCCACTCAGGTTGCGGAGAATCGCAGTCGTTATGAATCTATGCGTCAACGGTTGGCCGGTGCTGAAGGTCAGCCGGACGGTTATGCCGTTGCGAGTGCGAAAGAGCGTCAGTTGATGGACCGGATCATCGAGCTGGAACAAAGCCCCGCGTTTGCAGCGGCAGATGCAGAAGTCCGCGAGAAACTGCGGCTGTTTAAAGGCCTGGTCAGCTGGGATATGGCCAAAGAAGCGCCGTTCAGAGCCTGGCGTCAACAGCGTGATCTGGACAGCTTGCGCGAAGAGCTTGAGCAGTCCGAGCTCAATCAGGCGCGCTTTGTTGCGCAGCTGAGTGCAATTCCTGAACAGCTGGATGGCTATCAGCAACGGGCTGAGAGTTTGTCGCCGCAGGTCGATGAACTGATCACAAGCGTTGAATCGGTGGCGGCAAAGCAATTAAAAGAGCTCGCTGACTTTGCGATCGTTGATTTGCAGCAGCGGCGGGACAGGGTGCTGCAGTACCGTGCGCAGGCCAAGTTTGCGCAGGCAGCAATTTATGATCGCAGCGCAGCTGCAGTGAGTGAAGCGCCGTGAGTGTAAGCACTTTACACAGGCGCATCTGCGTCGTTGCTGTGTCGGTGGTCCCCTTGCTCGCGGCTACCCATGCGCTGGCTGCGAAGAAACAGCCGCAGACGCTGAAGAGCTTGTCCGGGCGTGAACCTGAAGTGATTGTGTCAGAGCCCGAGCCGGTTGACGCGGACGAAAAGCTCGATGCTTACAAAGCCTATCTTGAAGGCGACTCAACGGACACTGTGCTGCGTGCCGAAGCCATGCGGCGGCAGGCGGACCTTTACATGGAAGTTGCCGAAGAGCGTAGCGTCAGTAGCGGTGCTTCGCTTGCGAATGATGCGGACCAGCTGCAAGCAATCCGGATCTACAACGAGATCCGGCGCCAGTATCCTGACTACGACAAGCTGGAACTCGTGGTCTATCAGCTCTCCAAGGCCTACGAAAACACCGGAGCTCAGGACCAGGTGCTGGCGACACTCGATGAGCTTGTGCGGCGCTGGCCCGACACACCGTACCTTGCCGAAGCGCAGTTCCGGCGCGGCGAAATTCTGTTCATTCAGCAGAACTATCCTGCCGCTGAGTCGGCCTATGACGCAGTCCTGAAGTTGGGACCGGATACGCGGTTTTATTCTCAGGCGCTGTATAAACATGGTTGGAGTTTCTTTAAACAGGGCTTCTATCCGCCCGGCATCGCCTCGTTTTTGACGCTGATGGACATTCAGTTGGGCGACTACCCGGAGTCTGAATTACCGGCTGTTATCGAGTCGTTGCCGCGTGCTGACCGCGAGTTGTTCGATGACACGATGCGGGTAATGAGCATCGCGTTTTCGTACGAGGACGGCGCTGAATCGATCAAGGCTTACGTTGCCGAGCACGACAGTTCGGGCTATGCCTACTTGTTGTATCAGAGTCTTGCGGCGCTGTACCTCGAGAAAGAACGCTTCAGCGATGCAGCGGGAGTGTATGAGGCATTTGCGGCGGACTACCCGGCTCACTATCAGGCGCCGTTGTTTCAGATGCAGGCGATCAGCGCCTATCGGGATGGTGGTTTTCCGAGTCTGGTTCTGACAAGTAAAGAAAACTATGTCGCTACATACGGGCTCGAAGCTGCGTATTGGCAGTCCTGGCAGCCGGCAGAACGCCCCGACGTGATAGCCGAGCTGAAAACGAATCTGAATGACCTGGCCCAGTATCAGCATGCCTTGGCTCAGGAGCAGAACGATCCTGCTGCCTATGCCGCTGCTGCCGGCTGGTACCGGTTGTTTATTGATTACTTCCCCGAAGATCCGGAAGCCGCCGAGCGTAACTTTCTGCTTGGAGAAGTTTTGGTTGAATCGGGTCAGCCGGGCGAGGCCGTGGCTGCCTATCAGGCAGCTGCCTACAACTATCCGGGTTTTGAGCAGGGTGCGGATGCGGGCTTCGCGGCCATTCTGGCAGCACGAGCGTATCAGGCTGCGTTACCTGCTGAGGAGCAAGCCGGAGCCGATGCGGCGTTGATTGAAGACGAGCTACGGTTTGCGAATACCTATCCGGGTCATCCGGAGGCGAACAACGTTCTGGTGACCGTTGCCGAAGAACTGTTCGACGACGGACGCTTCGGGCCGGCAAGTGTTGTTGCAGGCGAATTATTGACCCGTCAACCCGCTGCCGGCGAAGAGCTTCAGCTGGTGTCCTGGCGCGTTGTTGCGCTGTCGCGTTTCGATCAGGGTGCCTACGACCATGCCGAGCAGGCTTATCTGCGCCTGGCGCAGTTTGATATTTCGGCGACGGAACAAGCCGAGGTTCAGGAGAGGATTGCAGCAGCCATTTACCGACAGGGTGAGGCTGCGGCTGCGGCCGGTGATGTGGATGCTGCCGTCGCTAACTATCTGAGAATTGCCGACAGCTCGACGATTAAACCCACCGCAGTATTCGATGCTGCGACGCTGCTTATTGTGAGCGAGCGTTGGGCCGATTCTATTCCGGTGCTGCAGCAGTTCCGGACTGATTACCCGACAAACCCGTTGAATGACGATGTTTCTCAGAAGCTTGCCTTTTCCTACCTGCAGGCGGGCATGTTGCTGGCTGCGGCAGCGGAGTTTGAGGGATTGGCCGGCAACGATGCATTGGCTCCGGAGCTTCGGCGCGAGTCGTTGTGGCAGTCTGCTGAACTGTATGAGGGGAACGAGAATTGGGAAGCAGCGCAGCGTACCTACCGGAAGTTCGTTAGCGAGTTTCCCGATCCGTTGAGCGAGTCGCTCGAAGCACTTCACCGTTTATCGAACATTGCGCTTGAACTGAACGATGCTCCGGCACGGGATTCGGTGTTGCGCGAGATCATCGAACACGATGCAACCGCCGGTGAGCAGCGCTCAGACCGCAGCCGCTATCTCGCCGCAAAGGCGTCGCTGGAATTGGCGGAGCCCTACTGGGAGCGCTTTGCAGCTGTCAGCTTAACGGTGCCTTTGAAACCCAGTATGAAGACAAAGAAAGCGCGGATGGAAGAAGCGCTGGATGCTTACAACAAAGCCGCGGAATACGGCGTTGCTGAGGTAACGACCGTCGCGACGTATCGCGTTGCCGAGATCTATTATCAGTTGAGTAAAGACCTGCTGGTTTCCGAGAAGCCGACAGGACTCAATGCTGACGAACTGGAGCAGTACGAAATTCTGCTTGAGGAGCAGGCGTTTCCGTTTGAAGAACAGGCCATCGAGATCTATGAAGTCAACGTTGCCCGGGCAGCCAAAGGCGTTTACGACCAGGCGGTTAAAGACAGCTATGCTCGGCTCGCGGAGTTGATGCCGGGGCGCTACGCGAAAACTGAGAGGACGGAGAGCTATGCTTCGCTTCTTGAACAGTAGTTTTTGCCTGCTTGTGACCGTAACGCTGCTGGCAGCGTGCTCGGTTGCGCCACAAACAGACCGGGCGGCAGAGGGCGACGTGATCATTCCTGCCAATGTCGAAGCCCGTTATACAAAACTGCTTGATGAAGCACGCCAGGGTAACGCGGATGCGGCCCTGGCGGGGCTGCAGGAGTTTATTGCAGAGTATCCGGACTATCCCGGTGCGTATCTCACCCAGGCGCAGTTGCTGTACGGCGCGGGAGAAACGGACCAGGCGATTGAGACACTGAAGCGCGCGCTGCTGATCGATTCCGGTTACGCACCGGCCCACAATCAGCTGGGTATTATTTTTCGTGATCAGGGTGAGTTTGATCGTGCGGCAGAAGCGTATCAAAGTGCGATTCGCGTGAACCCCGACTATGCGCTTGCATACCTGAATCTTGGTGTGCTCGAAGACTTGTACAGGCAGCAGCCGGAGGCGGCGCTTAATTATTACTTGCAGTATCGTGAGCTGCTGCCGGAAGGTACGGATGACGCGGAAGTTGATCGATGGATTGCCGATTTGCAGCGCCGTACCGGCGCGCCGCGCACCACAAGGAGCGAACAATGAAGGTTTGGTTTCAGGTTCTATTGCTAAGCAGCGCGCTGTGGACAATGGCGCTGCCAGCTCAGGATGCGGATCAGATGCCGAAAAAGCCGGCGCAGGTCGATCAGCTTGAGCTGCGCTCTACGGTCATTAAGGGCAACGCTGAGCTGCCCAAAGTGTTGTATATCGTGCCCTGGCAGAATGCCGGCGCGGGCGATTTGGACGGCCGGCCAATGAATAGCTTATTGGACGAGGTGCTTGCACCTGTAGACCGTGACGCGTTTCTCAGACAAGTGGACTATTTCGGGCAATTGTCCGTTTATCCGGAAACGGACGGCGCACAAAACTAGGTTTTATTCGGAAAGGAGGCTTTAAAAGCCATGGAAATTTACAGCAGCATAGTCGGCTTTTTCCAGAATGGCGGGTTGTTTATGTACCCGATTATTCTGGTGCTCGCCGCAGGACTGGCGATTGCGGTGGAGCGCTATTTGTATCTCACGGCAACCCAGACCCGAAGTAACTCGCTTTGGAAAGAGGTGACCCCTCTGATTAAAGCGGGCAAATTTAACGAGGCCGCAGCGCGAACCCGTCAGTCGAAAGCCGCCATCGGCACGATCCTTACCTATGGATTGAATCGCGTGAAGACGGCTCGCCGGCGCGACGACATCGAAAAGGCGATGGAAGAAAGCCTGATGGAAGTGATGCCGCAGCTTGAGAAGCGGACGCATTATCTGGCGACGTTTGCCAACATTGCGACACTGCTCGGGCTGCTCGGAACGATTATCGGTTTGATCCGCGCTTTTACGGCTGTGTCCGGCGCAAACCCTGCGGAGAAAGCCGACCTGTTGTCCGCCAGTATTTCGGTGGCGATGAACACGACCGCGTTCGGTTTGATTGCAGCGATTCCATTGCTGCTACTGCACGCGGTGTTGCAAACCAAAACCACCGAAATTGTCGATAGTCTCGAAATGGCCTCGGTGAAGTTTTTGAACACCGTGATTGAGCGCCGCGGAGAGGAATCTGCATGAGGCGTCGTTGGGCAGCGCGTCGTAACAAAGAGACGGCCGAACTAAACATCACCACCTTTATGAATCTGATGGTGATTTTGGTTCCGTTTCTGCTGATTACGGCCGTGTTTTCGCGGCTCGCGATTGTCGAGCTGGACCTGCCGCTGGCGCAATCCGAAGCGTCAGGCGAGCCCCCTGAGTTCGCGCTTGAAGTGATTGTGCGCGCGGACAGTATTGAGGTGGGTGATCGCAACCAGGGTTCACTGAAGCTGCTGCCCAAAGTCGATGGCGAATATGACTACACGGGTCTGACCAACTACCTGAAACGGGTCAAAGCGACTTTCCCGGACAAGCTGGATGCCGCTCTGCTGCTGGAGCCGGACGTTGAGTAGAACGTGTTAGTTCAGATTATCGACGCCACCCGGTCGTACCCTGAGTTGGTGGCGACCGATGTGGTCTACGCCGAACTGTTCCCCGAAGTCTCGATTGGTGATGCGCCTGTGCTGAGGGCGCAGTAGCCGGAGTTTCGAAACTATGATGTCACGACGCGCAAAGCGAATGGAGAAACGTCAGGCAAAGTCCAAGACCCCCGGACTGAACCTGATTTCTCTGATGGATATCTTTACGATCCTCGTGTTTTTCCTGTTGGTGAACTCTTCCGATGTTGAAGTGTTGCCTAACGCAAAAGACATTCAGCTGCCGGAATCTGTTGCGCAACAAAAGGCGCGTGAGAACGTCGTTATCACTGTCAATGCCGACTACATTCTGGTTCAGGGCAGACGAATTGCCGATACCCCCGACGTGCTGGAACGTTCCGGTGTGGTTATCGAAGAGATTGAGTCAGAGCTGCGGCGGCAGACTGAGAAGCGTCTGCGTAAAAACGACGACAGCGCCAAGATCGAAAACCGTGAGGTCACGATCATGGGCGACAAGGGCTTGCCCTATGAGCTGCTGAAGCGGGTCATGGCGAGCTGCACGGCCGCCCAGTACGGCAGAATCTCATTGGCAATTTTGCAGAAAGCCCCGGTTGACCCGGCTGCGCTCGGAGCCGTGCAATGAGCCGTCAGGATGCTGTGTTTATGCACTACCGGTCCTACGCGTTGCCGTGGGAGCTGGAGGCGGAGCAAGAGAAAAAGTTCACCCGCTTGTGGCAGCGGATGGTGCTTGCGCTGTTGGTGCTTGCGGTTCTGGTGCCCCTGCTGCCGGTCCCTGAGGTCGATCTTGATAAGCAGGAAGAGATTCCCGAACGCTTTGCCCGCTTATTAATTGAAAAAGAAGATGTGCCGCCTCCGCCGCCGGTCGAGCAGCCGAAACCTGAAGAACCGAAGCCGGTGGAAGAGGTTCAGGAAACCAAACCTGAGCCTAAGCCTGAACCCGAACCGCCCAAGCAAACGGTTGCAGATGCCCGCGAGAAAGCGTCGCGTGCCGGTTTGATGCCGTTTGCTGAAGACCTCGCCGAGCTACGCAGCAATGATGCGGTCGCGGCCGTTGTGAAAGATCAGCCGCTGACTGGCGTTGCCGGCGAAGCTGAGCGCAACGAACGCTCGATGATTGCTTCTTCGGTCGGTAAGAGCAGCGGCGGCATCAGTACCGCTGCGATGAGCCGGAACACGGGTGGCTCGGGTCTCGGCGAGCGCAGCACGACTCAGGTAGGTACTCCGGTCGAAGGCTTTGGTGAAGCGACCGGTCCCGATGTGCGCAGTGGTGGTGAGACTCCCTCTCGCAGTCGCGAAGAAATTGAAATGGTCTTTGACCAGAACAAGGGAGCGATCTACGCGCTGTATACCCGCGCGCTGCGGCGTGATCCCGGCCTGCAGGGCAAAGTGGTGTTGCGCATGACGATTGAGCCGGATGGCAGCGTGTCGATGGTGGAGATTGTGTCCAGCGAACTGGGCAATGCCGAGCTTGAGCGCAAACTTGTGCAGCGGGTGAAGCTGTTCCGGTTTGATGCGAAAGATGTGGCGCGTCTGACGACCACCAAGCCGATTGATTTCTTCCCGGCTTAAGCTTCGCTGCAGGATGAGCCGAACTTAAAGCAGCTGTAGCAGCGATGGTGCGTCAGCATCACGCGCACGTCAGCGGCTTCACTAAGCGAGCCGCCTTGATCGTAGCGCGGATCATCATCAACAAGCGTGCAGGCATACACACGCATTTGACCGTCTTTTTTGATCACCATCTTGCTGAACGCGCACATGAACTCGTTGCGGGTTGCTTCAGTCTGATAAGTCGTCATGCAATTTTCGGTAACAGCCGGCACTTCATGAACGGATTCGGGTAACCCGAAGTCCGGAAAGCTGACAATTCTGGTGTTGGAGTCGATGCCCGAATCGGTCAGCATGTTTCGGTAGCCTGCCTCTGCGTGATTCTGGTCTTCATCCGGTTCCATCTGGCGCGCCACTGACACATCGAAACCCAACTCTCTGAGCGCTTTGATCGCTTGCAGCGACTGGCGGTAACTGCCCGTGCCGCGGCCCTCATCGTGTCGTATCTCATCGGCGTAGTCGATGCTGATGCGAAAGTTGACCGGATGAGCTGCGTTGGTCAGCGGTGCTATTTGCCGCAGTCGTTTAAGCACCGGATCAGTCCCGTTCGTCAACACCAGGCATGGTTTGAAGCTCGCCGCGTAGGTAAGGATCCGGACAAAGTCTTTAACGATGAACGGTTCGCCGCCGGTGAATGAAAAGCGTTCCACGCCCATCTCAACGGCCTCGTCGATGAACGGCTTTGCGTCTTCAAGGGAGATGCGTTGCAGGCGATTGTCGCCCGGCTTAGACCCTTCAAGACAGAACGGGCAGGCCAGATTGCAGGCAGTGCCGGTGTGAAACCACAGCTCTTGCAGTGGGCCGGGCTTAATGTAGCCCCGCGGTTCACCGCCCGGCGTTGTTGTCCAAAGATCGATGTCTGATGACCGAGTGCTCATTAAATACCCTATTGTCGCGTGTAGCTGCGTGCCAGCGTTTCGGGCGGTGTGCCCGCCATGTAGCGCAGCACCAGCCAGCGATTCAAGAGCGTGCGTCTCAACCAGCCATCGCGCTGCCACTTTCTGACAGCCACGCTGATCGGCAGTTCGATCATGCTAAACCGACCTGCTTGTTTCAGGTGTTTGATCAGCGGCACTTCTTCAAACAGCGGCTCGTGGGCGAATCCGCCGCTGGCAAGGTATTCGGTGCGGCTGACAAAAATGCCCTGGTCGCCATACGGTGTGTAATGGCTCGCACGCCAGTTGATGAGGCGCTCAAGCCACCTGGGTGCGGTATTGCGACCGTCGCTGAATGAGAACCGGAAGCAGCCGCCATCGGATGTCACCATTTGCTTACGCACAGCTGCAGTCGCGTCAGAATGAGGGCGGCAATCGGCATGCAGAAACCACAAAATACCCGCGGTGGATGCTCTTGCCGCATGGTCGAGCCTGGCGCCACGGGACGCGGGGTCGAACCGATAGCTGATGTCGTGTTCGTCGCAATACTGTTTGAGATCAGCGTCGTTCAGCTGATCGACAACAGTCAACTGGTCCACGCCTTGATGACTAAGCACCTCGCACAGCTCGATGGCATCCGCTGTATCGTTGCGGACCGGAATGATCACCTCGATGTCTGGCAGCGCATCGGACAGAGCCTGATGCAGTAGCTGCTGGTTGGGTCGTTCATCGTGTCGCAGGCTGTGACGGATTCTCAGTACATCATCGAGAGTGTCGACATCTGCTGTCACCGGCATTCTTGCTACCGACAGCCCGGCCGCTGCGGCGTTGTTGGCAAGAGCATCACAAAGTCCGGAAGTGCCCCACGGCAGCTGTTCGAGCTCCGGCCAGGTTTCGCGTGCGCCCAGCAGAGTAACGC
>CAYLLI010000024.1:10667-18553 GCA_964384295.1 uncultured Chromatiaceae bacterium
GAGCACAATGTCATGGGTTTCGAGGAGATTGGCTGCGGCAACATAGAAGTCATGAGTGAGTTCGGGGGCATCGCTGCCGATAAACACTATCGGTCCGGAATGACTTTTGCGGAGCTCCCCGTCGACCTGCTTGAAACGTTGTCCGAACGTGCCCTCGGGCTGACGTATATGCAGTCGCTGCTTAAGCGCGCCGTTGCCGGGATCGACGGTGGTGCCTGCAGCATCCTGCTTGCTGGTCAGGGCAATGGCGGTAGGCCCGACCCAGCGGTTCAGATCCGCGATCGCGGCAGCATACATGCCGTTGTTAATCGTGTGGGCGAGGTCGTCACCGAGTTCCGCAGCGATTCTGCGTTTGCCTTTGCCGGGCTCGGGACGGCGGGCAAACAGGGTCAGTAAGGTATCAGCGGCGGACACGGTTCAGTTGCCTGTATTCGCAGTGCGCGAACCATTCGGTGCTTTTGCACTCTGACTCACTCATAAGTTGCTCAACGCGTAGTTCACGAATAACCTTAATTCTTTCAAAGCAGCTGCGGCTGCGACCCAAATGGAACAGTCTTTATGGATGACACGAACACTAAACAGTCTGATAACAGCTGCTGTGAGCCCGACCTGCGCGAGGAAGTTCAGCGTTATTACGGCGAGACCTTATCGTCTACCGAAGACCTTAAGACCAGTGCCTGCTGTACGGTAGTTCAGCCCGCCGATTACGTCAAAGCGGCGTTGGCTAAAATCCATGACGAGGTGATGGCCCGATACTACGGCTGCGGATTGGCACTGCCTGAAGCGCTGGCAGGTTCCTCGGTGCTTGATCTGGGCTGCGGGGCCGGCCGTGACGTGTATCTGTTGTCGCAGTTAGTCGGCGAAAACGGCCGCGTCGTTGGTGTCGATATGACGCCGGCGCAGTTAGCAGTTGCGCGCGAGTACGAGGAGCACCATCGCGAGGCATTTGGGTTTTCAAAATCCAATGTTGAGTTCCTGGAAGGCAATATCGAGCAGCTTGATGATCTGCCACTGGAATCCGGCAGTTTTGACGCCATTATTTCGAACTGCGTTATCAATCTGGCGCTGGATAAAGCGGCGGTGCTGAACAGTGCCTTTCGGCTACTTAATGAGGGTGGCGAGCTGTATTTTGCGGATGTCTATGCGGACCGCAGAATTCCGGCGGAGCTTGTGAATGATCCGGTGCTATATGGTGAGTGTTTGTCCGGCGCGCTGTACTGGCGGGATTTTCTTAAGTTGGCCCGTGCTGCTGGCTTTGCCGAGCCGGTGCTGGTTGAGAGCCACGCGATTGAGGTTGAAGATTCTGAGCTGGCGGCAAAAACCGGTGATATTCGCTTCTGCTCCGCAACTTATCGTCTTTTGAAGGTCAGCAATTGTGACGGCAGTGCCGAAGACTATGGGCAGCGGGCAATCTACCGGGGTGGCTTGGCGGAATTCCCCGAAGTGCTTGATTTTGCGTCCGGTTTAGCTTTCCGCAAGGGCGAAGAAACGGCGGTCAGCGGCGATATTGCTACTTTTCTGCAGGAATCGGTGCTGTCGCGGTATTTTGATGTGATCGGTGACGATCAGCGTCATTTCGGGCCATTTGGCAGCATTATGTACGAAAATCCGTTCACTACCGCTTTGCAAGCCTCCCCGGCATCCGGCTGCTGCTGAGCGAATCAGCCCGTCAGCACTGCGCTGGCGCTGGCGATATTCAGGTTAAAGCCCTGATTTTCAAAGTTAAATTTCTGAAGGTGCTGGTATTCCCCGCAGCCGGAATGCTTTTTGACGCCGTCAGACCGGTAAAAACTGCCCCATAGGTCACGGCGCTTCTATATAATAAATCCTGACTTCACCAATGCAGCTTCGGGCCGGAGTCGGCGTAAACCGCCGAATAACACTATTCAAAATGTCCGAAGTCCTCGTGTTAATCGCATAGACGGGCCTGCCAAGCGGGCGGTGGTACTGCGGTTGTTTGTTGTCACGAAGTGACGCATTGAGAACGTGTTTTCTATGTCCGGCACCTTGCTTAGCAGTTCTGCCATGGTCTTCTGTCGGGGTTGACCTTTCGGCCAGATTTGCAGGGTGCCGGGCGCCTTAACGCGTTACTCTCACACTCTATGAAATCTCCCCTGTTATACCGCGCTGCCGCCTCTGTGTTGTTGCTGCGTAATGCCGTTGGCAACGATTCCGTTGAAGTACTGATGTTGCAGCGGCCTGCTCAAATGTCGTTCCCCGGAGCGTGGGTGTTTCCGGGCGGCTGCCTTGAAGCGCAGGATCATGATCCGGCAATGAGTGCGTTGGCAAAGGGCTTGTCCCGGAACGAGGCCAATCTGCAGTTGCAGGTAACGGATCATGGTCTGGCCTGGTGGTTCGCAGCAGTTCGCGAGTTGTTTGAGGAAACCGGCGTGCTGCTGGCCTCACAAATTCCGGAACACTCAGAGCTGCTTGCCGGCCGTCGCGATATTTTGTCCGGCACCGTCAGTTTTTCTGAGTGGGTAAGCGCTCGTTCGTTAAGTTTTGATTTGTCGGAACTCCAATACCAAAGCTTCTGGATTGCTCCCGCCTGGGTTGCACCCCGCTATGCGACCCGTTTCTTCGTGGCGGCTTTTCCGGAGGCGCAGACGGTGCTGACAGACAGCGACGAGGCTGACGAACTGCGCTGGGTAAAGCCTGTAGATGCGATCAATACAGCTGAAGAGCTTAGGTTGCCGCGTCCCACGCTCGAGAATCTGAAGCTGCTTGCCGGTTTTCGTAATGTCGGGGCAGCAATGGCGGCGCTGTCAGAGCGCGGCAAGCCGGACACCCCGGCGATCTGGCCTGAGCGCAGCGGTGATGAGGTCACGCTGCGGGAAGTGAATCAAAGTCTCGCCGGTTTGCAGCTGCAGCTGAGTCAGTCATGAGTGGTGTTATTTGCCTAACTGCTGGCAATGCCGGCGTGATGACCGGCCGCGGCACTAACTCCTACGTATTGAATGATGGCAGTGTGGTCATCGATCCGGGCCCTGCAAAGGCAGAGCATATTGCAGCGCTGAAGGCGGCGACGCAGGATCGTCTTCGCTGGGTGCTGGTGACCCACACGCACAAAGATCACTCACCGGCGGCACAGCAACTTCTCGCCGGAACGGGCGCTCGCACAGTTGGTCTGCCGCCACCGGATGACGGCAATCAGGATCTGACGTTTGTGCCGTCCAGAATTCCGCAGCATGACGAACTACTGGAACTGGATAACGTGCGACTGAGGGCCATTCATACGCCCGGTCATGTGTCCAATCACGTGTGTTATCTGGATGAGAATACCGGCATGTTATTCAGCGGTGATCACATCAATCAGGGAACGACGGTGGTCATTCCGCCACCCGATGGCTGCATGCGGAGTTATCTGGGCTCGTTGACTCTGCTGAAAGCGTATCCGCTGCGCAGTATCGCGCCCGGGCACGGCAGTATTATTGATACGCCGATGCGCGCGATTGACAGTTTGATTCGGCATCGGTTGCAGCGCGAAACCAAAACGCTGCGTTGCTTGCAGGAACTTGCCGCTGAAGGCGATCAGGTCAGCACGGATCAGTTGCTGCCGAGTGTCTATGACGATGTGGCGACTGCGTTACATCCGGTGGCGCGCCATTCTTTGTTGGCGCATCTGATTAAGCTGGAGCAAGACGGTGACGTGGTGTGTAACGGGGCCGCCGATGAAGCTAGGTGGGCTCCGGCAGCGCCTGTGTTGTAACTACATAATCAGCTACCGGCTTGCCGCCGATCAGGTGCTCCTGAATGATGCGTTCCAGAACCTCGGGTGTGCAGTTTCGATACCAGGTTCCCTCCGGATACACGACCGCCACAGGTCCGTGCATGCATAGCTGCAGGCAATTAACCTTGCTGCGATAAATGCCGCCTTGCTTCACCAGGTTCAGTTCTTTCAGGCGTCGTTTCAGAAACTCCCAGGATTCCAGACTGGCCTCGCGTGTTGAGCACTTCGGCTTGGTCTGATCACAGCACAACAAAACGTGTCTGCGCATGGCGGTTATGCCCAGCTTTTTCGCCTGCGCTTGCACGGCGCTTAACTCGGCGGCGGAAATCGATAGATCTGTCATGTCGCGACTATACCGTGCCGCGCCGGGTTTCGGCAGTATCGTTATCTGCCGGCTTGCGTGCGGTGATCGTTGCTAACTGCCAGCAAAGACCCACCCGGAAAGGTCGCGTGTCTTCGATTACGAAACCGGCGGATTCGAGCAGTTGTTGATAGTCTGAACAGGCAAGCACAGATTGAATCGCGGGCTGCCACCATCGCAACAGCCGATAGTAGAGTCGGGCACTGAGCTGATCGGATACCCACGCTGTCAGCACAAAACAGCCGTTCGGCTGCAAGACGCGGTAGCTTTCCCGGAATACGGCCAGCGGGTCGGCAACAAACTGGATTGCGCTGCTGCATGCACAACCGCTAAATCCGGCTGAAGAAAACGGCAGTCGTTCAGCATTGGCCACCGTAAGTTCGGTGGTGTCGCCGAGTTTTTTGCGTGCCTGCTTAAGCATTGCCGGCGTTAAATCACAGCCGCTTAGCGCGCTATCCGGGAAGCGCTGCTGCAAGCGATACAAAAGCTCGCCGGTGCCGCAGGCAATGTCGAGCATGAGCGGGCGATCTTCGGGTGGCGCGGTGTCGAGTGCCAGCGCAGTGACGAGGGCGTTAAGCGTTGCGGATGCCGTAGCCGCTGTGTAAGACCACCAGCGACGGTCGTAGCTTGAAGCCAGAGACGCATACTCTTCAGTGACGGAGCGGTGTCCCGGCATCGGGCAAGTTCCTCGGCAAGCGTGATAAGCGATTCATTCTAAGCCGTTTTCGGATCGTGTGTTGCTGCGTGCTATCCTCGCCGCTAACTGGAGGGGTTATGGCAGGCGGCGGGTCTC
This sequence comes from uncultured Chromatiaceae bacterium, assembly GCA_964384295.1. Taxonomy (GTDB): domain Bacteria; phylum Pseudomonadota; class Gammaproteobacteria; order Steroidobacterales; genus JABIQA01. The sequence goes on from CAYLLI010000024.1 coordinate 15,552, forward strand.
AGGAATCATCTTTGCGCGCGATTTCATACGCGTTTATGGCCAACTTTGGCATTGCGTTAGCCAAAACCTGGGGTGCTGCTTTTACCGGGTCCGGCAGTATGCTCGCCGAAGCGATCCACTCCTATGCGGATACCACCAATCAAGTCCTTTTGTTTTTGGGCATTAAACAGTCGCAGCGTCCGCCCGACGCCGATCATCCGCTGGGCTACGGCAAGCTCAGTTACTTCTGGAGTTTTATTGTCGCGCTGATGCTGTTCAGTCTCGGCGGCTTGTTTTCGATCTACGAGGGTTGGCACAAGTTTCAGAACCCCGAGCCGTTAAATCAGGCCTGGGTTGCTATCTGTATTCTCGTTCTCGCAATTCTGCTAGAAGGAGGCAGTCTGTTCGGCGCGCTGCGGGAGATCGGCAAACTGCGCGGTTCCAGTTCTTTGGGGTACTGGTTAAAACACACGCGCAATGCCGAGCTGGTTGTGGTGTTCGGTGAGGATGTTGCGGCGCTGTTGGGGCTCGTGCTTGCTTTAATAGCGCTGTTGATGACGGAATACACCGGCAATCCGGTGTACGACGCATTCGGCTCAATCGCGATCGGCGTTGTGCTGATATTCGTCTCGTTCTTTATTGCACTGCGAATCCGGGAACTCATCATCGGTAAATCGGCGGAGCCTGCGCTGCAGAAGTTGATTGCCGACCACGTGGCTGCTGATTCGGCGATTGCCGAGGTCTACAACATTATTACCATTCAGCTGGGGCCGGATGTGATGCTTGCGGCAAAGGTCCGTATGAATGCCGGCCTGTCGCTGAATCAGGCGATTGACGAGGTTAATGAGCTTGAGGTGGTGCTTAAACGGGAGTTGCCGATGCTGAAATGGTGCTTCATCGAGCTTGATCACACGGCGTGACGGTCACGGTGTAACTTTTTGTAACCCCTTATCTCAGGTGCTGATAGGGCTTTAAACTATAACTGTGTTTGCAACAGGCGGGTTTGCTGCCGCCGCACAGAAGGTTTCAATGACAAAAATTCTGCTGATTGACGACGACGAGAAATTGGGCGACTTGCTCAAGGCTTACTTCGGCCGGTTTGATCTTGAGCTTACGGCTGCCGTTGAGCCGGCCGCAGGGCTTGAGAAGCTGGAGGCACTCAAGCCCGACCTCGTCATTCTTGACGTGATGCTGCCGGGACAGGACGGGTTCGACGTCTGCCGGACAATTCGAAAAACCAGCAGTGTTCCGGTCATTATGCTGACCGCGCGAGGCGAGGTTACGGACAGGATAGTCGGGCTCGAGCTGGGTGCGGACGACTATATGCCGAAGCCCTTTGAGCCGCGCGAATTGGTTGCCCGCATTCAGAATGTGCTGCGTCGCTCGGCCGACACTCCGACTAACAAAACGCTGCTGCGTTACGACGATCTTGAAATCGATGCGGAGCGGCGTGCCGTCAAACTGGGCGGGCAGCTGCTTGAGCTCACCACGATGGAATATCAGCTGCTGTTGCTGCTGGCTCAGAATCCGGGCAAGAACTACACCCGTGACGAGATTCTGAACGAGCTGCGTGGTATCGATGCGCAGTTGTTTTCCCGGTCCGTCGATATTCTGGTCAGCCGCCTGCGCCAGAAGCTCGGTGATACCGGTAAAGATCAGCGATTCATCAAAACGGTGTGGGGCACCGGCTATGTATTTCTCGGGCAGGAAGGCTGATGAATACTTTACGTCGCCTCATGCATTCGTTGTCGGCCCGGTTGGTTATCGTGTTTCTGCTCGCATCGATGGCCTATACCTATGCCGCCGGCTTTGCGCTGGATTTATTTAAGGACAGTGACTATCTGCGGCGCATCGTCGGTGCCCATATTTCGTTGCATGCCGAATACGTTTTGAACGACATCGGCACGCCGCCGTCTGTCGACCGGGCCTTCAGCATCACCGAGAGTATTCCGGTCGATATTCGTCTTATGGGTCCCGATGTCGACTGGACGTCCGATGTCAGTTTTCCGGCGCTTGACGAGATTCCGTTTGGCCCGTTATCGCTGCTGGAGCTTGGCGATGCCAATCGCAGCGACGTTGAAGAATGGGTGAAACAGCTGGAGAAGGTTGAGTTTGCCCGGTTTCAAAACCACGCTTACGTAAAGCTTACGCAGGGCGATTATGACATCGTGTTTGTGTCGCCAAAGATCGCGAACAGTCCGGCGCCCGTCTACAACAGCACATTAATTTTCAGCGTGGTTGGGTTGCTCGTTTTGCTGGGATGTTTTGTTGGCGTTAACTTTCTGATCAACCCGATTCAGGGCATGCAGGAAGGTACCGCCAGGATTGGCGGCGGCGATCTTGATTACAGGATTCGAAAGCAACGCAACGATGACCTCGGCGACTTGGCTGAAGGCATTAATGCGATGGCGGATGATCTGCAGGGGATGCTTGAGGCGAAGCGGCAACTTATGCTCGCGATCAGTCATGAGCTCCGGTCACCATTGACGCGAACCAAAGTGGCACTCGAGTTTCTCGATGACGAAGCGGCGAAATCGAATCTGCTCGAAGACGTGGAAGAAATGGAACGACTTATTTCTGACATTCTCGAGAGTGAAGCACTGAATACCCGGCATGCCATCCTGCGTCGTGAGCCCGCGGATCTGCCTGATCTGGTTCGTCAGGTTATTGAGCTGGATTTCGCCAAGTACGCTGAAGACCGCATCGTTCTCAGTATTGAGCCCGGCGATCTGTCTGGAGAGTATGACGCCACCCGTATTCGGCTGTTGGTGCGCAACTTGCTGGAGAACGCGCTGAGGCATACTCCCGAAGGGGCCGCGCCGGTTGAGATCAAGCTCGGCAAAGCAGGCTTCGAGACATTTGTGCAGGTACAGGATCACGGAGAGGGGATCGCCAAACAGGATCTTGAACGCATCACCGAGCCCTTCTATCGCGCAGACCCGGCGCGCAGCCGGCACACTGGCGGGTTCGGGCTGGGTTTGTACCTGTGCCGACGCATTGTTGAAGCCCACGGTGGCGTCTTA
>CAYLLI010000025.1:0-18512 GCA_964384295.1 uncultured Chromatiaceae bacterium
GCCTACAAGACCGGCAACAATGAGCAAAGTTGATGAACCAAGCACTGCCCTGCCGACCAGCATGAATGAGCGCCCCGATGACTCAAGCGACAATCCGAGCCACACAGCAGCCAACGTGCCAACGCCGACGGCAAGCACCATCAAAATAAACGCCTGACTCATCGTGTCGCGAAGCAAATAAAAACTGGAGCCCCCCAGTGCTTTTACCAACCCGATTTCCTGAGTCCGCTGAATCGTCCAGATGGTGAAAAACGCCCCGATGACCAGCGCCGAAATGATGACCATGAAGGCCTGAATCATCTTGACCGTCTGCACTTCTTCTTTATAGCCTGAGGACGCCTCATAAGACCTTTGCTTGTCCAGACTTACCGTACCCCAATCAATGTCGAGTATTTCAATGTCCGCATCCGGCGCGAGTTTGAGGGCGATCACACTGGCGTAATCAAACAAAATATCCGGCAGGGTTTCTCCCGGGGGCGGGCCACCCGGAGGGCCGTAAGTGGCCTCCTGCCATTTGCGCATCGGCGCATAGATAACAGGCACATGGCCAATATTGTGCTCTTCACTAATGCCGATCACGTTAAGCCGCGTCAGCACACGATCCAACACCACTGTGTCACCAACACCCAGCCCGTGCTTGCTGGCCAGCAGCTCGGAAATAATGACGCCGTCAGCTTCAGCACTTAACTGATCGCCACTGACGACCCCGGGCTCAAGGAAGCTGCCCGGCTCCACGCCCCACAGCACCACATCATCGAGCGGCACATCATCGGGAGTGCGCGCCGTAAACATCGTGTGACCAAGAGGCTCTGCGGAAACCACTCCTTCCGATTCGCGCCAGCCTTCCCACATCTCGCGTTCGACCATGCTGTTGCGATAGTTGGGACGCTCGTTGTACTCAAAAGCAATATGAGTCACGTCCAACGCCATCAGACCGGAAATATTGTTTTTAATGAGCCCGGATGCCAGACCGCTGAGCAAGGTCATTAAAAACGCCACCAACGCAATGATGGTGCTCATCAACAAGAACCGGCCCTTGGCAAACGAAAGATCCCGCAACGCCAGAAACATCTGAAAAACTCCGAGAAAGACCCTCTTTCTATACGCGCCAAGCCCCGAAGCTGTCAATGTCCGGCGCGCCAAAGCCTGATGACCATGCCGTGGCTGCATCGAACTACCCGCGAACATAGCGCTGACGTATTATCAAAGCATGTGACGAAGAGGTACTGCATGAAAGTCTTACGCTATATCGGTTACACGTTGGGCGCCTTACTGGCTTTATCAATTATCGGGCTCGTGGCGGCCGTTTGGTCATACCGGGACATACCGGCAGAGGTTCTGGAAGCCCGCTACGCCAATGATGCATCCCGCTTTATGAACGTCGACGGCGTTCGGGTGCACTACCGGGATGAAGGCGAAGGGCCCGCTATCGTACTGGTGCATGCGCACTTTGCCAGCCTGCTCGGCTGGGAGCCCTGGGTTGAAGCGCTGAAAAACGACTATCGGGTCATCCGCTTTGACATGACCAGTCATGGCCTCACCGGCCCTGACCCGAGTGGCGATTACACCGTCGAGCGCACCGTTGATCTGGCCGAGAAGTTTATTGATGCGATGGGGCTGGAGGAGTTTTCCATCGGAGGGACCTCGCTGGGCGGCACTGTCGCGCTGCACTATGCAAGCCGTCACCCTGAGCGCATCAAGAAGCTCGTGCTGCTGAGCCCGGGCTCTCTGGAAGGCAAAGAGCAGATGAAGCGACGCGGCAAGCCCGGTAAGTCTGCGGATCTGCTGAAGTACATTCTGCCGCGCTTTATTCCCGAGTTTATGCTTTCGTCTGCGTGGGGCGAAACCAGCGAACTGCCACCGGAACTGGTCGATCGCTGGTACGACATGTGGATGCGTGAGGGGCAACGCGAGGCCGAGATCGAACGTTTGCGCCAATACGAGGCCGGCGATCTTGAAAACGTCATTGCAGGGGTGCGCGCTCCGGTGTTAATTCTGTGGGGTGAAGCGAACCCGCAAGCTCCGGTAGAGCAGGCACCCGAGTTCATCGAGCTGCTGACAGGTGCTGAATCAGTCAAGCTGAAAATCTACCCCGGTGTCGGCCACATGGCAGTTCAGGAAGCAGGTGACGTCACCGGCGCTGATGTGAAAGCGTTCATGGACGGCACACTCGACTTACCGGACCAAAAACACGACAGTGTCGCCAGCCTGAGCGAGAACGAAGTCATCAACTAAACGGTCTGCAATCAAGCACCACGGAATACACCCACGATAAGGAGTACTCTTTATGAACCGCGCACTCTATGCAGCACTCATTGCCGCATTCATTTTCTTACCGCTGCAAAGTCATGCAGACGACTCCGAAAAAAGCGACGCCGCCAAATACCGCGACACCGTAATGGAAAGTATTGGCAGCAGCTTTGGCGGATTTATTTCCGTGTATCTCGGCAAGGTAAAACCTGCTGACATGCAGGGCCATCTGGTCGCCAACACCCGCGCGCTGGCAGCAGCAAGCTCGTTGATTGATGACCTTGTGCCTGTCGGCTCAGAAGGCGGCGATGCGTTGCCCGCAATCTGGGACGAGATGGACCAGTACCAACAATATGCCGCAGATGCTGCGGAAGCGACTACAGCGCTTGCCGCCGCCGCCGAGGCCAATGACCGTGCTGCAATGGGCAAAGCTTTCAAAGCCGTGGGCAACAGCTGCAAAGGCTGCCACGACAAGTTCCGCGCTGACGACTAAGACATGCATAAGCCCGCCCGACGAAGCCTACGGACGCTGCTGTGGGCGGGCATATTGCTGCTGGGAACGGCTCACGCCGCAAACGTTGAACAGGGAAAATACCTGACCATCGCCGGTGGCTGCGTAGCCTGTCACACAGCAGAAGATGGCATCCCGATGGCGGGAGGGCGGCCGTTGGAATCACCCTTCGGCGTCTTCTTCAGCCCGAACATTACGCCGGACCCGGAAACCGGTATCGGGAACTGGACGGACGCCGAGTTCATCGCAGCGTTTCAGGACGGTGTAAATCCTGAAGGCGAGCACTACTACCCGGCCTTCCCTTACCCATCCTACACAGGCCTTGCCGATACCGATCTGCTGAATATCAAAGCGTATCTCGACTCGCTGGAACCCGTCAGCGCTCCCAATCGGGATCATGAACTCGTCTGGTACGCCGCATGGCGCACACCGCTGACATTCTGGAAATGGCTGTACTTTGATAATGCGCGGTTTCTGCCCGCGTCCGATAAAGACGCAGTGTGGAACCGGGGCGCCTACCTGGTACGGCACCTGGGACACTGCGGGGAATGCCACACGCCACGTGATGCTTTCGGTGGCCCGCAGGCTGATCTTGAAATGGCAGGAGCGCCGGGCTTTGGCGATGCGAAAGCTGCTCCCAACCTAACGCCACACCCCGACGGCCTGAAAGACTGGCGCCGGGCCGACCTCGAGCTGTTTCTTGAAATCGGCATGCTGCCAAACGGAGACTTTGCCGGCGGCGAGATGAGCGCAGTGATCGATGAGAACACTGCGCTTCTCACGGCCGAAGACCGTGCGGCCATCACCGAGTATCTGCGGCAACTGCCGCCGTTACCCAAACAGTACTAATCGATCAGTACCGCAGGACCTGCAAAGAGCCTATCTATGAACGTATTGCGCACGCCCGACGAACGCTTTGAGAACCTGCCGGACTACGACTTCGCGCCGAACTACGTTTTCGTCACCGACGAACGCTACGGGGACCTGCGGCTGCATTACATCGACGAGGGACCGCGCGACGCGCAGTGCATTGTGCTGTATCCGTCGCAAGGCGCATGGGTGTATCTCTACCGCCACATGATTCCCGTACTGGTGAATGCCGGCTTCAGGGTTATTGCCCAGGATTACATCGGGTTCGGTCGCTCCGACAAGCTGCCCGGTGAGTCGGACTACGAATTCAACCGCCACATTGAGTGGAATACATCACTGCTGCACCAGCTGAACATCAGAAATGCCATCGGCTTTATGTTTGACTGGGGTGGCTTCTTCGGGCTGCGCATCGCGGCTGAGAACCCGGATGTTTTTGACAAGCTGGTGCTGCTGAACACACAGTTGCCCACCGGCGAGCCTTCCTCAGGCCATGCCTGGTTCATCGAATGGCGCGAGAAGCAACTGTCACTGCCGGTGTTTCCTCAGGGAGAGATGGTTCAGGAAGGCACCGTCAGTGAGCTTACGCCTGAAGTCGTCGCCGCCTATGACGCACCCTATCCGGAACAACGCTTTCGCACCGGCCCGAGACGCTTTCCGATGATCCTGCCGATATCGCCGGACAGTCCGGCGCGCCCGGCGAATCTCGCGGCGTGGGAGAAGCTTTCTGACTGGCACAAGCCGGTGCTGACGTTGTTCAGCAAACAGTTCAGGAACTCCGCAATGGGGCCCGACAAGCTGCTATCCCATATCCCCGGCTGCGCCGGTCAGGCGCACGCACTCATCGACGACGCGAACTTCTACATTGTTGAGGATCAAAGTCAGGTGTTGTGCGAACACCTGCTGAAATTTGCAGCGACCTGAGCGACCGAAGTGAGGCTCAGATCCCGAGCTTAGCGAGGGTATCGGCAACCCGCTCAAGTACCCGGGATGTCTGCGGATAATCGGCCTCGAATTCAGCGGCAATTCGGGTCAGTTGGTCGTTCAGTGGTTCGTCATGATCTTCAGTTAGCTCATCCAACGCAGACCGGATAGCAGTGACTTCACTTCGAATACTGTCGGCAGTGGCCTCATCAAAACTGCCGTTCGAAGCGACCAGTTTTTCCAGTTCCTCTAAGTGCTGTCTAAGTTTGCTGAGCTGCATAGTTTCCCCTCACCAACAGTTGCTCGACTCGATGCCACCAGCATACACCTATAGCCGGAAGGACGAACATCAAGATGACGGCCCTTCGAACTCGCATGAAAACTGTGAACCAGTGCATAGCTGCCCGACAGAGCACAACATAATCTGTGACAATTCCCCGTGATTCTATAGACTTACTGATGCGGGCCCAGCAAACACAGTGAACCAATAGCACAGAACATGACAGTGACAGCCACACTGATTACAGCGCTTATTGCCGGCGGCATTGCCTTTGTACTGGGTGCCGCACTCGCCAAGGCCCTGCTGCTGCAGAAAACACCCGCGAAACCTGCCGAAGAAGCCGAGAAACCCGCTGCTGCGGAGCTTCCTGAGGACGTTGCCGAACTGCGGGAGCAGTTGGAGCAGCTGCAGCATGACAAGGCCGAACTGGCAGCAAAGAACAACCGCTATGAAGAACGAATCAATGAACAAGTAAAAGTTCTGGCCAACCTGCAGGAGGACCGGGACCGCCTCCGGGTTGAGCATGGCAGTCAGAAGCGCATGATCAACACCCTGCAGCAGACCACGCTCAACAAAGACAAAGCGCGTCAGGTTGCATTAAAGCAGCAAGAGGCTCATTCAGCCGAAGTCGCAAGTTTGCAGCAGCAGATTGCGAGGCTCGAGAAAAGCAACGGCACGGCTCCTGTGCCGAGCAGTGTTTCGGAAACCGACGGCATTACATTGCGCGAACAACTCAATGACAGCCGTGCCCAGGAGAAGAGCCTGAAGAAACAGTTACAGGCACTGCAGGAATGGGCCAAGCCGCTGGCAACCGAAAACACGCAGCAATCTGAACTGATTGATCGTTTGAGAGATCAGGTTGCGACGCTGCGAAGCGAGCAGCTGCATGCCAATGCGAAGCTGCAGGAACTGGCCGGGTCAGTGCAGCCTAAAGCGACAGAACAACCGGTTGCGGCGACTGACACCATTACGGTGCCGGCCCAAACCGCCGCGGAGCCCGACAAGGACCCGCTGGAAGATACCCATACCGATATGCAGGTAGTGGATGATCTGAAAAAGATACGGGGCATCGGACCGGGAGTGGAGCGACGCCTGAACAACGCGGGTGTTTTCAACTTTGCTCAGCTGGCAGAGCTGAGCCAGACGCAGCTGAAGAAAATTGCTGCTCGTACCAAAAAGGCGAATCGCGAGAAATGGACTCACGAGGCACGTCGCCTGCAAGAGGCTAAGCGCAGCAGCGCCTGACTCCGCCTCCGGACGAACCCTTTGAACCACCGTCAGAGCGCGGTCCGGAGTGGCCCAAACGCTTGCTAGCAAAGGGCTTGCACAAATAGTAGAGTCACCCGTTATCGTGTGGGAGTCGGTATTGAAAATTTTGCGTTATCTGGGTGCTCTGCTCACAGCCGTCATCGGAGTTGCGGCACTGATCGAGCTGCTGACGGGACAGTTGCTGCCCGACAGCTATCGCGGCTACCTGATCGACAAGGGTAACGGCACCGTGACATGGTCGCGGGGGCCTTTCTCTCCGGCCGAACCATCCAGCGGGTTTAACGACCCTGTTCCGGCGAAAAAGCCCGCCAACACGTTACGCATCCTGACACTGGGCGACTCCATTACCGAAGGCTGGCTGACGGCTCAGGTCGTGTTCGAACGCTATGGTCAGCAGTGGGACCCGGGCATGATCAGCTCGTTCTCCCGGGCGCTGGAGTTCAACATCAACGAAATAGCCGATGCAGGGTCTGACGCTGTTGAGGTGATCAACCTCGGGGTAGCTGCGTACAACGTCACCGATATCATGCGCATGACCAAGCAAGCCATGGTGTTACAACCCGACCTGCTCATTATTCAGATCGGCGGCAATGAGACCTGGACAACACCGCGCAGCAACTACGCCAGTTATCTCAGCGATGACATTCCGTACTTTGAAGCCGAGGCAGCCTACGAAGTGCTCGCCGGCATTCAGGCGAAGTGGTCAACCCTGTCCGGCCTGGAAAATGCGTTTAATCCGTTGGCTTTATTTGGTGCCAGAGTGCTGCCAATCAAGCCGGAACCTCCCGGACGCGATGAAGGGCTGCAAACGCGGCTGGACCACTACAACGACAACCTTGAAGCGCTGGGCAACTTCTTAAAAGCCAACAACGTACCAGTTCTGTTCATCATAACCCCCACCAATCTGGCAGGGTTCCGGCCGTTTGGTTCGATGGCGAAGGCCGGCAGCAGCGAAGCGCAGATTGAAACGCTGAACACGATGCTGCTGGACGCGCTGGCCGATTCCGGCGAATCAGCCAAGCAAAAGTACATCGAGATTCTTGCGCTCGATGATGGCATTGCCGAAGCGAACTGGCAGCTTGGCCAGATTTATCTGGATGAGGGCAATATCGACAAAGCCCGCGAGCATCTGTGGAAAGCAAACGACCGCGACTTTGTGCTGAAGCGGGCGCCGTTTATGTTCCACGAGGCCACACGTGAATACGCGCGCGACAACAACTTTGCACTACTCGACTTTTGGTCGCTCGTCGAGCAGAACTCCCCCAGAGGATTGATCGACTACGCTGTGTATGACGATGAGGTCCATCCAAACCGTTCGCAGCAGTTTGCTATCGGTGCGGAACTTGCACGGGTAATCGCGACGGACCAACTGCTGCCTACTGAGAGTTTCTCCGGCGATCCGACAACAATGCCCGCATTCGCAGACTACGACGAGTGGACGGGATTCGATGCCAATGCCGACGGCACCATCGCTCTGCTCAGGGCCGTGCACAACTATCTCTCGTTCGGTCGCTACCGGACCCGACTCGCCTGGGATCCTCGACCGGAGAGGTTCCTACTCCCGGTTCAGGACGACCTGAACATCGCGATGGAGAAAACGGACATTGAGTACGCCGGGTACTTCAGCTTGATTATCGACATGCTGCTTGGAAAAGAAGCGGCTGCCGACGCAATTATCAGCTCCTTCAACTGTTCGGAATCTCCGGAGCGCGGCAAGCGTGTTGCCAACGGCGTGATGCAGGTCTACAAAGGAGCCGTTGGCTACGGTAGAGAGGATCTGCGAAAAGCCATCTCCGCGAAACTGGCCGAAGAAGGTTGTGCAGCATGACCTTTGATTCCATTGAATTTGTGATCTTCTTTGCGGTTATCTACGCGAGCTGGTTTGTCGTCCGGAACGCTGAACGACCCTATCGCAATGCGTTCCTGCTGCTTGCGAGTTATTTTTTCTACGGCTTCTGGAGTCCGCCTTTTGTCATCCTGATCGTGATTTCGACGCTGGTCGATTTCTATCTCGGACGGGCTATTGAACAGTCGAACGTTGAACGCACCCGAAAACTACTGGTTGCAGGCTCGGTTGCTATTAACCTGAGCATTCTAGGGTTCTTTAAGTACTTCAATTTCTTCGTCGACTCAGCCATTGCCGTATTGCCGGAAGGATCGTTCACAGCCCCCGGCCTTGAGGTGATCCTGCCGGTCGGCATTTCCTTCTACACCTTCCAGTCGATGAGCTACTCCATCGATATCTACCGCAAACAGATCAAAGCATCCGATTCACTGCTGGACTTCGCGGTGTACGTGGCGTTTTTCCCACAGCTGGTTGCAGGCCCGATCGAACGTGCCGGCAACATGCTGAAGCAATTTACCGGCAAGCCACAACAAACCGTCGACCGGACGCTCGATGGCTTTGACCTGATACTTCGCGGCTTTTTCAAGAAAATTGTGGTCGCTGACAACATCGCTCCGTTCGTAAACATGGTGTTCGGCGACGTGGACTCAGCCAGCACGTTGAGCATGTGGATGGCCTGCTACGCATTCGGCATTCAGCTGTATTGCGACTTTTCAGGCTACACCGACATTGCTCGGGGCACGTCGAAGCTACTTGGCTTTGAGCTGATGGAGAACTTTAAGGCGCCGTTTGGTGCGCGCAACATCAGTGACTTCTGGAAACGTTGGCACATTTCCCTGTCCACCTGGTTGCGTGACTACCTGTACATCTCACTGGGCGGCAACCGCGGCACCAAGCTGTTGCAGTTGCGCAACCTCGTCATCGTCATGGCATTGGGTGGTTTATGGCACGGGGCGGCATGGCACTTCCTGCTGTGGGGCGTCTACCACGGTGCGCTGTTGGTCCTGTATCACAGCTGCAAGCCGTTGCTGGATGCCATAACCGCAGGCTTCAACAAACCAATGCAGAAAGCCTTTGGCGTGCTGAGCTGGCTGGTTACCTTCCAGCTCGTGACGATCAGCTGGGCGTTTTTCCGCGCTGAGACAACAGCGGATTTGCAGACAGCGCTGTCGATCATGCTGATCAATCCGCTGCAAAACCTGCTTACACAGGGCATCCACTTTGTGCCCAATGCGGGCCTCGGTGAAGAGTTGTTCTATCTGGCGCTGATTGCCGGCGCGATGCTGTTTCAGATTACCTACAAAGAATCCGGTTACAGCTGGAGCAGAGCCTTTTGGGTTCGGGGCGGACGCGGTGCGGTCTCGCTTGCGATGATGCTGTTCCTTTACCCGAGCGTCAAAGAACAGTTCATTTACTTCCAGTTCTGATACAGAAACTGAAGCCACAAAAAAACCGGCCTACGCCGGTTTTTTTGTGGCCGATTGAAGCCGGTACTAGCTGGCCTCAAACACGGAGCCCGCGGGCCCGTCCTTCTTCCAACGCCGGTCAATCTCTTTCTTACTCTCGGTAACCTGCGACTTGTTGTCTTTAAGCCCCAGCCACTCCTTGGGCGATTCCAGATACTTCGGATGATTCTTCTCGGTGTAAGCCAGAATCTCAGGCGGAAGTTCAGACTCACCACCCATCAACTTGTAGGAATGGCTGTGGAACACCATCGTTCCAGGCGCATCGCCCATCTCCATAAACGGCACCCACTGCGACAAACGCGCCCAAGAGGTCACATTGCTGGCAGAAGTAATATCAGGATCCATCACCTCTTCGAGGCGACCGATCGTGCCCCAGAGCTCCGAGGACTGATACTTGTCGTTTGCAGAATGCAGCGGGTAATCGGCACGCGGCATCGGCGAATCTTCGAACCGGAACACACTGATCTGGAAAACAATGTCATTACCGTGCACTTCATACGGGAACGGCGGTGCGAAACGTCCGCCGGCGAACGGATAGAAGCGGTTGACCGGATCATTCAGGATGTGCCGCACTTCAACCGTCTTACCGGTATACGGGTTATCCCATGTTTCCATGACTTCGTTGGTGCGCGGGTCGGTGTAGTACAGCAACTCGCGATGATAAAAGCGGTAGCCGTTTTCTACTTCCTCAATGTGGCTGCAGCCGATTCCGTAGGTATTGAACAGCAGCGTATTGCCAACGCCCGGCACCCAGCCCCAGACTTTGCCGGGAAACCCGGATAAGGCATCTTTGCCGGACAAGTCTGCCTGCAGTTTCAACAGTGCTTTCAGGTTGTCACGGGCATCATCAAGATCAAGCGTCCATTCCACCTGCTTGGTTGGCCCTGCACGTAAGCCCGGCGCCATACCCATTGCTCCGGCTGCACCCATACCGGCCAGCAAACTGCGCCGATCAATCGACATACTGTTTTTCGACATTACTCTGCCTCATAAAAATCGTTAAAAAAGCCGCGGTCAGGCAGCCACGGGGGTTGAATATATCACCCGGAATCGTCGTCATCGGGAACAACCTTCGTCGCGACCAAATCCAGCTCAAACTGCATAGCCTCGGCCACAGACAACGCGCCCATCATGACACTGAACGGTTTCAGACCCAGATCAGACTGCTGCAGCTCAAACTCGCTGTGAGCAATGATGCGGTCGGCATGCTGCTCGAGCTCAACCTGCACCGTGTGACGGCTCACCTGCCCTTTGAGTTCAATGGCCAATGCCAACTCACACAGGCCAGCTGCGCAACGGATAGACCTCCCCTGCACAGAGACTTCCGGCCAGACTTCGGCATTCAGTACCTTGTCGCTCAGCATGTTGGCTTTGGTGCCTGATATCGCGTCTTCCGGGACCGGATCGGCAAAATCCTCTCCGTAACGATCCCGAATGTCCCTGTCATCAATGACCAGAGACGCCACCGGCAGTCTCAGATCAAACCAGGCGTCAGAGAACGATTCGCCGACATAGATAATGCCCGTAACACTGTCCGAGCTAATCGCGTGGTTGTGGCCAAAACTCGCCATACGACCATCTCGATAGACCCTGACAGCCAGCAGAGAATCGCCGTCTGCAACAGCATAGTGGTCAGACCGCTTCAACCATTCAGCAGACGGTGGCGCGACCGGCGGCGCGACCGCAACAGTCTCAGGAGTACCAGGTTCGGGCTGCCGCGACGGGCTGCAAGCCGCCGCCAGCATGATTAAAGCAACAATGAATCCCAACCGGCTCATACCGTCATGCTTGCTGAATCGAAGCGGTGCTGTCAACCAAGGCTGCGCAGGCGCGTTGAAGCTGTATGAAGCACGTTTCCACCCATCCTTTGCAGCTCTCGGCATACCTGGCTTTGCTGTCTATCGCACTGATCGCATTGGGGGCTTGCTCCGCCCAGCCGGACCCGATCATTGATACCAAAGGCGTCAATATGTCGGTGTACGAACAGGATCTGGAGCAGTGCCGCACCTACGCGGAACAGATTCCGGTAGCGGCAGGAGTCGCGAAAAGCGCGACTGCAGGCGCCGCTGTCGGCGGCGCAGTCGGTGCGGTCAGGCCCAACGGCAATATTGGCAGCAGTGCGGCTGTGGGAGCCATCCTGGCTGGTGCAGGCTCAGGTGCCAAAGAGGTTAAAAACAAAGAGAACGTCGTCAAACGCTGCCTGCGTTATCGCGGCTATCGCGTACTCAATTAACCTGCGTGCGCCGGACAGGCCACGCCGGTCCCGCCGAGCCCGCAGTACCCGCCCGGGTTTTTGGCAAGGTATTGCTGATGATAATCCTCGGCGTAATAAAACGTCTTACCGCTGCCCAGTTCGGTTGTAATCCCGCCGCGCCCTGCGGCAGTCAATGCCCCCTGATAGCGGGCCAGCGACGCTTCTGCAAGCGCTAATTCTTCAGGATCATCCAGATAAATAGCCGACCGGTACTGCGAGCCCACGTCATTGCCTTGCCGCAATCCCTGCGTCGGGTCATGGGACTCCCAAAACACGCGCAGTAACTCTTCCAGTGAAACAACGGCCGGGTCATAGACCACCAGTACCGCTTCGGTATGACCGGTTTGTCCCGAACACACCTCTTCATAACCCGGGTTTTTGGTGTAGCCCCCGGAATAACCCACCGCCGTTGTGTACACGCCGTCCAGTTGCCAGAAGCATCGCTCCGCGCCCCAGAAACAGCCCAGACCAAATTGAGCCACTGCAAGGTTCTCAGGAAACGGGCCCTTCAGGGGATTGCCATTAACAAAGTGACGATTGTTCAATGCCATAGCGGCTTCACGACCGGGCAATGCTTTCTCCGGCTCAACCATTTCTGCTTTGCGTCCAAATAAACCCATGCGATTACCCCTGAACTGCGAACTACCAAAGTGTATGAAGTGACTAAAAGACAACGCAAACCGCGGCGGGTTCAACCAGTGCTGTATTCCCGGCCGCAGGCTTAAGTACAATCGGGAATACTGCCATTGGCAAAGCAAATGAGCGGCCTGACCCATCTTTGGATTACCGTGCCATGCTACGCAAGTTTCTGACACTGCTAATCATATTCATGCTGTCATCAGGGCTGCAGGCCGACCCTGTCGATGACCCCGGACTGACGGAAATTCGGCGACTCCTCGACAATAAGCGCTACCCGGAGGCACGTGAGCTGGCTCGAAACAGACTCGCTGAGCGCCGGGCAAGCCTCGGTAATGAATCCGTTGAGCTCGCCGAACCACTGACCACTCTGGCCGATATCGAGGCTTATCTCGGCAACTACCAGATTGCGCGGGAGCGATGTAACGAGAGCATCGCGTTGATCGAGCGATACAAAGGGCGGCTTGCCGCAGATCTGGTTCAGCCATTAGAAGTACTCGCGGCCACCTACTTTAAAACCGGACAGTACGAGGCCAGCAAAGCCATTCTGCTGCGCGCACTGCAGGTGACCCACGCTAACCAGGGTTTCTACAATCTCGACCAACTGCCCGCCAGGGATGCGCTGACGGAAACCTATGTAATGCTGTCCGATCTTGAGAGCGCAGATTTTCATCAGCGGGCTCAGGTTGAAATACTCAGCTATAAGCATGGGTTCGAGAGCGTTGAGACGGCCGCAGGCTATTTCAAGCTCGCTGAATGGTACAGCCGCACAGGCAATACTCTGCTCGAAATCGACAATTACCGCAGAGGCTATAAGCTATTGCAGCGGGCCATCGGCGAGAACAACCCCGACTTGATTGAAGCGCTGCGCAACATCGCCAACTCGTACGTTATGCACCCCGAAGCCAACGGCGAAAGCCTGATGAAAAGCAATCCGAACGCGGAGATATTCGCGGAACCGGATGCCGAAACTATCAATGTGCAGCAAATGCGCGTTAACGCGGTTAAGGCTTTGCAGCAGGCCATTAGCATCAACTCAAAACAGGAAACACCCGACCCGAGATTGGAAGCTGAACTGCTGGTAGAGCTCGGCGACGCACAAACGCTGTTTGGCAAGACAACCAGTGCATCGAAAGCCTACCGGCAAGCGTGGGCTGTGATGGCTGAACTGCCGGACGGAGAAGAGTTGCAACAAGAGACATTCGGCCAGCCCAACCTGATCGGGCTAATACCGATGCCCAACTACTATCCCCTGCGGCAAAGCACGGAGCGGAACTTTGCCGCAGACCCGACGGCATTTGGCAGCGGTTACGCCGTCTTCAGCTTTGACGTCAGCAAGTCAGGCTCTGTGAAAAACATTGAGCTGCTGCAGGCAGACCCGCCGAAGACCGTGGAGCGCAAGGCAGCACGGGTACTGCGTTACGCACGCTATCGACCAATACTCAGAGAGGGCAATCCGGTCCGGGCGACCGATCAGCGCTATAACCTCGAATTCAAATACGCGCTGAACAGCATCATTGATAACACGGAAGACGACACCGACGACTTCGAGCCGCTGCCAAACCCGAACCTGCCGTGACTCACGGGACTATTTGCTATTCAAGTCCGGCACGATACGCGCTGCGCCCGGCAGCAATTGCATCAAGAATTTCCTGAGATCGGCCGCCGATGCCCTGAGCGAGCTCTTCCTGAATCCGGCCGGCGGCCGCCACCCATTGCGCGCGCTCCTCAGCAGTCGGTGAGTGAACCTCGATGCCCAGCGACTTCGCATTTTCCAGATCGGCAGCAGACTCGGCGCGCACATCGGCACGCGAGACAGCAATACCCGGAAACGCTTTACCCAATACGCTGCGATCTTCCTGCGACAACGCATCCCACCATTTCTTTTGTGCCACGATCATCGAAATGCCGTAGGAATGGTCAGTCAACGTCAGATACGGTGCCTCACCCGCAATGCCCGACCGGGCATACAGGCTGACGGCATTCTCACCGGCCTCAATCAATCCGGTCTGCAAGCCTGCAACAACGTCTGCAAAACCGAGCGGAATAACGTCGGCCTCAATCGCTTCGGCAAACATTCGGGCTGTCATGCCGGCGCCGACACGAAAGCGGCGCCCCTTTGCATCAGCAGGCACCAGCAACGGCTCTTTACCATACACCTGGAGAAAGCCAATCTCGTACCACGTCACCAAATGCAATCCCTGCTCGGCCAGAAGTTCGCGGTATATCGGTGTCAGGTATTTATCCAGAATAAAGTCTGCCTCAGCTTCGCCGGCAAACAGGTATGGCGCATAAAGTAGCGCCGATTCAGGCACGGAAGTCGATACGGACATAGCAGAAACATTGGCAAACTGAACCCGCCCGCGCCGCAGTCCCGACAGAATCTGCTCTTCAGAGCCCAGCTGTCCATAGATCAGCATCTTGGGCTTGATACGACCACCCGACTGTTGGGCAGCCGCGTCCGCAAATGCCAGCCAATGCTTTTCGCCCTGAGTGTCCGGAAAGGTTGTCCCGCCGACAGTAAGGTTTACCGTCCCTTCAACATCCGGCGCAGCGTTGTCCTGCCCGCACCCGCTCAGCAGCGCTGCGAGCAGCAACATCCGGAATATGACAGGGTACGAATTCATCGGCTCAAACCTCGCGAAATAACAGAACCGCTGCACTATATGTTGAATTGCGGTGGCAAGGAACTTTCGGTACGACTTTGTTGGTCTTACCGTATATTCCAGCATCGAAATAGAACGCTCAAGCGCCGCATGAACGGCAGTCACGGGAGAGAACATTGTTAATCAAAACCCCTAAGTCCAGCGATCCGAAGCCTTCGGAGATTACTTCAGAAACGATCTACGATGATCGCCGCCGCTTCGTGCGCAACATGGGTTTTGTGGGCGCTTCAGCGCTGCTGGGGGGAACAGCATGCGCTAAAGAAACCGGCCCCGCCGTAAAATCTCTCGGGGACTTGAAGAAAAGCCCCTACAGCACAAACGAACCCGCAAACAGTTACGAAGACATCACCCAGTACAACAACTTCTACGAGTTCGGCACCAGCAAAGACGATCCGTATCTGAACAGCGGCAGCTTTAACCCGCTGCCGTGGAACGTTGCCATCGAAGGCGAAGCGGAGATCACCGGCGAGTTTAGTTACGAAGACATCATCAAGCCTCACGCACTTGACGAGCGCAACTATCGCCAGCGCTGCGTGGAAGCCTGCTCGATGGTAATCCCGTGGGTCGCGATTCCGCTCGGCGATATTCAGACAATGAAAAAGCCGACCTCGAACGCCAAGTACGTCAGTTTCGAGACGATCAGCCGGCCCTCGGAAATGCCCGGGTTACGCCGGCCGATTATGAAGTGGCCCTATCGAGAGGGTCTGACTATCGAGGAAGCCATGCACCCGCTGACGATTCTTGCAGTCGGTGTCTACGGCAAAACCCTGCCCAATCAGAACGGCGCGCCGATGCGACTGGTCGTGCCGTGGAAATACGGCTTTAAAAGCATCAAGTCGATTAACCGGATTAGCTTCACGGAAACCATGCCGTTCACTTCCTGGAATGACGCAGCACCGTGGGAATACGGTTTTTACGCGAATGTGAACCCTGAAGTGGATCATCCGCGCTGGAGTCAGGCACGCGAGCGGAGGATCGGAGGTGGCTTACTTGCCGCCAAACAGCCCACCCTGATGTTTAACGGCTACGCCGATGAAGTGGCCTCGCTGTATACCGGTCTGAACCTCGTCGACAACTTCTAGCAGTCTCAGCTGCAGAGTTCTGCCACAATCCGCGTATGTCGATTGCTCCGACCACCACTCAGGTTCGATGGGTCATCAAGCCCATTGTGTTTACTCTGTCGCTGCTGCCGTTTGTTCTGTTGGCACTAAGAATTGCCGAGATCTACGGGCCACGCCTCGGACCCAACCCCATTGAAACCGTGCTCGACAGCCTCGGGATCTGGGGTCTGCGGTTCATTCTTATTGCTCTTGCCATCACGCCTCT
This sequence comes from uncultured Chromatiaceae bacterium, assembly GCA_964384295.1. GTDB lineage: Bacteria > Pseudomonadota > Gammaproteobacteria > Steroidobacterales > JABIQA01. The sequence continues at coordinate 16,296 of CAYLLI010000025.1, forward strand.
GAGCTGGGCGCTGAAAAAACCCTGGCCCATTCGCCTGCGACGCATGCTCGGACTGTTCGCTTTCTTTTATTGTGGTTTGCACTTTCTGGTCTGGCTGGTGCTGGATCAGTCACTGGATACATCAGCGATCGTCGAAGACATCATTGAACGACCGTTTATTACGCTTGGATTCTCCGCGCTCGTAATGCTGATTCCGCTGGCAATCACATCAACAGCGGGCTGGCAAAAACGTCTGGGCAAACGCTGGGCGAATCTGCACAGGCTGAGCTATCCGATCGGCATCCTGATCGTTTGGCACTACTACTGGCAGGTCAAGCTGGACACACTCGATGCGCTGATCTACGCGCTCTTGCTGGCCGGGTTGCTTGGCATACGGCTCTACAAACGCAAACGCCTGTAAGTGCTGCAGGCAAAAAAAAGGCCCCTGAAGGGGCCTTTTTTATTACTGAAAACCATCAAAGGTTATAGCCGCGCTCTTCATGCAGCACGATATCCAACCCTTCGGTTTCCTCGTCTTCATCGACGCGCAGTCCAATCGTCACATCAAGCAACTTCAGCAGCACGAAAGAGACGATGCCGCACCAGACAATGGTGGCGCCCACACCGCACAGCTGCACCATGAACTGATCCCAGGCGGTAACGCCCTCGTCCAGCCCAAGGCCGCCGAGGCTGCTTGACAGGAACGCGGTCATCAACAGACCGAGAATGCCGCCAACGCCGTGAACCGGCATGACATCCAGAGAGTCGTCAATAATCAGCACCCGCTTTACGAGCATGGTTGCCCAGAAACACACGATACCGGCAGAGAGGCCGATAACCAGTGCGCCCGCCGGGCCAACGAAGCCGGATGCCGGAGTGATGGTGCCAAGACCTGCCACCATCCCGGTAACAATACCCAGAACACTGGGCTTACCGAAGCGGATCCATTCCATGCACATCCAGGCAAAGCAGCCTGCTGACGCACCCAGGTGGGTAACCAGCATGGCGTGCCCGGCTGCGCCGTCAGCAGCAAGTGCGCTGCCTGCGTTGAAACCGAACCAGCCGACCCACAACATACCTGCGCCGGTTACGGTCATTGGCAGGTTGTGCGGGGGCATCGGCGTAGTCGGAAAACCGCGGCGTTTGCCAAGCACAATCGCAGCAACCAGTGCTGCAACACCCGCATTAATGTGCACAACAGCACCGCCGGCAAAATCGCGAAAGCCCATGTCGGCCAGCCAGCCGCCGCCCCAAACCCAGTATGTGGTCGGCACGTAAACCAACATCAACCAGACCAGACTGAAAATCAGCATCGCAGAAAACTTCATGCGTTCCGCAAAGCCGCCAATGATCAGTGCCGGCGTGATAATGGCGAACGTCATCTGGAACATGATGAACACAGATTCAGGCATGGTTCCGCTGACAGATTCCGTCGTCAGGCCGCTCAGCATCAGCATGCTCAGGCCACCGATGTACTCGGAACTGCCCTCGGTCAGCGCCAGGCTGTAACCGGCAATCATCCAGAGCATCGATGCGGTCGCGGCAATCGCGAAGCACTGCATCAGCACCGACAGCACGTTCTTTGAGCGAACCAGGCCGGCGTAAAAAAGCGCCAGACCGGGTAACGTCATAAACAGCACCAGCGCTGTGGATGTCAGCATCCAGGCAGTGTCGCCCTTATCAATTTCGTCCGCGATGGCCAGAGCCGGAAAGGCCAGCATCACAACCGCGAAGCGTCGCAAATAAGCGTAAATCACAGAAAACTCCCCCTAACTACTTAAAGCGCGTTATCGCCGGATTCACCGGTGCGAATGCGCAGCACCTGCTCAATCGGCGAAACGAAAATCTTGCCGTCACCCACCTTCCCGGTGCGCGCTGCGTTGGTAATTGCTTCAACAGCCTGTTCGACCATGTCATCGGCAACGGCGATCTCAATCTTTGATTTCGGCAGAAAATCAACCACATACTCAGCGCCACGATACAACTCAGTGTGTCCGCGCTGCCGTCCAAAGCCTTTGACTTCGGTTACCGTCATGCCGCTGACGCCGATTTCCGACAATGCATTGCGCACGTCATCCAGACGAAACGGCTTAATGATTGCTGTCACAAGTTTCATGCAAACCCCCTTTCGATATGCATATGTATCCACTCCCCGTCTGAAAACACACAGGGAAGACCGGTGCGGTCTTTCGGAAAGGGCGTAGTTTAGCGCAAGCGCGGCGCCAACAAGAGTTTTGC
>CAYLLI010000026.1:0-17373 GCA_964384295.1 uncultured Chromatiaceae bacterium
CGCCTACTGTGTCGCCCACCACATTGGTCGGCGCGATAACGTCGTTGGCGAGCTGAGCGGCGCCATCGAGCATGGCGTTGACCATGTCAGGGGTGGATTCTTCGTAGTCAGGCAAAGCGGCAACACCTTGCATGTCGGCCAGCTCGTTAATCACGAACAACATATCCCTGACCGGTGCGCGAAAATCAGACATGAGAACTGTCTCTCCTTCAAAAACAAATTGAGCAATAGCGGCCGCGGTGCCGTATCGCAGAGCCGACCGGGAGTGGGAAGTCCCTGATCGGAAAGGGACTACCGGGGTCGACCGGGCGGCTATTCTAACAACATCGCTGGCATTTTGGGGCTTTGACGCCGGAAAATGATTGCCGCTACGGCGTTCGGCTTAACTGATACATTAGTGCGCAAACTGAGACCGAAGTTTCAGCAGGACTTTCGGGAACCCTTTTAACGTAAGGAATCTTGCAATGACTCCCCCGGCCAGCCAGCCCGTCAGCATCAATACAGAAACCGACTCAGCCGCGGAGGCAGGAACTACCGGGCTCAAGGCTATGCAGCGCCATGGTCACCTCACCGAGCAACAGTTCTCCGAGCTGATTCCGGTTGCCTCGCAGTTTGGCGTCGCGATCACCCCCGCAATGCTTGGGCAACTCGACCCGGAGAATCCGGCAGACCCGGTCGCTGCTCAGTTTGTCCCGACACTCGCAGAACTCGATATCAGCGACGATGAAACCACGGACCCGATCGGCGATCACGCCCATATGCCGGTAAAAGGGGTGATTCATCGCTACCCGGACCGCGTCCTACTGACGCCGGTGCATGTCTGTCCCGTGTACTGCCGGTTCTGCTTTCGGCGCGAGGATGTGGGTCAAACGCAGGGTCTTACTGCCGCAGAGTTGGATGCTGCTCTGGACTATATCGCCGGCGACAAAAAGATCTGGGAGGTGATCCTGTCTGGCGGTGACCCGCTGATCCTCTCGCCGCGACGTCTGGGTGACTTACTTAAACGCCTCAGAAATATTGAGCACGTCAAAGTCATTCGCATTCACACGCGCGTACCCGTCGTCAGCCCGGAAAAGATTACTGCTGAGTTGATCGCAACGCTGCAAGCAGCCAATCCGGTGTATACGGTGATTCACACTAACCATGCTCAGGAGTTCAGCGAGGCTGCACGCGATGCCTGCAATCGGCTGGCCGATGCGGGCCTGCCGTTGCTCAGCCAAACAGTTTTGCTCAAAGGCATCAACGACAACGCGCAAGCACTGGGAGAGCTAATGCGCCTGCTGGTTGAGCACCGCATCAAGCCCTACTACCTGCACCATGCCGACAAAGCCCGCGGTACCGGGCACTTTCGCACCGGCATTGCAGAAGGCCGGGCACTGATGCGCGAACTGCGCGGCAACTATTCCGGACTTTGCCAACCCGAGTACGTGCTGGATATTCCGGGCGGCGCCGGTAAAGCACCGGTCGGCCCGGAATACATTCAGGAAACGGAATCATCCACAGCGGACCCTCTGGCAGCGCCTTCCTGGCAGGTCGAAGACTATACGGGTGGTCTGCACCGCTATACCGAACCGCGCACAGCGCCCAAAAAATGAAAATCATCACAGCCGCAAGCGGGCTTTAACGAGTAGAATCGCCGTCTATGAACAGTCATTCCTACATTTTGACCATCAATTGTCCGGATACGATCGGCATCGTGGCAGCCGTGGCGAGTTTTCTGCGCGACGAAAACTACAGCATTGATGAGTCCTCGCACTTCGGCGATCACGACACCGGCCGTTTCTTCATGCGCACCGTATTTACGCACTCCGATGGTGATTTCTCCGAGGAAAAGTTTGCGGCGGCGTTTGCAGCCATTGCCGGTCAATTCGGAATGACCTGGGAAATCCACGATACGGCGCGCCTACCGCGAGTACTGATCATGGTATCGAAGATCGATCACTGCCTGAACGATCTGCTGTACCGGTATCGCACCGGTGCTTTGCAGATGGAGATCACGGCCGTTGTCTCGAATCATCCGGATCTGCAGGAGCTGGCGGACTGGCACAAAGTGCCGTTCGTGCATATTCCGGTATCGCCGGAAACCAAAATGGAAGCCGAATCGCGCCTGCTGGAAGTGATTAGTGAGACAAATTCCGAACTGGTCGTGCTGGCACGCTACATGCAAATTCTGAGCGACGGCTTATGCGCGAAGATGGCCGGTCGCATTATCAATATTCATCATTCGTTTTTGCCGGGCTTTAAGGGTGCGCGACCGTATCATCAGGCGCACGAGCGCGGGGTAAAACTGATTGGTGCTACCGCTCACTATGTCACCGGCGATCTTGATGAAGGTCCGATTATTGAACAGGGTGTTGAGCGGGTTAGTCATACGCAAAGTGCCGCCGACCTGACCGCCGTAGGACGGGACGTGGAGGCCATTACGCTGGCGCGTGCGGTCAAGTACCACATTGAGCGCCGGGTCTTTCTGGACGGCAACCGGACGGTGGTGTTTCAGCAGTAGCACAGCATTAAAAAAGGCTGCATCCGCAGCCTTTTTTCTTTCTGAAAGAGCCCAAAGTTACTGACGGGCAGCAATCACCGGTTTGAGCAGTTCATGGCTCTCGAGCAAACTGCTCTCGGTAGTGGCCCAGTCAATACAGGCATCCGTCACAGAAACTCCGTACTGAAGGTCTGCACGATTCGCCTGCATCGGTTGATTACCGGCGTTCAAATTACTTTCCAGCATCAGACCGATAATCGACGTGTTGCCATTCACCACCTGCTCGACACAGTCGCGTGCGACCAGCGGCTGCAGGTTGTGATCCTTGTTCGAGTTCGCATGACTGCAGTCAACCATAATGCGTGCCGGTAAACCGCCCTTCTCCAGCGCTTCCTCGCACAGCGCAATGCTGACGGAGTCGTAATTGGGGCGTCCGCCGCCACCGCGCAGCACAACATGACCGTAGGTGTTGCCGGCAGTCTGAAACACAGCAGTGCGACCGTCTGTATTGATACCCAGAAAATGGTGCCCCTGACTGGCCGATTTCATCGCGTTGATTGCCACTTCAAGTGAACCGTCGGTGCCGTTCTTAAAGCCAACCGGAGTCGATAGTCCGCTCGACATTTCACGGTGGGTCTGCGACTCCGTCGTACGCGCACCAATCGCTGTCCAGGTAATCAGATCACCGAGGTACTGCGGCATGATCGGATCAAGTGCCTCAGTCGCACAGGGCAGTCCCATCTTCGTCAGGTCCAGCATCAGCTGCCGCGCCATGCGAATACCTTTCTCCACATGAAACGAGTCGTCCATATCGGGATCGTTCACCAAGCCTTTCCAGCCAACTGTCGTGCGTGGCTTTTCAAAGTACACCCGCATCAAAACATAGATGGTGTCTTTAACCTGCTCCGCAAGCTTGGCAAGCTTCGCTGCATACTCGTGCGCAGCATCAATATCGTGAATAGAACACGGCCCAATCACCACCAGCAGCCGCGGGTCGCGTCCATCAAGAATGTCCTTAACGGTTTGCCGGTGCTGCAGCACTTCGGCTTCCAGTTCCGGAGTCACCGGAAGCTCACTCAGAATTTCTGCCGGTGTCGGCAGCACTGTTTTGGACACCACGTTTACGTTGTGAATCTTGCTTTGCATAACTGTTTTCATCTTAGTTGTGTGCGCAGGCGGAGCCGAAAAGCCCGGCTGCGAAACCGCGTATACCGCCGGCAGCACCTTACCAAAGGTGGCGTAGCATAACAGGTTCATGTCGTATGACTATGACACAGTGCCGTTTTGTCGCGGCTGCAGGGCCCCGGTCGGATACCATCAGACGCTGCCCAAATGAGTGCTCAGCAACGGTAGGCGAACGCGGCCGGCTGACGTAAAATTGCGCTTCCCGGGGGAACGTCCCGCCCCGGATTCCGCAAATCTGCCCGTTACAGGAAAACCCGTTGTCCAGAAGACCCGCCCTGCGCTCACGCCAACGCCTCGGCAAGTATCGCCTCGAGAAACGTTTGTCCGTTGGCGAGCGCGCCAGCATTTATCAAGCCTACGACACCATTCACGCGATCCCGGTTGCGCTGAAAATTGCCGACCCGGAGATGACCGCCGATGAAGCTTTTCTGGAAGAGTTCACCGTGGAGGCCCGCTTGTCGGCGCGGATGGAACACCCGAACGTGCTGGCCATTCAGAACGCTTCTTTTATCGACGACTACTTTGTTATCGCAATGCCATTGGGTACCGAGTCACTGGCAGACAGAATGACGCGACGTATGTCGACGGATCTGGCGCTCAGTTTCACCCAACAGGCACTGGCCGCTGTCGCCCACGCGCACAGTCGCAAAATCATCCACTGTGACATCAAGCCGGAGAACTTCGTCGTATTTCCGGATAACCGCCTGAAGCTGTCGGACTTTGGTTTTTCAAAAGTGGCTCAGCGCAAGCAGAAAGGTTCGGGCTCAGGAACGGTAGGTTATGTCGCGCCGGAACAGGCCGTGGGCCGCCCAATGTTCCAAAGCGATGTGTTCTCACTAAGCCTGCTCATTTACCAGTTGTTTAGCGGCAAATTGCCTGACTGGCCGTACGAATGGCCGCCTGCCGGTATTGACCGGGTCCGGCGTAAACTCAGGCCAAAGGCCAGAGCCTGGCTGCGCAAAGGCATGGAAATGCGCCCGCAAGACCGATACCGTAATGCGGTTGCCATGGAAAAAGCCTTGTACAAGATTCCCCGACCGAAGCGCTGACTGTGACCGATACCCTGACACTGCAGACAACCAGCCGCATTTCAGCCGCGCGGCTTTATACCGGTGATGCAGAGTCGGAGCGCGAATCACTGCACAGCCCTCTGGGCGAAGTCGAAGTTGCCACCGTAGGCAGCTACACCAAATCGGGTCCGAATGAAGATGCAGCGGCCGTGATCCCGTCTGGCGATAAGGCGCTGGTATTGGTGGTTGCAGACGGCGTTGGCGGTCTGCCGGCAGGTCGTGTGGCGGCAACCACGGCCGTTACCAAGATCGCAGAAGCCGTTAAGAAAGCAGACGGCAGCAACCTGCGCGTGGCGATTCTTGATGGCATCGAACTCGCGAACGCCACTCTGTTAACCCAAGGCAACGGCAGCGCAACCACAGTCGCGGTTGCCGAAGTCCGTGACGGAGTAGTTCGCAGCTACCACGTTGGCGACTCGGCAGTCTGGGTGTGCGGCCAACGTGGCAAGATCAAAATGCAAACCACGGCTCATTCACCGGTGGGGTTTGCGGTCGAGGCAGGTCTGCTGAAAGAGACCGAAGCGCTCAACCACCAGAATCTCCATTTGATCTCGAATGTGGTCGGTTCGAATGACATGCGCATCGAAATGGGCCCGGAGCTGCCGCTGTCATCCCGCGACACGGTTCTGCTGGCCAGTGACGGGCTACTGGATAATCTTATGCAGCATGAAATTGTGCGCTTGGTGCGTAAAGGCCCGCTCAACAAGAGCATGGACGGCCTGACGGACATGAGTCTGCGCCGGATGCACGAACCCACCGCAGGCAGGCCCAGCAAACAGGACGACTACACCGCCATTCTGTACCGCCAGCCATCGCCGGCGCGCAAAAAACGCAAACCTAAAAAAGCCGCCGCAAACCGTGCCGAAGACAACGCGAATAACGCTGAAAAAGCAGCAAAACCATCAGGCAAATAGCCCGGTATTAAGCGCCGATATAGGTTCATTCGGCTTCAAGCGGTTGATAGAATCGTCCGTCCCAAAAAATGAAGATCTGAAACGCAGATCAAGAACGCAGATTCACGCGGAGAACAAGTAATGGCAAATGAATCCACTATTCAGCCCTTTGTAGCCGGCGACATTTTCGTTGGTGCAACCGTGCTCGACAACCCGAAAGACGACCACGCCGGCCCGGGCCGCATTATTCAATACGACTCCGACTGGAACGAAAAAGGCGTTCTGTGGACCGAAGGCACGACTCACCTCGTCGGCGGTTTGAAGTTCGGCCCGGACGGCAACCTGTGGGCGTTCGACAGCCAGGCGTTTAAAGTGCTGCGTATCTCACCCGAAGGTAATCAGTTACCTGAGATCGAGTTTGCGCCGCGCTCTTTCTCGCACTGCAACTTTGCCTCTGACGGCACCGTGCTGATGGGCGAACATCTCGTCGGCGACGGCAGCACCTTCCCGGAGTGGATGGGCAAATTCGAAGAGATGGGCACGTTCTTCCAGAACATCCCGGGTGAAGAAGTCTTCGGCCATGGCCATATTTTCCGCTTCACGCTGGATGGCGAACTGGTCAAGGAATACAACACAGAAGTGCACGGCGGGATGACCGGCTTCCTCGGTGTGACCACCGCCAGCCTGTCGCCCGATGAAAAAACCATCATGTACAGTTCCGAAACCGGCACGCGCCTGATGCGTTACGACCTCGAGAACGACAAGCAGCTGGAAGACTTCGTGACCTTCGCACCGCGCGAAGGCATGGTTCTGATCGCGATGTATCGTCCGGACGGCAGCGTATTGATGATTAAAGCCGTGTCCCGCGAAGAATTCGTGCTGGAGCATCTGTCTGCTGAAGGCGAGTCGCTGCGGGTCTACGAACTGCCGGGCCCAGGCTGGGCAACGATGGTGCCTTCACTCGACGACAACACCATCTTGATCAGCAACTTCTTTGCCGGCGACGTCGGCACGCTGAACCTCGACACCGGCGAACTGGACGTGAAAGCCAATGTTGGCGTTGCGCGCTCGCTGGCTGGCATCGCCCAATATCCGGGCTAAGCCGCAGGCCACAAGCAACAAAAAAGCCCCGCTGAGCAATCAGCGGGGCTTTTTTGTTTAACGCTAAGGTTCTGTTACCAGGGCAGTGCTCTGCCGTCGTAGTTCCAGAAGGTAGCGGTATTCTCGACATAGGTGTTATCGATATTACGCGCCATATCCTGTGCTGCTACATCAGCCGGCCGCAGCATTTTTTTCGGCAGACCTGCAACAAAGTCGGTGTCGGTCAAACCCGGGTTAACCAGTGCAACGGCAATGCCTTTCTTGCGCAGCTGCACCGACAGGTTCTTGTACATCATGTTCACGGCAGCCTTGCTGCTGCGATAGAACATCGTGCGCGGCGAACTCACACCGGCGATCGAGCCTTCACTGCTGGAGACAACAACCAGCTTCTTCAGCACGCTATCGAGCATGTTCTGATAAAAAGCTTCGGCGACTTTTGTCGGCCCGAGCACGTTCACTTCCAGCACACGACGGTATTCGTCGTAATCAAACCGACCGAGATTCTGCACTTTCGTGTTGCCACTGATACCGGCGTTGTTGATCAGAATATCAATCGGCTGGCCTTTCAGTTCCTCAGCCAGCTCATCAACACGTTCGAAGTCGGTAACGTCGAGCTGCTTGATGGTCAGTAGCTTGTTGTCTTTAGCCAGTGCCTGCAAGGCCTCAGCCTTCTCCGGTTTACGCGCTGTCGCAATGACGTTGTAACCGCGATCGAGATACACCTTGACGAACTCAAAGCCGATGCCGCGGTTTGCGCCGGTGATGAAAACCGTCGGCACATAACCTTCCGGGATTTCAATCGTGACATCCGGAATCTTAACGTCGGTGAGCAATTTTTCAGCGGTGTGGCCGCCGGCGAAGGCGTTTGAAAAAACGGCCAGCGAAAACAATGTAAGCAGAGCGATAAAGTGCTTTTTCATGATGGTTTCCCGTAGTACAAAAATTGAGTCACTAAAATGGAGTCCAGGCTGACATCAGCCATTGCGTTTCATCAAAAAATGGCCGGCTGATGCCGGCCATTTGCAGCATGTGCCGCTGGCGCCGAGGCTAGCTGACGGCTTTAAGCTTATCCTCTGCTGTGCCGCGACCACCCTCGACCATCGGAGTGGCATCCAGCACCCAACCCTTCACATTGCGACGTTCCGGGCTTGGAATGGCATACGCGACGCGGCCTTTGGTCTCAGCGATTTTCCGGGTATCGATGCGCCAGCCTTTTTCATCCCACTCTTTCAAATGCTCGCGATAGATCAGGATGCATTTGTCGGACGGCGTCATGAATTCTTTCGTGTTGGTTTCAGGCGTGATCACCGGATGCAGTTTCTCCAGCACGACAACATCCTGGTTGGCGACGTACTGGTTACGGCTCATCACGTACTCGTCGTTCTTCTCTTCCAGCACGCAGTTGCGCATGCAGATCAGGTAGACATAGGTTTCACCCTCGTCGACCGGACGCTCGATGAGATACTGATGCAGCCACCATTCCGGAGACGGATGAATGTAGGTCCAAACCTGATTCGGCCCGTGGAAACCGGTGCCCGCTTCCAGGTCACCTGCTTCTTCACGCAGCTCGCGCATCTGACCTTCAGGCAACGGCGGCGCTTTAAAGGTATGCCAGAAACCCTGGCCGTGATCGCTGCCGTTGTTGTCCAGCCGCATCTCATCGACTTTGTACTCTTCGTCTTCGCCCTCAAAGCCATGCGTATCGTGCACGAACTCATTGTGCGCAGGGTCAATACCGTTTTCGATGGAGCGCTCGTAATTCGCTTTAAAGCCATAGTGCTGCAGCGTGCCGCGCCAGCCTTCCTGATCCCATTCCTTGATGTTGATGATGGGCGGACGCTCGGCTTCAGGCAGGTCGCCGAGGAAAGCAAAAATCAATCCGTACCGCTCTTCAACCGGATACGCATCAATGCGCGTGCGCCCCGGAATGTTGGCGTCCTTACCCAGTGACGGCAAACGCTGAACATTACCCTCCGCGTCAAACTGCCAGCCGTGATACGGGCACTCAACGCAGTTGCCTTTAATCTTGCCGTCTGCCAGTGAACCGCCACGGTGAGTACAGGTATTGCTCAGGCAAGCTGCCTTGCCGTCTTCGTCACGAAAAACAACGAAATCCTGTCCCAGCGCGCGGACCTTCAGCGGCTTGTCTGCGGTGAGCTCTTCAGCCGTTGCCATGGGGTACCAGAAGTTAATGTACATAAGCCTTCCTTATCGAAATTGAACGCGCGTTCTTGCGGCGCATGGACAATGATTCGCCGAAACAGCGGCATTGGATTGCGTCTGACTATAGTACGGCTGAGAACGGCTGTCCTCATATCAAGCCGATAGGCGAAAACAGTGGCTGTCAGCCTGAAACTCCGGCATTCACGCTGCGACGCCGAACACTGACCACAATGAAGAAGCACGGCACCAGTACCGCGGCCCCCAGCAGCAGCGGGCTGTTAACGCCGAGACTCTGGAACATCAGCCCGGAGAAGGTCGGACCCACCGCGCGGCCGAGGTACACAAAGGACTGATAGACACCAATGACGGTGCCACGCTCCTGTTCACCGGCATGACGGGATACCCAGGAAACGGCCACGGTATTGAACAAAGCGCCCGCCGCCGCGGTGAAGGTAATGCCCAGCATCATCCACGGCCACGCAGGTGCGAGCGTCATAATGATGAGGCCGGTCGAATACGATGCGACGGCAATCATCAGCAAACGGCCTTCACCGAGCAAAGGAGTGAGCCTGCCGACCAAGCCGAGCTGAACCGCCATCACAATCAGTCCGAGGTACATGAATACGAACCCGACCTGCTGCGGACCCCAGTCAAACCGCGCGGCTGACCAGAGCGGCATAATGGTTTCAAACATCGCCATCACGAAGAACACCAAAAAGCCCATCAAGACCATCTGCGCCAGGAACGGCCGACTCAACACGTGCTGAATGGACTGCCAGCGACCACCGATTTCCGCCTGATGCTCTTTGGCTTCCGCCTGACGCTCTTCGGAGTGACTTTCTTTCAGAAACGCGACGACACCCAGAAACGTGATGAACGCAACGCCGGCGGCGGCAAGACTCGGCAAGTACATGCTGGCGCCGTCGGCACCGCCGCTGCCCAGTAAGCCTCCCAGAGCCGGACCAATCATGAAACCGAGGCTGACGGCACCGCCAACCATGCCCATTCCTTTAGCCCGCTGTTCCGGCGGCGTAATGTCGGTGACATAGGCCACGGCAGCTGCAAAGTTGCCGGCCAACAATCCGGTGGCCAATCGCGCTCCGCCGAGCACCCAGAGATTGTCGGCATACGCCATAACGACGTAGGCAATCACTTGCCCGAAGATGGTCATCATCAGCACCGGCCGTCTGCCGATCCGGTCGCTCAGGCGACCCCACAACGGGTTAGCAACAAATTGACCCAACGAGAACGTCGAGATAATGAATGCGGCAACCATTGGGGTTGCTCCGAGGCTTTCCGCAGCAAACATGAACGGCGGCAGAATCAGACCGAAGCCGAGGCCGCTGGACATAACTACCAGAAAAATAACGATCATCATGGGGCGAAACTACCGGGAACAGGCGACAAGCCGAAGCGGCTATTATTGGTCGGCAAAGCGACCCTGTCACCCCTGCAGACCGAAACCCTTGCGCAAGCGGCCGAAATCGGCTGATTTCCGACCGTTAAGCGGTTGGCAAAAAAAGGGTCAAAAAAAAACGCCTCAGGGCATTGCTGCTCCTGAGGCGCCTGAAGTTTCAGCGACAACTATTTTACGCTGGCGACGGCATCGGCTTCTGACGCGGGGATTAACGGAATGGAATCCAGCACCCAGCCCTTCTGCTCGCGGCGGGCAGGACTCGGGATCGCATAGGCGACCCGGTTTTCATCACGTCGCAGCTGCTCGGTATCAACCCGCCAACCTTTCGCTTCCCAGGTTTTGAGAATATCCCGGTACATCAGAATGACCTGATCCGCAGGCACCATGTATTCCTTGGTATTGGTCTCGGGGGTAACGATCGGATGCAGGTTATTCAGCACGTCGACATCCTGCTGAATCACATACCAGTTGCGCTTCACGATCTCATCATCCTTCTCAGGCTCGAGCGCCATGTTGCGCATGTTAATCAGGTAGATCTTGGTATTGAATTCATCAATCGGCGCTTCGTACATGTACTGCCCGAATTCCGCATGCTCCGAGAACCGGATAATCGTCCAGAGGTGATTCGGCCCTGTATTGCCCGATCCGGCTTCGCGGTCGCTCTTCGCCGTCTTGATGTCGGTCATGACACTTTTCTTCTCGCGGCTCGCCGGTGAATTAAACGTACTGAAGAAGCCGAAACCCCACTCGTAGTCCTCATCGACCAACCGCAGATCATTCACTTTGTATTCAGCATTCTCGCCACTAAACCCGTGTGAAGGATGCACGAATTCGTTATGCGCCGGGTCGAGTCCGTTCTCCATCGAACGCTCGTAGTGATAAGGCACCTCATAGGTGATTTCGCTTTCGCGCCAACCTTCTTTGCCGTAGGTCGGGATCTCGAGAATCGGTGGACGCTCTTCTTCAGGCAGATCGCCGAGGAAGGCAAAGACCAGGCCGTAACGTTCTACGACCGGATAGGAATCAATGCGGGTTCGCGCAGGAATATTGGCATCCTTGCCCAGTGACGGAATCCGGGTGACCTTGCCGTCACAGTCAAATTCCCAACCATGATAAGGACACTGCACGCAGTCCCCTTTCACCTTGCCGTCACCCAGCGAACCGCCGCGAAGCGTGCAGGTGTTGCTCAGTCACTGGGCTTTTCCTTCCGAGTCGCGAAAAACGACCAAATCCTGACCCAGAATGCGGGTTTTCAAAGGCACTTCGCCAAGTTCCTTGCCCCAGCAGGTGGGGTACCAAAAGTTAATGTACATAAGGCACTTCTCTCCGGATGGACGGTCAGACAGCTTGACCGGTTTTATACCGTATCACGGAGCTATTCGGTTGAATCTGCCGTTTAGATTCGGTCGAATATTCTGATAACACAGGCCTTTGACGGCCCGCCCGAAGCGCGGATACCAGCTCTGAAACAGGGTTTAGAAGCCGTAACTTCGGGAGTATGCTCGTTTTATGGGCCTTCAACAGGCTTTTACGTTTACACAAACACAGAGAGTAGGAACATGGGTCAAGCACAACATCTCGATGAATCTCAGCAACTCGACAACGTGGTCGAGGACTCCAAGAAAGCTGCCGACAAACCGAAGTCTGAAAAACCGAAATACAAGTTCACAGGCGCCAAGACGGGCTTTGAGGGACGTGAGGAAGACATCGGTAAAGCAGTGCAACTGGCTCTGAAAACCATGGCCAGTAGCGCAGGCTACAACCATGAAATGAACGACGCGCTAGTGAAGGCCCGTTTGCAGGCCATGCAGTTCGCCAAAGACAACAACATGATGAAAGAGTATGTCGAGCACGACGTCAAAACGATGCGCCCGATTAACTCCCGCGTCGGACAGATGATTGCCAGCACCGGCGACAAAGAAGCCGCGCTGGTCGGCCTGACCGAGCGCACCGCGTGCCACTATCAGCTGGTGCTGGAAACCGAAGCCGAGCCCGGCAAGCGAACCTGGAAGTCACCCTGGGGAACTGTTTTGAATGCCTGCAAACGGATGGGCATGTTTACGATTACGGAACAGGAAATCCATGACGAATGGTTCACGCCGCGAATCAAAGGCTATGCCGCTGATCTGGGCGTTGAAGTGAAGGTGTCGGAATGGAACGAAGACGGCGTCGTTACGATCGAGCTGGCTGAATAAGCGAAATTTCGCCGGAAGAAAAAGGGGCCGCAAGGCCCCTTTTTTGTGCCCGCCAATTTGTGTCCGCTAGTTTTCCGCACTTATTCGTCGCAGGTTTCGCTACACTCAAACGATGCGTTTGCACCTCGCTAAATTCATTGCCTTTGCCACCATCCTCTGCAGTTGTGGCAAACCGCCTGTCACATCCCAAGCCGATGTGATTGTCGTCGGCGCAGGCATCGCCGGGCTTTCCGCAGCGCTGGAGGCCTCTGCCGCAGGCGCCGACGTTGTTGTTCTCGATGCCAACTCAGTGGGCGGCGGTCATGCCGTCAAAGCAGGCGGGTTCGCGCTGGTCGACACAGCTTTGCAGCGGGAAAAAGGCATTAACGACTCTCCGCTGCTCGCCGCACAGGACATGCTCGCCTGGGGCGAAACGGCCAACCCTGAGTGGGTCGAACGCTACGCACAAGCGTCGGGCACCGAAGTCTATGACTGGCTGGTCGGGATGGGTGTTGAATTTAGAATGGTATTGCCGACACCGGAAAGCAGTGTCGCCCGGTTTCACTTTACCCGCGGCACCGCTGTGCATGCTGTTTTGCCGATGCTTCGTGAAGCGCTGCAACGGGGTAACATCCGGTTTCTGTGGAATACCGCAGCGAACGAACTACTGATGACGGAAGGACAAGTCATCGGCGTTCATGCGCGCAATGTTCGCACCGGCACCAACTTCCAGCTATACGGCGGCAGCGTGGTGCTTGCGACCGGCGGCTTTCAAAGCAATCGCACAATGGTTGAAAAATACTGGCAAACGGCGCGCAGCCGTCCCGGTCGCCTGTTGATCGGCTCGGGCCAGTTTGCTCTGGGCGATGGTTACCGGCTAGCGGAAGACGCCGGCGCTGAACTCCGACGCATGAATCAACAGGTCACGTTTGTAAACGGCATTCCCGATCCGCGGGATGCGGACCGACAACGGGGACTTACCGTTACCAATAAACGCGCCATGCTGATCAATGCGGATGGCCAACGGTTCGTTGATGAAACCTTGCCAAGCAAACAACTGGAACAAGCCGTTTTCGCCCGGGTGCGCCGCGGCTTCTGGATGGTGTTTGATGCTAAGGGTGCGCGCAAACTGGGTGTGCGCGGTGCCGCCTGGCTAACCACGGATACGGTGCGGGACGAAATCATTCAAAACCCCGAGCTGACGGTCAGCGCAGATTCTCCTGAAGCGCTGGCGGCTTTGCTGGAACTGCCCGTGGACAACGTGCTGAGCAGCTTCAGTGACTACAACAGCTCGGCACGCAAACCGATCGTTGAACCACCCTATTATGCGCTGCAGCTGTACCCGTTGACACGCAAGAGTATGGGAGGCCCGGCAATCAGCTCCGATGCACAGGTCGTGCAGTCAAATGGTGATCCGGTGAAAGGCCTTTACGCTGCGGGAGAGTTAACGGGGGTCGCCGGTATCAATGGCAGCTGGGGCGGTTCCGGTACGTTTTTAGGTCCGTCAGTCTTCACCGGAAGAATTGCCGGCAAAGCGGCGGCTGCCAATAGCAGCTTTCCACTGGATGACCCGGACCCGAACGTGACGAACACGCCGCGACTCGATACAGACATCGACGGTTACTGGCATTACACCGTCGTGCACGACCGCGTGCGCGATGAAGCGCGCGACTGCGACAGTTGCCACAAGACCACACCGATGGCGGAGGTGGGCACTAATCAGCAAATGCTTTCGCGCCTCGATACCTGCCTGAGCTGCCACTGACTACTGCAGGCGTTGTACTATCAGGCGAACTTAGTCAGAGCGACCGCTCATGAGCCAACCACCACAGAACGACTATCCGAACCCGACGTACGGCTGGTATGTCGTTTGCGTACTGACACTGGCCTACGTGTTCTCGTTTCTGGACCGGCAAATACTCGCGTTGCTGATCGAGCCGATTCGCAAAGATATGGACATCAGCGACACGCAGATTAGCTTGTTGCTGGGACTGGCATTCTCCATTTTCTACACGCTGCTGGGTGTACCGATTGGTCGATTAGCCGACCGCAAAAGCCGGCGCGGGATTATTGCGGCCGGTGTCACCATTTGGTGCCTGATGACGGCCGCCTGCGGTCTGGCCAAAACCTTCACGCAGCTCTTTCTGGCGCGGGTAGGCGTAGGCGTGGGTGAAGCCACGCTAAACCCCAGCGCTCTGTCATTGATCAGCGATTACTTTCCGCGGGAGAGACGCGCCCGGCCGATCGGCTTTTACAACATGGGTGTCTCGGTCGGTGCCGGCGTCGCGATGGTGATCGGCGGCCAGGTGATTGCATGGGTATTCAGTGCCCCACCCATTAATCTGCCGGTCGTGGGTGAGCTGCAGCCATGGCAGGCCGTCTTCATTATGGTCGGGCTTCCGGGCCTGCTGATTGCCGCATTGATGGCAACGGTCAAAGAACCTGCCCGACACGACAAGCTCACCACAGAAGACGGCAAACCGGACTTTCTGCCACTGATGGACGTAGTCCGTTTTCTGTGGGAGCGGAAGAAAACCTACCTGAGCCTGTTCCTCGGGATGTCCGTCGTGACGATTGTCGGGTACGGTTTTTTGTTCTGGATACCGACGATGTTTATTCGCACCTGGGGCTGGAGCATTGCCGAGGTCAGCCTGGCGTATGGCGCAGTTGTATTGGTGTTTGGTCCGATAGGCGTCAACGCCGGCGGCTGGCTCGCGCAGAAACTGTACAGTGACGGCCGGCGCGCAGGTCACATGCGGGTCACGTTGCTCGGAGCTTTCATTCTGGTGCCGTCAGCAACCCTCGCGCCGCTGATGCCCTCACCGGAACTGACCCTGTTAATGCTCGTGTTCGTCACCATCGGTGGCGCTATGCCGTCGGCCACAGCCGCGGCGGCGTTGATGATGATTGTGCCAAATCAAATGCGGGCACAAACGACAGCGCTGTACTATTTCGTGACCAACGTGCTGGGACTGACGCTGGGCTCAACCGCCATCGCATTGGTCACCGACTACGTCTTCAAAGACGACCTGGCACTTCGCTATTCAATTAGCTGGGTATCGGGCACGACAGGGGTGATTGCACTGGTACTGCTGCTTTACAACCTTGCGCACTACCGCGCCTGCGTGATCGAAGCCGATCAGTGGAGCGACTGATTATCGTAATGATCAGCTATCCCGGAATGCGTCGGCCAACGCGTCGGTAAGCGCGGCATGCTGATCAAGAAACGACTTCAGCACTTTTAGCTGATTGCGCGCCCGGGCCTCGTTGTGCTCGCTGCTGCTGGCAAACCGGGTCTCGTCCCAACCGAAGTAACTCTCGTTGAGCGCATCCGCGCAAAAACGCGCCGCCAACTCCACAAGAATAATCTGCGTACCGTCGATAAAGCTGCGCCATTCAGCCTCGGTGATAAAACCTTTTGACTCCGCTGCATAACCGCGTGCGGCTGCACTGAAAAATGCGAGCGAAAACTCGGGATCAGTCGCATCTTCACTTTGCGGATTACACCAACTGCGAAACGCGTCGCCCATCTCCAGCGCCAGCGGCATATGCGCCAACGTATCAAGGTCGACCCAGCACAGGGCTTTTCCGGCATCATCGAACAACAAATTCGAGATCTTCGGATCCCCGTGCACCAGCCGGGTTTGATCAAGATCAATATCAGGCAACGCTTCAACCGACGACAAAATCGTGGCTGCCAACGGGGCGATCTGGGCGAAGCGCGCATGACCGGTATGCTTGTCCAGCGCATCGCACAGGGCCTGAACATGATGCATCGTATCGTGCACATGCGGCCGCTGATGACTGAGCGGCCGGTCAAAATCGGCTACCGCTTTATGAAATCTTGCAAGCGCCGCGCCAGCCTCTGAAGCTGCCGCTTCATTCTCAAGCGCATCGAAGCTTTTACCGGGAACAAACGTCATCAGACGCCAGTTGTCATCGGCATATTCAGTGGTGAGATCGCCGTGATAGTTGGGAATCAGCACGGGTGTAAGCAAGCCTTTGCCATTCAGGTGTTGCGTAATTGCGTGCACGTCTTCGTTCACAGCCGGCGGAAACACCGGGTTTACGCACTGCAAGACCAGCACCCGGTCGTCATCCATCAGAATCTTCCAGGTCTTGTTGATCAGGCCAGTGCCCAGCTCATCAATCGTCAGCGCAAACAGCCCGTATTCTTCGAGCACTTCGACAATAGGTCGCAACATAGGGGGTTTCTTTTGTTGATTAAGCACGCATACTGGCTGTGCACACCGCACGGCCGGTCACCTGCGACGACTATACCCGCTGCCCGATGGCCGCGAAACTGTCTGAATGCTGCTGACCGAAGCAACAGCTAACAGGGGTAGTTCATGAGCAGCAAACTCGGGCCGATTCAACTGACGGAAGGTATTCACCGACGCAATGCTGCAACGCTGTTCTACGCGGGAATGATGACGGTCACGTTCATCACCTTTATTAATCTGCTGAACCCCTACCTGCTTAACGAACACCTGAAAATGCCGGTGGATATTCAGGGTGATTTCACCGGCAACATGTATGTGTTCACCGAGATCGTGACGCTGGCGCTGACCATTCCACTGGGTGTACTCTCCGACCGGGTCGGCCGCAAAATTATCTACGCAACCGGCTTTTTCATTATCGGCTGCGGCTTCGTGCTAATGCCGAGCGCCACCAGCGGATTCTGGCTGATTGTGTATCGCGTGTTTGTTGCTGTTGGTATCGCCTGCTGCACGACGATGACAGCGTCGCTGCTGGCCGATTACGCGGATAACAAATCACGCGGCAAGTTGATTGCATTAAGCGGCATCTTCTCAGCGCTCGGCATTGTCATTATTTCCTCGGTCATTCTGGCCAGCTTGCCGGAATACTTTAAAGGCAGGGGTGCTAC
>CAYLLI010000027.1:0-16939 GCA_964384295.1 uncultured Chromatiaceae bacterium
AGCCAATCAGCACATAGGAAATGAGCCCGTTGTACAACGCCCATAAAGCCGTGTCGCCACGCCATGCCAGCAGTGCCGATATCGCAGCATTGCAAACAAAGAATCCGCACCACACGCCGGTAAGCACGCGCATGTATCCCAGCGCCTCATCAGGGACGTCCATTCCCGCGGCGCGGGAGATTCGTTCAATCATCGACGGTGGCGAAATCAGCGTGGCTGCGAATGCTGTCAGCATGCCCACGCTGATCAGCGTGGGATACAGCAACAAGAGCAGTTCACTGCCACTGGAACGCAGCACGGCAACAAACAGGCCGATACCGGCAACGGCAACAGTCAGTAGTAAGGGCTTTCGATATAACAGGGGCACCGCGCGTATCAGCAACAACAACGCCAACAGAGCGGCGAGCGGCATAAGACCGTATTGATCTAACAGAAAGTATACGAGCGCAGGATAAGCAATCAGGACTATCGCGACAATGATTCCGGCGAATCTGAGCCAGCCACGATGCATCAGACCGGACAGCACCGGACCTATAAACGATCCAGCACGGCCACCACGTCGCTGACGGTGCGTACCGACTTAAACTCTTCCGGCGGCACTTTCTTACCGGTTTCTTCTTTTAACCGGACAATCAAATCGACCGCATCAATGCTGTCCAGATCCAGAGACTCATACAACAAGGCATCCGGCGTGATTTCAGCACGATCAAGATCAAATTCCTCGGCAAGCACGCGTTGCAGCAGCTCGAGATTGTTACCGTCCATCGTCCGTTATTGCCTCTTTAAGTCAGGGCGCAGGAAAACCAAGAGTATTTCCTGCTGGCGTGAGCGGAAGTATATCAGCGACATCGTCGCCGGGGCATGCTTTACAGCCCACTTTTAATGACAGAATCATTCTGCAGAGCGTTTTCGAACATTCGCTTTAAATCAGCATTTAGTGCGCGCGCTGCCCGGCGGGCATCAGCCGATGCACTGGTGCCAGGTTCCGGTGTGAATACCGGCTGCACTGTCAGCGACATGCGCACTTTTTCCGCAGGCACCGAATACCAGGCATCACTGCGGGTCAACGTGGTCGGTGTAACTCTGATCACGACGGGCAGTAAAGGGCAGCGTGAGCGAACGGCGATGGCAGCAGCAGCACCCTGAAACTGCAGCGCCTCACCCGGCTCAGTCCGGGTTCCTTCCGGAAACAAAATTAACGTGTCACCGCGTGCCAGCGATTCCAGCGACCGCTCGAGCATCAGCACCGGGTCGTGGTTCGAAATGTAACCGGAGGCGCGCATCATGAAATGGGTGAACGGATTTAACCAAAGACCGCGCTTAACCACACACTGCGACTCCGGGTACATGGCGAGCAGAAACACAACGTCAATCAATGACGGATGGTTTGCCACAATCAGCAGCGGACCGCGCACAGTCCGGTCGTAGTCTCCGGCGATCTGATAAGTAAGGACACCGAGCCCGCGCATCACAGCAATAAAGAGCCGCAACAACCCGCCGATAATCCGTCTGAAGAAGCGCTGTACCCGGGGAGAGTTGCCTTTAGGGCTTAGTGCAGCCAGTGCAGAGAACGGCAACAGCAGTAAACCGAAGACCAGCGCACCGACGCCGAACAAGGAAAAGCTGAATACAGTTGCGAACCACCTCCAGACCCGGTTCAAACCCGACAACAACATTCTCCTAAAGGCCTTCGAATATAGCTAATACAACCCGCAACCCGATGACAGACTCTTGAAACCGTCTGCCTGCGGTGAAATAGTAACACCCTAACCACTTTCTTTCGGACGTACAGTGACGTCCCGACTCATTCTGAGCCAGAAAATTCCGCGTGACATCTCCAAGCTATATCAATGCTTATACGCTTACTTCCGCAGCCGGGACAGGACTGCAGGAACTGCGTGCCTGCGTCTCTGACGGCGGCAGCGGCCTTGATAACTCGGGCTGGCCGAACAGCGATGTCGACACGTATCTGGGCAAAGTTGATGAGGCAGCAATAGCAGCAACGGATATCGAATCCCGCTGGCGCAGCCGCAACAACACGCTTGCACTGCTGGCGTTACGCCAGGACGGTTTCGAAGACATTGCGCGCGCTGCTATCGATCAGCACGGCGCGCATCGCACCGGGATTGTTTTAGGCACAAGCACATCAAGCATCGGACGGACAGAGGCGGCTTACCGGGCTCTGGATGAGGACAACAATTTTACGCCTGAGTACTGCCAGGAAAGCGTGCATAGTCCGCACTCGACCGGTTTGTTTCTCGCTCACTACCTCGGTGTATCCGGCCCATCGATCACGATCAGCACCGCCTGCTCATCCAGCGCCAAAGCATTTGCAACGGCCGCGCGCTGGCTGGAAGCAGACATTGTCGACGCTGTCATTGTCGGCGGTGTGGATAGCCTGTGTCTGAGTGTCATTTACGGGTTTCATTCCCTGCAGTTGGTTTCAACAGAGCCCTGCCGGCCGTTTGATCAGAATCGCAACGGCATCAGTCTGGGTGAGGCCGGTGGTTTTGCGCTGCTGACAAGACAGCCCGACGGCGCCTCTGTAAGCCTGCTCGGTTTTGGCGAGAGCACCGACGCCTGGCATATGTCATCGCCCCATCCGGAGGGACTGGGCGCAAGACTTTCGATGCAGCAGGCGCTCGATACCGCAGGCCTTACATCAGTCGACTATCTGAATCTTCACGGCACCGGCACCCGGGCCAACGACGACATCGAAGGGCTCGCCTGCACCGGCTTACTGAACAAACCGGAACAGTCTGCACCGTTGTTAATGAGTGCGACAAAGGGCATCACCGGACACACGCTCGGAGCTGCAGGAATTGCCGAAGCAATTCTGGCGATGGACAGCATCGTAACGGGCGTCATTCCGGGCACTATCAACAGCAGCATGCCGGAGGAACGAGTCAGCGAGTCGCTGTTGCTCAAACCAACGCAGCAGACCGTCCGCACTGCGATGACAAATTCTTTCGGATTTGGCGGCAACAATTGCACGCTGATCTTCGGCGCAACGAACTAATGCAGGTATCCGTCACAGGCATCGGCATCTGGTCAAGCGTCGGCACCGACTGGAGCAGCTTCAAAGCGGGGCTTAACGGCGAACGCCCGGAAGACCATCAACCGATTCCTGCCCCCGAGCTTATTGCAAAAGCAGAGCGTCGCCGTGCGCCGAAAACGGCAAAACTTGCCGTTGAAGTCGCTGCGCAAGCTTGCGGTATGGCAAACGCCGACCCGGCCGACACGGCATCTGTGTTTACCTCAGTGCTTGCTGATACCGAGATATCGGATCAAATTTGCCGCGCACTGACGCTGCCGACAAAGATGCTGTCGCCGACCAAGTTTCACAACTCGGTGCAGAACGCACCGGCCGGTTACTGGGCTATTGGCGCTGGCAACCACGCACCCTGCAATTACATTGGCGGCTACATGAACTGCTGGGCGTTAGGGCTGGTTGAAGCGGCCACCCAATGTATCGTCGAACAACGCAAGTTGCTGCTGGTGAATTACGACATTATCAACACAGCCCCTTTGCGCGGAATTATTCCGATCTCGAATCAGTTTGCCAGCGCAATACTGATCGAGCCGCACAGTGCCGGCAGCGGTATCGGTCTCACCATTGATTTTTGCAGAGGCGCTGCAGAACTACCGAAGCCTGCTGATAACACGCTGCAGGCAGTGGCTGCAGAAAACCCGAGCGCTTCGGTTCTCTCACAGCTGGAACAGTTCGCCGCGTCGGCACCGCAGCCCATGCACTGGCCCGTCAGTGAATCGCAACACCTGACGCTGACCTGCACCGGGTCACTCTGATTCAGCGCCTTGCCAGACCGAAGCGTCCGAGCAGAAAAGCGGTAACAACCCCCGTCAGCACGGTAAAACCGAGACTTGCCAGGATCGGCACCGCGGAAGCCCCGAGAATTGCGAACGCTGCAGCCGTCGACAGAAATGAGGCCAGAATGGCGTGCCGGCTGTTCGCAATCGAAGCCGCACTGATCGCGCTGTCAGCATCACTGCCGCGACTCAGAAACAACAGGTAATCAAAACCTAACCCTGCAACCAAGACTGTCGCAATCAAACTAAACAGCGACACCGAGCCAAAGACCAAAGCGGTCAGCAACACGGTGACCAACACAGTACCGGCGAGGCTGCCGACAATCCAAAGCCAACGGCGCAGCGTCCGGACCTGCCACCACAGCACTCCGGCAACAACCGCGAACGCACCCGCCAACAGCAGCAACACCTCTTGTCGGTAGCGCCCGACCAGCGACACAGAGGCGGCTTTCAGATCCACCAGCCTGGCGCCTGGATACTGAGCAATAGTTTCAGTCACCGCGTGCAGGTTATCGATCCTGCCAAGAGTCACCAGCGACGACCAGGTGCCCTGCCGCTGATAGAGCTTACTTTCAACCAAAGGCGCAAGCTGCGAACCGCGGTAAGTATCGACAGTAATATCAGCGCGCTGCGGCGCGGTCTCAAGCGCCGCCCTCAGCGCATCAAAGCTGTCGGCTGTAAAGCCGAGTTGTGCCGCCGCATCCTGCAGGAACTCCGGTCGAAACACGCGCAGTGCAGCCCGCCGACGCGCCTGGGTTTTTCGCGACGGCACCAGATCCGTCACTGACTGCACGCCGGCAACACTGTCAGGTGCACTCCGCAAGTCATCCACCAGCTGTTCAGTTGTTACCAGCACCGCCTCAGCAGCGGGGCCTGTTACCAGTATCAGATAGCGGATTTCAGGAGCGCCGAACTCCCGGCGCAGTGCTGCGTCACGCTCGAGCGTATCGCGCGGTAAAGGGGTCAGCGCGGCCAGATCATCCGAGAACAAATCATTTCCACTTTGCAGCAACAGCCCTCCGCCCGACACCAGCAACAGGAGCATCCAGATCGTGTGTCGCAGTTCAAAGCTAGCGACAGGTTGCGTCGCTTTCAGGCCGGCCGGCACAGTCCGGGGTGCAACTGCCGGCAAGAACGTAATGCTTGCAAGCAACGCAACCAGAACGCCTACGGCAGAAAATACTCCCAGCTGAGCAAGTCCGGCAGACCCTGCTCCTGCCAGCGCACAATACGCGAGCACGGTACTGAGACAGCCCAGTCGCATCACCGGCCAAATACTCGCCACGCTGTCACCCGCGCGCCGATGACTCAACACGTGCAACGGGTAATCGATCGCAACACCAAACAGCGTAAATCCGAACGCCAGTGTGATGCCGTGGACCTCACCAAAGATTAAAGTGACCGCAGCCAACGCAGCGACGACGCCGAGCAGCAAAGGAACTGCGCCGAGGACAGTCAGCAGCGCACTGCGATACATGAACATCAGTACCGCAAAAATCGCGCCGGTCGCAAGCGCACTTCGCGCTGTCGCCTCGGCACGAATCGTCTGCTGAATGTCGGCGGCATAAGCGCCCACTCCGGAACTCTCGGCAGCAACTCCGAAACGTTCCACGGCGACTCGCTGCAGTGTCCCGGCAACAGTGATCTGAGCCTCGGTGTCATAGGCAGGCGCAATCGTCTCTGCCACCAAATACGCTCCGCCGGCTGCATCCAGCCAGACAGGCGCCGTTGCTTGCAGTGGCGCAACGCCTGTTTCCATCACCGCAACTGATGCCAGATAGGGATCAGCAAAGAAAAACGCTTCCCATTCAGGTCCCGGAGAAAATGTCAGGTCCGGCAATCGGTTCGTCAGCGCTGTTCTGATGCCCGCAGCAGATACATCAACGTCTTCAAGCAGATACCGGTTATCAAAAACAGCATCCGGAATCGCATCAGGCGCAAGCTCGTCGCTGCCATTGATGACGCTGGCAAACAAACCGGTAGCAATTAAGTCCTGCTTAAACGCGTTACTGCCTTGCCCCGCTGATTCACTAAAGCCTGCGGGCAAATGGATGAACCAGAGACGCGATCCGGGGCCCTGTCCCAGCCGGTCAATCAGTACAGTTTCTTCGGCGGTTTGTGCTGCCGGAAGAAAATAACTGAGGTCGACACTGGTCGAAAAGCGGCTTAAGACAATAACAACCGCAACAATCGCAACCGCAAGCCACGCAAGTACGACACCCATCCTGTGACGTTGCTGAAACGTCAACGTGCTCATCTACAGCGCCTGCTCAGCCGGGAACCTGAGCTCCTGCCAACGGTTGTCATCCTGATCGATGCGCACCGAGAGGATCATGTCACCCGCGACCACGATCGTGATGAGTTCCACCTGACGTCCGAGAGCGCGGGAGCGGGGTTTGCATAGAAACACCCGCCGGTCACCGTCATTCTGCACGGTTACGTCGAACAACTCGGTGAGCTTGGGTTCGCTGCCGCCAAGCATGGCCTTCAAACCGCTGAACAGTTCGTACAGGCCCTTGTTCTTGTTCAGAGAAAACTCCCGGGTCTGATCCGGGCGCTGCAAACGCACCAGCGAATCTGCAACAGTCACCGTCTCGGAAAACGGTGCTGTAACGGTTTTGACCAGATCGCCGTTCCCCGCAAACACGATGGTGCCCTCCAGCTGCAACGGTGACCGCAGTTTCCCCGACATTCGCTGCTCTGTGTAGGGCTGCACCACATCACGCGGAACGGCAAATGCAGCCAGCTCCCGCACGGCATCCGGGACTGTCGCCCTATCGTCAGCCGAAGCTGACTGAGCGGCGCAGAAGCCAATCACGAGCAGGAAGTATCGGAGCATGCTCATGACAGAGCCGTATCCGCGTTCGCGGGAAGTGCAAAATAATCGTAGAAGTTGAACCAGTTGTCCGGATACTGCCGCGCATACTTCTCAAGGCACTCGAGATACCGTTGCGCAAACGCCGCGAGATCCTGCTCCCGCGATTCGCGCGACGTTGCCAAGCCCGTGGTCAGGAGCTCAAAGTAAACGTCATAACCGTTATCCGTAAACACCGGAAATATCCCGATGACAGGAGCCTTAAAAGCCGCAGCTACAGTAAAGGGCCCCGCAGGAAGCACAACCGGCTGCTCAAACAGTTCGCAGCGCAGCAACCGTTCGCCTTCAAATACGCGGTCTGCCAAAAAACCCACCCACTGTGAATCACGCAGCGCTGCAGCTATCTCGACGCCCAATGCCGCGGGTGTCTGATGCGGGTCGATAATCGAGCGCGCAAATTCCGGATCGATCTCAGCCATGCGTGCCATAAAATTAGGATTGACCTCGCTGTCTACGACAATACGCATGCGAACTTGCGGATGCTCGGCAGCAATCATTCGTGCGGACTCAAACGAACCGAAGTGAGCCGCCAGGAACACGCCGCCTTTCGCGGCATCAACCATGCGCACAAGTGGCTCGGTACCAAAATACCGGATGCGTATTTTTGAATCTTTGCCTGCCATAATAAAGACACGATCGACGGTCACTTTGGCAAACGCGAGAAAGTTTGCGAAAACCTCACGACGCTGTGGCTCACGTCGCAACGCATGCTTAAGGAAACCCTCAATAGCCGCCCTCTCGTCGCGACGGACGCAGTAGAAATACCAGGCGACCGGATGCATAACTGCGAACACGAAACGCCGGCCGAACACTTGCGCCAGCCACTCCACCAGACGCAGCGACCACATCGCGCCCGCCTCCGGACGTTCACGCCAGGCCATCGACCGCTCCGCTGCTATCGCTGGTATTCACCTCTTCAGCCAACAACCTGTCGACCTCTGCCCGCAAAACCTTGCCCGTCTCATTGCGGGGAATCGCAGCAACACGACGCACTCTTCGCGGCAAAAAACTGCGTTCGATACGTTCTGCCAAACCGCGCTGCACCCGCTCCGGTGACGTACCGGACAACACCGCCAGCACAATCAGTCGTTCCGTGCCATCAAACGGTGCCAGGAACATACCGTCGACAACCCCGTCGATACTCAGCAAGGCTGCATTCAGTGCAGACAAGGATGCCCGCTTGCCTGCCACTTTTACCAAATCGGAATCTCTGCCGAGCAATGCAAAGCTGCCGTCATCGCTGCAGGACAATGCGTCGGGCAAAGTGACATCAGATGGCAGGTGCGCACCGGACAACACCGTGGTGCCGGAACGCTGGGTCAACGCAAAGCCTGCGAAGGGACGAAACCTGTCACGACCGGAAACTAGCGGCGATCGCGCAGCAAATGAGCCTGCCTCGCTGCAACCATACACTTCCATCAACTGGCTCTTGAAGCTGCCGGCAAGTTCGGCAACGACACCACCATCTAAAGGCGCGGTCGCCGACATGACGTAGTCAGGATGCAACGGAATTCCGGAGCGCAGCAGCGCGCGCAGGTGGTGCGGTGTTGATACAAGAACCGATTCGTTAGCGACAGCATCGAGGGCAGCTTTTACATCTCCGGGAAACAACGCCGGACCCGAGAACGCCATCGACTCACTGAGACAAAGCTGCATTACCGTCCATTCAAGGCCGTACATATGCCATGGCGGAACGGTAGCAACTATGCCAACCGGTGCAGCGGACAAACGCGATGAAAACTCAGCAGCATTGATTCGCGCTCCGGTATACAACTCGCGCACGGTTTTGTTCACAGGCTTCGACCGGCCGGTGGTGCCTGATGTGAATACGCGGGCAGCAAGCTGATGCGACGGGAGGTCAACAGGACGGCGGCAAACAGCAGCGGGATCAGCTGAACCCGGATCTACCCAGCACGCGTCAACCGAACGTTCACGGGTCGCCGAAACAACGGCCACGTCGCCATATTCATCCAACGCACTTTGCAACAAACCCGGCTGATGGCCCGGCAATAGAACATTGCATTGCCCTCTGGCCAGAGCCGCAAAGAAGGCAACCGCAAACTGATATCTGTTCTGGCAATAGTTGATGACGCAGGCGCGATCGGGCAATTCGCCTGCCAGGCGCTCAACATGGGCGAGAAACTGCGCGCCGGTAACATCGCCCTCCGCCGAGCGAAACATGACGGTGTCTAAGTCACGCTGCAGCAATGACTCCGAAGATGCAGTCATAACTGCCCGCTGGTCACCCGTTTTTTTGCTGCTGAATAAACGCAGACAGGCTTCTCAAAGTCTGGAATACCGACTTGGTTTCCTCATCCTCGGCCTTAATATGCACATCGTAGTTCTGCGAGACCGCGACGGCGATTTCAAGCGCATCGATGGAATCGAGTCCGAGCCCGTCGTCGAACAGGTTGTCCTCCGGCAAAATGTCGTCGGCCGTCACATCCTCCAGGTTCAAAACCTCGACGATAAGCTCAGCCAGCTGCTGTTCTTCTGCTGTTTTTTCCACTCGTCCACCACGTTGAACTGACCCCCGAAGACCCTTTGAATCATCGGGAAAATAAAAGAAATGACGCTGATAATCGCGCCGTCCCGCTATTTTGGGCAAACGCTGCTTGAAGTACAATCGTTCGATGGATGGATTGTCGCAAAAAGCCGCTCTGGAGACGACTGCGCGGACCCGGGACGTCATTGTGATCGGTGGCGGGCCCGCCGGAACGACAGCGGCGACGTTTCTTGCGAAAAAAGGCTGGCGCGTCACGCTGTTTGAGAAAGAAACTCATCCGAGGTTTCATATTGGCGAGTCACTGTTGCCAATGAACCTGCCTATTTTTGAGTCGCTCGGTGTGTTTGACGAAGTGGCTGCAGCCGGCGTCAAGAAAAACGCCGCGGTGTTCACCAGCCCGTCGATCAAGGCACGTCCGACCCGGTTTCCGTTTGCCAACGCGCTCGACGACTCGCCCTCACATGCGTTTCAGATTAAGCGCTCTGCTCTCGACAAAATCCTGTTTGATAATTGCACCCGCAATAACGTTGAAACGCTTGAACAGCATGAAGTACTCAACGTCATGCTAAATGACTCGGGCGAGCAGACTCTGACGGTCAAAGACGCGAACGGCCGCATTCATGAGTGGTCCTGCCGTTACCTGCTGGATGCATCCGGACAGCAATCGCTGGTCTCGAAGCAAGAGAAGTGGCGCACACCCAACTCACGACATACTGCCGCGGCTGTGTTTGCCCACTTTTCCGGTATTCCCCTGAATGAGGGTGAGGGTGCCGGCGATATCAATGTCTATTGGTTTGATCAGGGCTGGATGTGGTTCATACCGCTCGGTGAAGACTTGATGAGCGTGGGTATCGTATCCAGCCCGGAGTATCTGAAGACCCGTCGGGCAGATCAGTCGCTGTGCGATTTTTTGCAGGCGACGGTAAACAA
The DNA here is from genome assembly GCA_964384295.1 of uncultured Chromatiaceae bacterium. Classification (GTDB taxonomy): domain Bacteria; phylum Pseudomonadota; class Gammaproteobacteria; order Steroidobacterales; genus JABIQA01. The sequence continues at coordinate 10,140 of CAYLLI010000027.1, forward strand.
ATCATTTGCGGCGAGAAAACGCTTTCGCAACAGCAGTCAGTTGTTTCCGGCAAAGGCGATATCAAACTATTCCTACACTTCAAGCGAACGCACGGGGCCGGGTTTTGCGCTGATCGGGGACGCACACACCTTTATTGATCCGGTATTTTCCAGCGGCGTTTACCTGGCAATGTCAGGTGCAGAGCGCGTTGTACCGCTGGCAGATCAGTGGCTACGAAACAGGAAAATCGCCTACGCGTGGTCGAGACGTCGCTATGACAGGACGATGTCCGGCGCCGTACGATCGTTTAGCTGGTTCATTTATCGCTTCACCACGCCTGAAATGGAATACCTGTTTCAGAACCCGAAGAATGTGCTCGGCGTAGAGCAAGCCGTTGTTTCAATGCTCGCCGGGGATGTGTATAAGAGAAACTCTGTTCACCTGCGGTTGATGATCTTTAAGTTCATCTTCTTACTGGCGCGGATATTTAAGCCGGGCCAGATCAAACAAAAGACCCGGAAAGCCTCTTAACCAATGTCGATAGCTGCGGAACAAATTGTTCGACACCCGTCCGTGAAAGTGCGGCTGGGAATGCAGGCAGAACCTGCGGGCAAGCACGAGTTTTTCCGCTTTTGTTTCGGAAAAACGCCGGCATCAACTGAGCCGGTGGCATCAATACCCGTGCCCCTGCCGGTTGTTATGAGCGATGTTGATTGCGAGATATGGGACACGCAGGAAACTGCCGTTTCCGGGCATCAAGGGGACATTCTGTTCGCACAAACGGAAAGCCTGTTGATGGTGCACAGTTCCGCCAGCGTGCCGCCGGGGGCGGACATCGCGGACCCGACCTACACCATCTACAAACAGCTGTTGCGGGAAGCACAGCAGCGCGGCTTTTCTGACATAGTGAGAACCTGGAACTACATTCCGGACATCAACGCAGGTAACGAAGACGCTGAACGCTACAGACAGTTCAGCGTCGGGCGGGCGCAGGCACTCGAAGAACTGCAGTTTCCGCAACATGCACTGCCGGCTGGCACCGCCATCGGAGGCACCGCCGATATACCGCTGGGCATTACGCTGCTCGCAGCAAAGGGCAGCCATCCGCGCATCGAAAACCCGCGTCAGATCAGTGCCTACGAGTATCCGCGACAGTATGGCCCGAAGAGCCCCTCGTTCTCCCGTGCCGTTCTGCTGCAGCAGCAAACGGAAACACTGCTGGTCTCCGGGACTGCCAGCATCATTGGTCATGAAAGTGTCCACACCGCTCATCTGAACAATCAAGGTGTTGAAACAGGAAACAATATTCTGAGCCTGCGGGATGCAGCTGCAAAGGCATCCGGCAAACAGTCCGATCCGGCGTATGAGCCCGGCGTTTTACGGATATACGTGCGCAATAGCGACGATATCGAAGCGGCAGTTGCCAGCCTGAGGCAACTCATCGAGGTCGGGTCAGCACACGCAGACTGCATCATCTTGCACGGAGATATATGCCGTAGCGATCTGCTTCTCGAAGTGGAAGCGCTTTATCCCGTACGCCAATAACACCAAACTGCGATGAACATTGCCTTCATATCCGGTAATCAGGAAAAGCTGCCCGATGCGGTAGTGCCGATCGGCCTGCTCTACATCATGGCCAACACTCCGGACACCCATACAAAACATCTTATCGATCTGTGTTTCGAGTCTGATCCGCAACAAGCGTTACGTGATCAGGTGCCGGAGCTTACGCCCGATATTATTGCCATCAGCATGCGCAATATTCAGAACAACGACTATTCCGGGCTGGATGACAATATTGAGTATTACGCCGGACTGGTTGCAGCGCTGCGCGAAGTCAGCGATGCGAAGATCGTGTTAGGGGGAGCAGGCTTTAGCGTTATGCCGGCGGAGCTTATGGCACGTATTCAGCCCGACTTCGGCATCGCCGGAGAAGGCGAACTGGCTTTTCCGAAACTTCTGGACGCCATCGAAGCCGGTTCCGGCTATGAGAACATCGGGGCGCTGCATCGCCTCGACGACAACGAGGTCATTAGCAACCCGCGACCTCCGGCCTTCCTGGACATGAACAGCCTTGCTGTGCCGGACCGCACGGTCATTAGCAGCCGCTACTTTGCCGAATTTGGCGCGGACTCAATTCAAACGAAACGGGGCTGCCCGTTGCGCTGCGACTACTGCACGTATCCGGTTATCGAAGGGCGCGTGGGTCGCACGCGCAAACCGTCGGCGATCGTCGATGAGATGTTTGAATCTCTCGAACAGAATCCGGACATCAATCACTTTTTTATTGTCGACTCGGTATTTAACCTGCCGCGGACTCATGCAAAAGACGTCTGCAAGGAACTGATCCGGCGCAACTGGAACACTCCGTGGACCTGCTATGCGAACCCGCTGGGATTCGATCAGGAGTTTGCCGATCTTGCCAAAGCAGCGGGCTGCGCCGGCATGGAAATCGGCTCTGACTCCGGCGTCGAGCGGGTACTCAAAAACCTGCACAAGGGGTTCACTACTGATCACATCCGGAAACTGCACGACATTTGCGTAACAGCGGGCATACCCGACTGTCACACCTTTATTATCGGCACCGACGGTGAAACCATGGACGACGTTCAGGAAACCCTCGACTTCATGGAAGAACTGGACCCGTTCAGCGCCCAGATAATGATCTGGATTGATGATTACGAAGCGCTGGATCCGGACTATCGCGAAGAGCGTAAAGCGTTCCGGAAAAACATTGAGGCAGTTCTCGAAAGCAACCGCGAAAAGTTTCCGCGCTGGTGCGTGCCGTCACTCAGAATCAACTTCGATGAGCGATTGTTCAGAGCACTCCGGCGCTCAGGACTGCACGGCCCGCTGTGGCAACACGTCGACAAACTGAACTAGCGCCGAAAGAAACCCTGCTTCACTGAATCGCGCCTGCCCGGCTCGCGCAATCCTTACTTGCCCGGTTTGGGTAGAAAAGCCTGAAGCGTGATCCTGTCGAGTGCCAGGTTCGATGTGTACGTCACTTTATGCGACACGGTGTCGCGATTAATCACCAAACGATTGGCCAGCGGCGCGACGGCATGACCCAGGCCCTTGGCTTTGGCTTCTGCGGACTCATAGAACACAAAGTCACCAAACCAGTCGTCTTTCCATGTGTCATTCAGATAAAACGTAATCGCCGTGTTGGTGTGGGAGTCGAAATGCTCACCCATTCCAGAGGTTGCCTGCCAGCGATACACACCTATGTGAATCTCTGCGTTCGGGTCGATGTATCCCGCGGCTCTCAGCTCATCGATGAACACCTGCAGCTCAGCAGGCATATCTCCGTGTTCGGTGGACCACTGACGGGAACCCAACGACTCGCCAAAATCCCGCACCAGAACCTGCTCCCAGTTGCGGGCCTCCCGGGTCCGGTCAACAGTCGCACTCATTGCCCACTGCTGAACTTTGATGAACTTTTCCTTATCCAGAAAGTTGTCAATTAGCACCACGCCACCGTCGGCGAATACCGACACATCAGAGCGCTCTGGCGGCGAGCCGGGTAACCGGTTTTTCGGCTGCTTTGGCTTTAACCGGCTGACTATTCTGCGAAACAAACTGCTCGACATGCTTTTACCCTGCAAAAAGAACCGAAAATCAGAATCCCTATAACACCCCGAAGCGACGTGCGCACCGCTGCATACCGCTTAGTCTAATACTAGCCAGAAACCGCCGGCCACGACAATCATGAGCTGTGCCACGCACATACACAGCCAAAAAAAAGCCCCGCTGGACAGCGGGGCAAATAGTGCACATTACGACCAAGAAATGTGCGAGGGTTATTCCGGAGTGTCAGTGGCTCCGGAGCCTCTGTTGCAGAGGTCTTTTAGGGGTTCTTCTTCCAACAGGTTTCAGAGTTGATCCTCAATCAACATGGAGAGCTGAATCATCTCGGCCATTGCAGCATCCCGCTGCGGGCCGGGGCGACTGGAGATCACCGCACCCTGCAACTGCTGCTGCAGCAGCCATAACTCGGCGGCGCTGTCCTGCTGCGCGCTATAACCTTTCAGCGTAAACACGTCCCTCGTTGATAAAGCCATCGTCAATCTCCTTGCTTCTCTACTCAGAAATTCGTTCTAGCCCTGATACCCCGAACGGCTCGACACTTCGTCATCAAACCGGCCGGTCAAATACATGCCTGCCCGCAATGTTTGTGCCGCATTCAGACCCTCCAGGTAACTCTCGACCAACGAGGTGTCCATCGGCACATCCAGCAGCGCGCGCATCGCTCTCAACGTGTCTTTCTCATCACCGTTTAAGAGACAGAATATGTACGCCGCCATCTGCTGTTCCTGTTCACACAGTTCCAGCGCTTCGCTAAGCCCGTCGAGCAATCCGCCGACGTAACCTCGCTCAGCTTCCGGGCTAACCTCATGGCCCTCACACAACCTGACCAGTGCCCTTCGTTTCACCCACAGGTGCACAGCCCTTGCGACACCGTCGGCTCTTCGAAGCCACCCGGTGGCGAAATGTGCACTGCCAAAATTCATGGTGATACCTTAGGAAAAGGCTCAACAAGCATCTTGTCATTAACGGCTAACTCCGATTCAATACACACCAATACAAGGAAAAACCGATGTTTCTTGAGCCAACCACGCTGACGTCAGCAGCACTGCTGATCACCGAAACCGCCGAAAAGCTGTACGGCGTCGACAGCCGCCCGATCATGAAAGAACTGGGCATGAACCCGGAGCTGATGGACACAGCCGGGGCCCGCTATCCGACGATCAGAATGCTGGGACTGTGGGCCGCGATGGCGCGGGAAACGAAAGACCCGTGTTTCGGCCTAGCGGTCGGCGCACGGGTAAAAACCACAACATTCCATGCACTGGGCTTTGCGTGGCTTGCCAGTAGCAGTGTTCTGGAAGAACTCGAACGGCTGCGGCGGTACTTTAAAGTGATCTGCAGCATGCCGATCGACCTGAAACTTGTCGCCGAGGACGAAGTGTATCGGTTCGAAGTCCGTTACCCGGAGGGCACACCTCACGGCCCCGGGCCAGCGACCGACGCGTTCTTTATGGCGATACTGAAGTTGTGTCAGCTAACCAGCAGCAGCCACCTGACGCCCACGCGCGTCGGCTTTCAGAACACCGACCGCGAACCGAACCTCGCCAAATACATCGAAGCGTTTTCTGCACCGGTGCACGTCGACGCACATTGCGACTTTATTGAGTTCGATAAAGCTGACTGCGAAGCGGTGCTGCCCGGCAAGAATATCGATCTGCTAATCGCGAACGAACGCGTGCTGGAGAACTACATGCAGGCGCTCGACCCGAACAAGGTCAGCACACAAGTGCGGGAACTGTTAATCAGTCTGATGCCGTCGGGCCATGCGAGTCAGGAAGATGTTGCAGCGCGGATGAATCGCAGCCTCAGCACGTTGCAACGTCAGCTCAGCAGCGAGGGCACGAATTTTAAAGAGATTCGGGATGAGACCCGCCAGTCGATGGCGGAGCAGTACATTGAAGAAGGCGAGTATTCGCTGAGTCAGATTGCGTTTCTGCTCGGGTTCTCCGACCAGAGCAACTTTTCCCGGGCGTTTAAACGCTGGACGGGAACCACTCCGGGCGAGTACCGCCCGAACCAGATTCAGGTGCAGTAGCCTAGTCGGCGCGGTTCAGCAGTAAAGCTCTGCGACGCAACGGAAACTGCTGCGGAGCGGATGTTTTCAATAACGGGCGCCGTTTCACAGCATGCCCGGCCTCCACCATCGATACCATAGAAATCAGATAACTATCGGATTCGCCAATCGGCAAGCCGTCAGCATCGGCATAGTGATCCAATGTCTCAACGGTCTCTTGAGGCTCAGGTGACATAGGTTTCTCCTTAAACGATTGCAGCTAACGGGTAGCTGACCCGCCGGAATCATCCTGTGGCAGGTTCATAAAGCTATGACAGTTTTGTTAGCGTTTTATTATTCAGCTCGTGTGGCACGAAGCTGTATTCTTCTACGCTGATAAAACAAGCAGAACGCCGGCTGACTCAGCAGCCGGCGCTGCTTCTATTCAAGACAATATAACGTCAGAATAGTCTCCCGCAATCACTCCCCAGTGATGTCTTTGACAATACCGAAAAATAATTGAAATACAAGCGGCAAAGAGAGATTACCCGGCGATGACGACTTCACATAACACAGCAACAACCGGTCCGCTGCGCAGACTCTTCTCAGGCTGCTACGACTGGCTGTTAATTGTTGCACTGTGCATGGTCGCATCATTACCGGTGGTCGCCTGGTACGGCGAACCGATACCCGCCGGCAACCCGTTCTACCAACTCTCATTGGTGCTGATCAGCATCACTTACTTCACCTACTGCTGGAGGCGCAGCGGACAGACCCCAGGCATGAAAACCTGGTATCTGAAACTTGAGTCTGTTGATGGCAGTGCACCAAGCCTGAAACAGTGTATGCAGCGCTTGCTCGCGGCCGGTGTTTCAACAGCGTGCCTTGGTGTCGGCTTCTGGTGGGCCTGGACCAACCCCGAGCGGCTGACCTGGCACGATCAATGGAGCAACACCCGCCTGAAGCGAATGCCGAAGCGCGGCAAGGGTCTATCGGGTACGAACTAACAGGAGTAACGTTGCCAGCCCGAGCAGCATCGTCGGCAGCCAGCCCATAAACACCGGGCTCAGGTCAAACACTTCCGTCGTGTCTTGAATGGTGTTGTTGAGCAGAAAATAAACCAGTCCGATGCCCACGCCAACCAGCATTCGTGAGCCCGCACCGCTGTCGCGCAAGCTGCCCAACACGAATGGCACCGCCAGCACGCACATGATCGCAATTCCGGCGATACCGGCC
>CAYLLI010000028.1:0-16729 GCA_964384295.1 uncultured Chromatiaceae bacterium
TAAATGACGGTTAGTTAAGCCAAAAATCCGACTAACCCTATGATTTGCAGCAAGAAAGCGTGACCTGGCGCCCCTAATACCGCCGGTCGCCGCAATCCTAAGACATGTACATCCCGCCGTTCACATTGACCGTTTCACCGGTGATGTAGCTACCGGCCGGCGACGCCAGGAACAGCACGGTGTTGGCAATATCGGCTGCCGTGCCGAGCTGCTGCAACGGTATTTGCTCCTGCAAACCGGCTTTCACGGTGTCGTCCAGCGCATCCGTCATCGCGGTTTGGATAAAGCCCGGAGCGATCACGTTTACGGTAATGCCTCTGGAACCCACTTCCCGGGCCATCGACTTGCTGAATCCGATCATGCCTGCCTTTGCAGCCGAATAGTTCGCCTGTCCGGCGTTGCCCATCACACCGACGACTGAAGCAATATTAATGACCCTGCCGGAGCGGGCCTTCATCATCCCGCGCAGACATGCCTTACACACATAGAACATGCCGCTCAGATTCGTTTCGATAACCTCGCTCCACTCCTCAGGCTTCATTCGCATCAGAAGATTGTCCCGGGTTATGCCGGCGTTGTTGACCAAGACTCCGATGGGGCCGTGCGCTTTGATAACTGCAGCAACGCCCGCATCAATCGACTCCGGCGAGGCAATGTCCATGACAATCCCCTCCCCCTCGATGCCCGCTGCTGCAAACCGATCGGTGATCGCCTGCGCACCTGACTCGCTGGTTGCCGTGCCAATCACTTTGGCACCCGCTTTACCCAGTGTGTCCGCCACCTCTGCTCCGATGCCGCGGGACGCGCCGGTAACCAAAGCCACCTGACCCGCCACAGAAAACTGCTCAAACGCGTTGCTCATGTATAGATCCTGATAATGTTAAAACTCACAGACGGATGCTGCGGCATCTCCCCGAAGCGGCTTGTTGCCGCCGTAAAGGTTAATTATAGGCAAGATGGTGCCGGCAAGATACTGATTCACCCTTAGGCTGTTATTCGATTGTTATACTGAAGCGGTAGGTTACGCCCCCGCCTGCTCAGGCGGATACTAATGACACTCGAAAAGGTCTACAGACAATCATGACAACATCACTGAACCCGTCACTCCGGAACTGGCAACTCGCATCGGCAAGCCGTCAACAGGGTTTTACCCTGATTGAGATTATGGTGGTGGTAGTGATTCTCGGGATTCTTGCCGCTCTGATCGCCCCTAGCGTCATCAACCGCATCGATGATGCGCAGGTTGTGGCCGCACGACAGGACATCAGGGCGATCGAGAGCGCATTGAAGCTCTATAAACTCGACAATTTCCGCTATCCGACTACCGAAGAGGGTTTGGATGCACTGGTCACCCGCCCGAATAACCCGGCAGCAAAGTGGCCCGAAGGCGGTTATCTGGCGCGACTCCCGAAAGATCCGTGGAACCGCCCCTACCTGTATCTGCAGCCGGGCAACAAAGGTCCGATCGATATCTATTCACTGGGCCGGGACGGCCAACCCGGTGGCGAAGGGCCCGATGCGGATATCGGGAACTGGAACCTGAATAACTAGGCTCACATCACACCTCGCCCTTCGGCCTATCGGTGATGCGCGCAGACTCCGCTTCTCTCAGACATCCCTGCCCCCGTCAGCAGGGATTTTCCTTGCTCGAGATTCTCGTCGTTATCGTCATCATCGGTATTCTGGTGTCGATTGCCGCAATCAATATCGACACCAGCGATAATCGTCCGCGTCGCCAATCAGAGCGGCTTTCCGCGCTGATCGAGCTCGCCGGCGATGAAAGCATGATTCACGGTCAGGAGATGGGTCTGCGGTTCTACCGGGGTCAGTACGAGTTTTCCGTGTACGAACCGTCCCGAGGAGAATGGTTGCCGATGACGGACGATGAGATGTTCCTGCCCCGAACTGTAGAGGACGACATCGAACTTGAGCTGCAGATTGAAGAGCGCCCGGTCGTGCTTGAAACTCGTCCCGACGAACGGCGCGCAGCAAACAACGAACGCCAGGCGGACTACGCACCGCAGATTTATATTCTGTCGAGCGGTGAGGTCACACCCTTCTCAGTCAGCTTTCGGCGCGAGTTTGAAAACGTCGGCGCAACACTAACGGTCGCTGCAGATGGCAAACGCACCGTCACAGAGCAAACCGATGACTTCTAAGCACGACTTGTCGCGGGGCTTTACGCTGCTTGAAGTGTTGGTCGCGATGGCCATCGTTGCGCTCGGCTTAAGCGCCGTTTTTATGCAGGTCAACCAGATGGTCTCCTCCAGTTTGTTTCTGCAGGAAAAAACGCTGGCAACGTGGGTCGCTACAAATCAGCTGACGGAGCTACGACTGCGGGATGAGTTCCCTGAGCCGGGCGAGTCATCCGACGAATTCGAAATGGCGAAGGTGGTCTGGGGGTATGACATCACGATATCCACAACACCGTACGAAAACCTCCGTCGCATCGATGTTGCCGTATATCGTGCGGATGCGCCGGAGTCAGTCATTGCCACTGTCAGTGGCTTTCGGGGTATCGCCGGCACCCGCACCAACGGCCCGGTAATGCCCGGATCAGCAATCTCGAACGAGCTTCCAGGCGGAATTACGCAATGAGATCAGAGTCAGGATTCACACTGCTTGAACTGCTCGTTGCCATGGCGATCTTTGCCATTATCGGGCTTGCCGCGACCGGCGGGCTCAACGCCGTTATTGATCAAAGCACGATGGCGCGGACCAGTCTTGATGAGCTGAATAAACTTCAGAAGGCCGTTCGACTGATCACGATTGATCTCGCCCAAATGCACCCCCGTGCGGTGCGTGATGAACTCGGCAGAGGTGAGGAAGTTCCGCTATTGGCCGATGGCCAGGACATCTATGTAGTGCGCTTCACACGGGCAGGCTGGCGCAATCCGGCCGGTCTGCCGCGCGCAACCCTGCAACGCGTTCAGTATCGTCTCGATGACACAACGCTGGTGAGGGAGTACTGGAACGTGCTCGACCGGACTCTGGTCAACGAACCGGTGACCACCGAACTGTTAGAAGGCGTAACGGAGTTCGAGATTGAGTATCTCGATTACAGCGGTCAATGGCAGCTTCAATGGCCCCCGGTCACCCCGGGCGGACAGCCGGAAGAATGGCCGAAAGCATTGCGGGTAACCATCACGCTTGAAAACACCGGCACGATTGAACGACTGATCGAGGTGGCCGGATGAAGCAGGCCACCTCCCTTCGACGTCAACAAGGCGTCGCACTGATGACTGCGATTCTGGCTGTTGCGCTGGCCACTGTGATCGCGTCAGAAATGGTGTGGGATCAATATCTGCAGGTCCGACGCACCGAGAGCATGCTCGCTCAGGAACAGGCCCGGCAGTATGCACTGGCCGCGGAAAGCCTTGCGATGGACGTGATGCTGCAGGACCGGCAGGACGCAGACAGCATCGATCATTTGAACGAGCCGTGGGCGGTTGCACCGGAAGATGCTGTTCCCTTTGAACTCGATGAAGGCAGCCTGATTGGTTATATCGAAGATCTGCAGGGTCGTTTCAACATTAACAATCTCTATCGCAATGGTCAGGTCGACCGTGTCTCAAGAGATCAATTCACGCGCCTGCTCGAGAATCTTGCGCTGGAGCCGCAACTCGCCGATGCAGTGATCGACTGGATTGATCCGGATCAGGACGTGTGTTGCGCTTCCGGAGCGGAAGACGATGTTTATACCGCGAGAAACCCGCCGCATCGTGCCGCAAACCGATACCTGACATCGGCCAGCGAATTGATGGCCGTTGAAGGCCTTGACGCGGAAACCTACGACGCGCTGGAGCCCTTTATCACCGCCCTGCCCCCGGGCTGGTGTGGCGCTGCCGACATTACCCCGATCAATATCAACACGGCCAAAGATCAGGTGCTGCTGGCACTCGACGCGAACGTGACAACGGGCAACGTCGACCAGTGGATGGCAGAGCGTGATGAAATCGACGGCTACGTCGATCTGTCGGCGCTGCAATCGGTTGTCGACCCGCAAGTTCTGGAGGGGAACTATCTAACCGTCAGATCGGAATGCTTTGGCGCGACAGCAATTATAAGCATTGGCAGTTTCCGCTACTCTATGTACAGTCTGCTCGATAGAGAGGGCGCCGTTGGCAGCATTGTGCCAAGAGTGCGCTTTTTCGGCGTTTACTGAAGCCGGCTTGACCCACACCAGGAAGGATTTGCGCGAAGCTAAAGCCAATGACCGAAACTCTTGTCATTAAACTGCCTGTAAACCCGGATGCCGACGTGGTCTGGGTCAAAGCGGACAGCTCCGGTGCAATTACATCGGAACCCGCGAGCGGCGCGCTTGCTGACGCGGCCGGTCAGGCGACAGGGTGCCCGGTAACCGTTCTGCTGCCTGCCACCGACGTGCTGCGACTCGAATCCGACATACCGCTGAAAGGCACCGCAAAGATCCTTCAGGCGCTCCCCTTCGCACTGGAAGAGCAGCTTGCTCAGGATGTCGAGACACTCCACTTCGCTATCGGCGAGCGTAACTCGGGGCAGAACATTCAGGTTGCGGTGATCGAGACCGACAGGTTCAACAACTATCTGCAGGAACTCAATGCGGCGGGAATCTTCCCGACTGCGGTGTTCTCGAAAAGCGACGCGATCGCAACCATACCGTCGACCACCGTTATGTGGCTCACTGACGAGCAGCTTATTGTTCGTGAAGCCAACGGTTCCAGCAGCGTCTTCGACCCGGACGAACTCGAGACGGTACTCGAACTCAGGTTCTCGCACAAAAGCGGCAATAGCGATGCGAACACAGAGCCTCTCATCATCTATTGCACGGAGAGTGCCAACGCAACTCATGAAGATCATTGGGACCCGCTGCGTGCCAAAGTGAGCTCACTTGACATCAAACTGATCGCTGACGGCGGGATCGGCAAGCTTGCCGGGGACATCATGCAACGGCCGGGCATCAATCTGCTGCAGGGCGAATTCGGTGTGCGCACGGACATGTTTGCATGGTGGCCTTTCTGGCGAAATGCTGCCGCTTTGTTGTTGGTGGCAGCCTTGCTCAGCCTTGCTCTCGACGGCATTACCGTGTGGCAACTCAGCCGTCAGGAAGCCGCTTTGGACAACGCTGCCAGCGATACGCTGACCCGTCTTTTCCCGGGCGCTGCCGGCTCACCGGACCCGTGGGGTCAACTGCAAAGCCGGCTGCAAACCGGCGGGACCAGCGCAGCCGCGACCGGCCCCGGTTTCGTTCAGGCACTCGTCGTGCTGGCCGATGCGCTCGATAACAGCAGCGGCATCAAAGTTGATGCCGTGAACTTTCGCAACGGCGTCATTGATCTCAGATTACAGGCGCCTGCCGTCGAGAACCTCGATAAGTTCCGGCAAAACATCAACGACAGCGGCACGTTTAACGCAAACATTCAGTCGGCAAACCCGGGCGACTCGGGCATTAAAGGACGGATGCAAGTGAAGGTGAACGGCGCGTGACAAGTTCAGAACTGAAAACGCGTTTTTATGCATGGGTCAATGCAATGACCCCGCGGGAACGCATCATGGTCTCTGTCGCTGCCGTGTTTGTCGCCGCAGCCCTTGTCTGGTTATTACTGCTGAACCCGCTTTACACCAGCAAGACCAAACTGAGTCAACGCGTTGTCGAAAAACAAACCTTGCTCGCAGAACTTCGCCAGCGCGCAGCTAACCGAACAACCGGGCCAGCAACCGGCGCGGTCCAGGGTCTTGATCAGTCGATTGTTGTCGTGATCGACCGGACATCGAGACTGCGTGGGCTGAATCAATACCTGAAACGCAACCAGCCCGACGGCAACAACACGGTCCGGCTGCGGTTTGAGAACGCGCCCTTTGATGATCTGGTGACCTGGCTAGCAGAAATACAAACCGGTTACGGACTCAAAGCCAGTTCGGCCAGCGTGGATCCGTCGGGACCGCCCGGACGGATTAACTGTTCACTGGTGCTGGAGCGCTCCGGTGCTTGAAGGCCTTCGGCTGCGACTGCAGCAGCTCTCCAACAGAAGCTGGCTGATACTGGTTGGCGCGGGGTCTTTTCTGCTGCTGTTGCCCGCTCTAGCACCCGCGTATCTTATTTTCGCTGTAGCTCCGACAGGCATGCTGGCCGGCTCCGGCATCTCAGGCACTCTGTGGAATGGTCGCGCTGAACGGATATTCGTCAACGGATTCGCATTGAACAACACGCGCTGGCAGTTGCAGCCGACGGCATTGCTGACAGGCAACCTGAACATGGATGTCGTCACCAACTGGTCCGGTGGCGATTTCGAGGGCACCGTCGGTGCCGGTCTCGGCGGCACACTCAGCGTTTCGAATGCCATGCTGTTCGCCTCGATGGACCAACTAACCGGCAACACCGGCGTACCGTTGTCAGGCCAAATGAGCTTGTCGGTTGACGAAGCGACAGTGAAAGACGGCTGGCCTACCCGCTTGATCGCATCACTAAACGTCCGCGGGTTAATGGCACTGCAACCGGGAAGCAATGCGATGGCAATGGTGGGCGATTACGCCGTCAACTTTGCCAACCCCGACATCACCCCGGAACAGCCTTTGACCGGAGAAATCAGCGACACCGAAGGCCCGCTGGCGGTATCAGGAACCATCGTACTGGAGCCACCGAACCAATACGCGTTGGATACACAGATCAAGCCTCGTGCGAATGCGCCTCAAACGGTGACACAAGGGCTTAACTTCATGGCGCCGGCCGATCGTGACGGGACACATAACTTCAAATTGAAGGGTGGTTTCTAAACCACCTCGCGAAATACGCGAAGCCCGGGGAAATAGAGCGCGAGCCTGACCGGGTAGTTCTGGTCCGGATACACGTCCTTAATTGCGGCCTTATACCCTTCTAACTGTTCGCGGTAGCGCACCACTTCATTGTCGATGAATGCCTCGGTATCAGAGCCGCGGTGCACGCTGGTCTTGTAGTCGACGATCCAGCGCTCGCCGTCATTCGACACAAACGTCCGGTCAATAATTTTCTTCTGGGTACGACCGTCAACCGTCACAGCAATGGCCAGTTCACTCGCTGACTCACTGTGCCCCGCATCCAGAACCCAACGGGCCTGCTCATCATTAACCGCGTTATCAAGCGCCGCCCTGACCCGCTCCACTCCGGCGCGCAGCTCAGCTCCCGTCACTCCCTGTTCCGCCAGCATTGCCCGACAGACAGCTTCGGGGTAAGCAACAGCGTCGACGCCCTGCACGGACATCTGCTCAAGGTACGCATGCACCACCGTGCCCACCTCCCGTGCCAGCGGACTCGCCCAGTCAAACGTGATCGGCTCTGCCGGTTGCTCGATCGGGTGGCGCGTAGCAGCTTGTACCGCTACTGCCGGGCGCGGTGGTCGCCAGTCCGTGGAAAAACGCCGCAAATCGGGTTGTTGCCAGTTCGCATCAACTTCCTCGGCGCCCTCTTCTGCCGCCGCAGGAACGGTGAGCTCGGATCTCATGACGGGTTCCATGCACGCGGCCAGCGAACTGGACACCCAGCCCGCAAGCTCGCCTTTCTTATCAGCTTTCAGGTAGACACACGGATACAAACAGCGTCGTGCACGCGTCGCGGCAACGTACAGCAACCGGGATCGCTCGGCGATTTCCTGTGCCTGATCAATGCCGGAAATAAACCGGAACAACGGGTCCGGACCGTCGCCGGTCGCTTCGATGGGTGCGAGCAATAAACCCGGGGAACCGTCCGGCCGCAGTATCTGTTTCCAACCAAGCACTTCTTTATCCGTCGGACGGGTTCTGCGACCGAGCGACGGCAGCACGACGTGATCGAACTCCAGTCCTTTTGCCTTATGCATCGTCATGATTTGAACGCTGGCATCAGCACTCGAGAAGCTGACGGGTTCTGCTTTAAGACTGGCAAGGAGCGAGGCCGTATCCGGAATATCATCAGCATCGGTCTCAGCTTCGAGCAATCTGAAGTAGGCTTGGGCGGCTTTTAGTTCCCCGGCCTCACGAGCGGCTGCGGGGCCGCCAAGTGCGAGCCACAACCCTTCGATCCAGTCGCACAACGGCATGCAACCACGACGTTCAAAGCCGGCCTGAAGCACATCGATCAATCGACTGACGCGGGCCACGCCATCAGCGGACAAGCGCTCCTGCACCGTGGCATCCGGCAGCAACGACCAGACCGCAGCTTTCCTGTCGAACGCGAGCAAACTGTGCAGATCTTCAAGCATCAGACCACACCAAGGCGCACGCAGCACTGCCGTCCAGGCAAGACGGTCCAGCGGATGCAGCACGGCCCGGGTCAGCGACAGCAGGTCCTGAACCAACGGGATGTCCGCCATGTACTCCAGCCCTTTTCCGGCAAACGGAATACCCCGGCTGCGCAACAGGTTGGCGATGCCAGACGCGTGACTGCGGCTGCGCACCAGCACGCCCACGGTTTCCTCACCGTTCCCCGCCGTAAGAATCGTCTCAATCAAACCGACAACCTGCGCGGCCTCGGTTTCAAACGAGTCGTCCGGCATCACCTTCCAGAAAACGCCGCTGTCGGCCACCGCCGGCTTGCTGGCGACACTGGCCGAGAATTTAACGGCACCGGTTAGCGCATCATCTTCGGCAGGCAGTATCTGCTCGAACGCCTGATTGACCCAGTCGATCACGGCAGGTGCCGAGCGGAAATTGGCCTTCAGCTGCAGAGGTTCCGGCCTGAACCAGTAGCCTTCACCGGTGGCAATACCCTGCTCGGCAACTTCAAGAAAGTTAGAGACTTCAGCCTGTCTGAAGCGATAGATCGACTGCATCGGATCGCCGACCAAAAACAGGCTTCTGCCATCGCCCGGCACCCAGCCACGGATCAGCATACGCAGCAACTCATACTGTGACACTGAGGTGTCCTGGAATTCATCGAGCAGAATATGTTGCAACTTGCAGTCCATTGCCAAGGCAAGGTCACTTGGCTCATCGCTGCGCCCGAGAGCTGTCTGCGCCTCAATGGCGACCTCTGAGAAATCGGCCTCGCCGCGTTCACGAAACACATTCCGCAGCTCAACCACAGACAGTGGCAACACCACCAACAGGTGCTCCAGAATCGACCACTGGCCGTCGTCGATCGTAGCCGATGGCAGCTGCCGAACCTCGGCGAGAGCCAGCCTTAGCTGGTCATCCGGGTCTGACGCCTGCAAATCAATTAGCAGCTCGATAAACGCGTGTTTCTCGGCAGTCTGGGCCGGAAAACCGATCGTTTTGGTGATGCCGCGGCTTTTCCGCCAGGTATTGTCTTTGGTCAGCAACAAACCGGCGAGTTCTTGCCAACACTCCAGCTCGAAAGCCAAAGCATCAGGCAACCCGTCGCGCTCACGCCAACACTCAATCTGAACCGCCGGCTTTGCCACAGCGTCCAGATTATTGGCCGCGAACTGCGCGAGCGCCGGCAGTTCCTGCGCAATATTCAGCGGCAGCAAACCCTGCACTCGCTCCAGCCGATCGACAATTATCTCTTCCAGACAGGCTTCGAGTTCAGCACGCTGCTCGTTCAACTCGCTGTCAGCGGTTAATGCACCTGCGCCGAGAATTGGCAACCACTGCTCGCGCTTCGCCAACATCTGGGCAATCAGGCGAATAAACTGCCCCACATTGTTGTCGAGGTGCGCGAGCACCGCTTTAACGGCATTGCCCACCGGACCGTCGTCTTCCATCCAGTTGAGCAGCCGGTTAGCGGCTTCGCGATACAGCGGGCCCGCATTGTCGCCGGCCATTGAGTTTAAGGCGAACCCGCCGGCAATCAGCGGCGCGGATGAACTGAGCTGGCGGTTCAACGCATCAATCGTGGTAACCCGCAGCCTTGCCGGAAACTCGGCAAGGCCCCAGCCCCGTTCGCGGTCCCGATTAACGGCCGCCGTCGCAAGCTCGGCCATGGAGACTTCGTGAGGTGCTTCGGGGGCAACGCCGTTGCGCGCCTTCTCCAAAGCGTTCAATACGCGCTCGCGCATCTCCCCTGCCGCTTTGACGGTAAAAGTGATGGCGATAATCTGCTCGGGCTCGTCGACACAGGCGAGCAACCTGAGAAAGCGCTGAATCAGCAAATGCGTTTTGCCCGAACCGGCCGGCGCCTGCACGATGAACGACTGCTGCGGGTCCAGCGCGCGTTCACGCTCGTGATGATCAACGGGAAGTGCAACGTCATTCATCGAACGCACCCTCCTCAATATCGTCATCTGAAGCCGCTATCCCATCGAGCTCCGCGGTGCGCAGCACCAACCCGAATTCACCCTTGGCCAGCGCGAGGTCCGCAGTGTTGAAGCGAAAATCACCGGCCAGAAACTCCTGTGCCAGAATCGAAAAGGCGTCCCGCCAGTCATCGACCAGCTCAGCCCACGTCTCGGACTGCAGCTTCAGCGTCTCTACCGATTTAATCCCGGCGTGGCCGATCTCCGTATCCGACCAACCGGTCAGCTTCACGTTCTTGGCGGATACCTCGGCCACCGCAATGCCGTCGGCTCCGTTGGTGACCGCGTACAACGGCAGCTGCGGTTCAGCAGGCCGCGGCGGCAACCAGCGCTTCGCGGAAAGCGCACCCGACTTGTAATCGATTACCAGCGACTCGCCGCTGCTTAACCGGTCCAGACGGTCCAGCCGCAGTTGCAACTGCAAACCTTCAATTTCAATGTCACGTGGCGCTTCGGTTGCTTCCACCGTGAAGGGAACCCGCTCCGAGTCCAGCTCAAGAAACTCAGCCGCCATTTTTTGCAGCCGTTTCGCCTCCTGCGCAATCACAATCGCAAGCGGCCCCTTAACCGACCGCAACCGGGGCTCGATGACGGCCTGAACGATGTCCGCGAGCTTTCGATCACGAAGGTTCTGTTCCAGCGTCGACCAGGTCAGACTGTCCGGATGCGCCCGGTACCAGCGCTCCAGCACCTCATGCATCATCTCACCGCGCGCCATTGCATCCAGACCGGCCACTGCCTCGCGCAACTCGCGGGCGCCGATCCGGTACTCCATAAACGCCCGCGCCGGACACACTGCCTGGCGTCCCAGCAACGACGCTCCACCGCCAACCTCGATGTTCGCAGGCACCGGCGGCGGAATATCGTCATCTCCGGCAACGCGATCGATAGCAGCGGCATCCAGAATCAGTTGCTCATAAGAGGCGGTGTTGTCCGGCTCAGGCTGCCAGTGAATCACCGACTCAACCGGCAACGGCGCTGCCTGCAACTCCTGCTCATCGCGAAACCGCGGCCAGCTGACAACCGGTGAAGGAGCACTTGCCAGCGTTGCCCGCATCAACGTGGCAGCGAACGAATGAGTGGTAGCCGGCAGACTGTTGGGCATGCCGCGATCACGCTGCAACGGATAACTCAGCAACGGATCGGGTTGTGAAGACTGCGGCCAGATGTCGGTCGTCAAACCACACACCCACAAGTGATCAAACGTGTGTCCGCTGGCTTCCAGCAAGCCCATAATCTGAACCGCATCCGGGTTGCCGGCAGGCTGAAACAGTTCGGAAGCACACAAATTGCGCAACAAACTGACCGCCCGCGACGCTTTAACAGGCCCGCTGACCGCATCAAAACCCGCAAGCTCGTCAATCAGTTGCTGCCATTTATTAAACGCGAGTTGCTCAGCTGTCTGCGGCTTTTGCTCACCGGGCCAGCCCAGCTGTTTCAGGAGGCCGCTAAACCGCTCTGCCCACACCGACGGCAAGGCCCGGTCGCTCCACCGCGGCAGGTCAGTCAGCAGCTCAGCGAATCCGGGCGCATGCTCGCGGACGGCGTGAGCGATGGCTCCGGCCGGCAATTCAACGATGGGTTGTCCGCGCAAGTACAGTTCCGCAGCGGCCCGATCCAGCTGCTCATCGGCATACCCCTTCAAATAGCGACTGCGCAGCAGCAGACTAATCTCAGCAAACGCAAACGACCGCGTCGGCAAGCCGAGCAACCGCAAAGCCATACTGATCATGCCCTGTTCCACCAAAGGCTGACCGTACGACAGATTAATCGGCGGTAGAAACGCGCCTGTGGTCTCGCGCCAATCCGGCACCAGCACGTCAAGAAATACCCGCCGCACATCGGCCGCACGTTCCTGAAGATCAGGGATCAACACTGCAATGGAGCTGTCAGGATCTGCCTGCAGCAAGTCTCTTGCCCAGCGCGCCGCACTAACAAGCTCCTGATCGGCATCGGCAAATACAGCACTGCGGACTTCAGTCACGACCGGCTCAGGGTGCTCCCATGTGATGTTGGCGCCGGCGTTCTTAGAAGCCTGCAAAACCGCCAGCTGTGACGGATTCAGGTCGTCCATGCCCAGCACACGCAACTCGCCCGCCAACGGCAAGCCACTCTCGGCCAGCAGCCCCGTTAGCTGGGCCGGCAGCTCCGCCCGGGTCAGCCAGCCCGAGCGACTGCAGACTGCTGAAAATTCGGCTGCCCAGGCGGCAAAAGCCCGTTGATCCGGTGAATAGGCCGACGCCGTAACAGTCGCAACATCCAGCAGCCAGGACTGCATCAAGCCCCAGGAACGACTGGCCAAACGCGCCATCGTCGCCGGGTTATCAGTCGGGTGCCGTGGGCTGCAGTCCGCGATGACCTGCTCCCAGACGAGCTTTTCCTGAGCCGCCGAGAGCAACTGAAGCCGGGTCTTGTCGGCAATCCGGCCTGAGAGTCGGGCCTGATTCCAGAGATGATTGAGCCACAGCGACCAGGGAAGGATATCGGGTTCAAGCCATGCCGGAAGGTCGCGGCGTTGCTGTTCGCGGCCGAACTGCAGGATGAGGTGACGCGCCAGCCGGTTGTTGCCGGTGACGACGGTGCCGCCATTTTCGAGAAAGGAAAATAGCTCAGAATTCATTAATAAAACATTAACTTATAATAACTATTGAAAGTAATTATTTAACTGAAAGCCGAGCCAGCACGCGCTCCATTCGCAGGAACACTTCGCTCAGAGTGTCGGCATCCGGCAACAGAGTAATGCGAAAATGATTCTTGTACGCCACGTTAAAGCTGGTGCCCGGCGCAATCAAAACATGCTCGTCTTCGAGCAGCTGCAACGCAAACTCATGATCGTCAAACCCGGGAATCTTGTCGCTATCGACACCGATGAACGCGTAGATCGAGCCCTGCGGCGCCATGACGCTCAGAAAATCACTCTCTGCACACCGGTCAATCACCACCTGACGCGACTCGAACAGCCGCCCGCCCGGGCGAACCAGCTCCTGCACGCTCTGGTAACCGCCGAGCGCGGTCTGCACGGCCCACTGCCCGGGCACGTTACTGCACAGCCGCAGCGACGCCAGCGTATCCAGCCCCTCAAGGTAAGCTCCTGCACCACTTTTGTCGCCGGCAAAGCTCACCCAGCCAACGCGATAACCACAGGCGCGATAGACCTTCGACAGGCCGCTAAATGTGCCGACCAACGTGTTGCTGACCACCGGGGCGACCGGATGAAACTCGGCATCCTCGTAGGTCATGCCCTCATAGATTTCATCACTGAAGATGATCAAGCCGTGTTGCTCCGCCAACTCAACCATTCGGGCCAGCGTCTCACGGGAGTACACCGCGCCTGTCGGGTTGTTCGGATTGATAATCACCAGCGCACGCGTCTGCGGCGTGATCAGGGACTCCAGCGCTTCGAGGTCCGGCTGAAAATCAGCCTCCGGCAAGCAAGGATAGTGAATCGCTTTACCGCGATTCAGCGTAACGGCCGCCGTCCACAGCGGATAGTCGGGCGACGGAATCAAAACCTCATCACCGGGGTCCAGTAACGCGCGCAGCGTCAGGTCGATCAGCTCACTGACACCGTTGCCGATAAAGACATCGTCAGCGCTAACGGACATGATCCCGCGGTCCTGCTGCTGCATCACCACGGCTTCCCGCGCCGGGAAGATGCCCTTCTGATGGCAGTAAGCATCACTGCCACCGAGGTTCTCAATCATCGCCAATCGCAGGGTCTCGGGCGCGCGAAAGCCGAACCGGCCCGGGTTACCGATGTTGAGCGAGATAATGTCGTAGCCCTGGAATTCGAGTTCGTGCGCGCGATGCGCCAGCGGGCCACGAATTTCATAGCGCACATCATCGAGACTGGCGCTGGGTTTAAACCTGTGATTAATTGCCGTCATTTTGCAGAACCATTGAAGCCCTGGATCAGCTCGTCTGAGCCGTTTGCAGGTAAGCCGCTTTGTCCATTTGCAGCAGGCTTGCTGCAATCGTTGCAACAGCCAGCAATACCGTGATCACACCAAAAGACACCAGGAACGAACCGGTGCGATCAAACAATACCGCGGTAAGCACGGGTCCGAGGCCACCGCCAAGCGTGTCCAGTACATTGACAGCACCGAGAATCTTGCCAAGCGAGCGCAGCCCGAATAAATCCGCGGACAGCAGCTGAATAAGCGTGTAGATGCCGCCCCAGCCAAAACCAAAGCCGACCAGACCAACCCAGATAAACAGTTCCGCACGGAAGAACACGGCGCCCACCAGAGAGAAGCTGCCTGTCAGCATCAAGCCGAGACTCACCAGCAACACCTGTTTGCGACCGAACCGCTCGGCCAGATAGCCGCTGATGACTTTGCCCACCAGACCGCCAATAAACAGGATACTCACGCCCGTCGCTGCAATTGTCGGCGGGTAGTTTTCTGCGCTCAGGAAGTTAAACGTGGTCGTGCTCATGCCGAGGATGGAATAGAAGGTGCAGAACGCCATGGTCCCCACAATCCAGAAGTTCCGGCTGCGAACCGCCTCAGCAAAGCTGTAGCCGGTCAATTCTGCCTCAGGCGCTGCAGCGCTCTTGTCTGCGGTTGACGACCCGGGTGCCGAGCGCACCAGGAAGAACACGACCGGGATCAGCGCCAACGGGATCAAAGCCAGCCATTGGAATGCCTGCTGCCAGCCGCCCAGATCAATCAGCCAGGTATTAAGCTGCGGGAAAAAGGCATTGCCCAGGCTGCTGCCGGAAAGCATCAAGCCGATCGCAAGCCCCCTGCCCTTATCAAACCAGCGGGACACCAGATACACGTTGACGATCAGGCCGCAGGTAACCAGTACCAGCCCCAGCAGCACGTGAATTAAATACACATTGCTGAGACTGATGACCTGACTGTAGGCATAGTTTGCCGCTGCCAGCAGCGCCAGCCCCACCAGAATCAGTGGTTTCACGCCCACCTTGTCAGCGAGCCAGCCCGCACCCATACCCAGCAATCCGGCGGTCAGGAACATCAGGCCATCGCGGGCTTTCAGCTGTCCGAGCGAGATATCCGAGTCGCTGGCACTGCGCAACGCATCAAGCAACTGATTATCAAAGACGGCGATACCGCCGAGCGTCATGCCGTTGGACACGAACAGCACCAAAAAAGAACACAGCAACACGACCCAGCGATAAGCCTGCGTGCCGGCAGAAACTTGCGTCATAACGAAACCCGATAAATTCCCGAAGCGAGCGCGAACAATAAACGATTAATGGCTCGCTACCAACCAGCAAAGAAGTCGACAAACGGCGACAAGTCGGGTTGTCAGCCCGAAGCAGAGTCCGACGTTTGCCGGATGCATGTGCTAACTTAGGCTCGGGTGGTGCGGGAAGGTCGCAACGCGCAGCCAGCAAGGCCTCAGATTATCTATAGATAACATTAAGAGATATATTTAATATGTTGAAAGAAATAGCAATTATTACTATTGCAGTCAGCAATCTGAATACCGTGGAAAGCGCGTACGAGGAGTATCTGGGCTATCAGACTGTTGCCAGCGGCGCCGTCGGCGAAGAACTGGCAGACCTGTGGCAGGCCCCTGACATGGCGGCCAACAACTTCGTACTCATGCGCCCGGAGAAAATGACACCGGTGTATTTGCGCTTTGTCGAGATGACGCCCAATGACTCCTATGCGCCCATGCAGACGCACGGCTGGAATGCTTTTGAGCTGGTGGTTAATAACCCCGATGCGCTTGTCGAACACTTAAAAGATTCGCCGTTCGAAGTCATCGGCCCACCGAAGGACCTGTACCCGACGGAAGGCTCACCCCGTGTGATGCAGGTACGCGGTCCGGGTAATGAGATCATCTACATGACCCGCCCCGCCGGCGGCAGCAAGGTGAGCCAGTACCCGGATACGTTTGTCGGCCGTTCGTTTATCGTCGTCAATGGCGGACCCAGCATGAGCGACATGCAGAACTACTTCAGCAGCAATTTCGACATGCCGGTCGCTCCGGCTCAGGAATACGCTATTACAACGATTTCCCGGCTCAATGATAAGCCGCTCGACACGATGTATCCGCTGTCTATCGTACCCTTGCCAACAGGTTCAATGATTGAGCTCGACGAGTACAAAAAGTGGAGCCGCCCCAGACAAACCGCGCCCGGACAGATTCCGCCGGGCATCTCCAGCGTGAGCTTTACTGCCAATGAACTTGATCTGGTTCGCGCCCGCTGGATCAGCGAACCAAGGGCCGTCAGCGTCGCGCCTTACGACGGCCGTCAGGCTGGCCTGGTGCTGGGCCCTTCCGGCGAATGGATCGAGCTGATTGAGAGCGAAGTCACGGAGCCCGCACCGGCGGCTGCCTCTGCGGATTAACCCGCCCTGCTTTCACACAAGAAAAAAGCCCTGCCCGTTTCCACGAGCAGGGCTTTTTAATACATGACGCATGCGATCAGGCGTTGTCGATTTCCAGTTCGACCAATTCGTACCAGGTCTGCATGTAGCCGGCCACGCCGCCACAAAGCCAGATGTACTGATCGTCGGCGGTGCACCAGACGTCATACGGCGGATGTGCTTCAGGCAAGCCAT
>CAYLLI010000029.1:0-16686 GCA_964384295.1 uncultured Chromatiaceae bacterium
AATTGATCATGCCTAACTTACCCCTTAGTAACTGCATGCTGCGGTGAAACCACCCTCACAACAGCACGGATTATTCTTACAGACTATGCCTGACGCTCAGGCACAGCAAGTGTATTAGCTAGCGATTCTCCAGATTGTCAGCTCCGGCCGCGATGCAGGCTCGTAAGCTTTCAAGACAGCGGTCAGCCGTTTGTCCGTCCCACAACTCCGGGCGCTGACCGGTAGGCCAGTCACCTGATAAAGCCTTGCTCACCTCGGCAGAGAGATTCTCTGGCTTAACCAGCTTGTTGGTCCCTTCCGTAATCGTAGCGGGACGCTCTGTATTCGGTCGCAACGTAAGACATGGAATACCCAGATAGGTGGTCTCTTCCTGCAGCCCTCCCGAATCGGTAATAGCGAGCGCTGAAGACTTCACCAGATTCATGAACTGCACGTAACCCAATGGTTCGATCAGCTGAATGCCGGCAATGTTTTCGACCCGCTCAAGCAGCCCGAATTTCTCCAGATTGCCGCGGGTTCTCGGATGAACCGGAAAAACCAGGTCAATAGACTGAGACACGGCTTCCAACTCATCGACAAGCAACCCGAGAGTCGCCGCATCGTCAACGTTGGAAGGACGATGCAACGTCATAACGCCGTATTTACCGAGCGTCAGATTCAAATCCTGCATCGTCGTATCGGCATCGATATTGGCCCGCATGAGCTCATAAGAGTCGAGCATGATGTTGCCGACACGCTCAACGCGCCAGGCGGGGACGCCTTCAGCCGCCAGGTGTTCATCACCATCAGGCGACGGAGTCCATAACAAGTCGCTGATTGCGTCGGTCACCAGTCGATTTATCTCCTCGGGCATGCTGCGGTCGCCGCTGCGCAATCCGGCCTCAAGATGCACGACAGGAATGTGCAATTTGGCACAGACCATCGCAACAGCCGCCGTCGAGTTAACATCACCCACTACAACCGTCCAGTCGGGCCGCTCAGCCATCGCGACCTCTTCATACTTGATCATCACATTGCCGGTCTGTTGGGCATGGGTACCGCTGCCCACCTCAAGATGATAATCGGGACGCGGCAAACCCAGATCTTCGAAGAAGGCATCGGACATGTTGGCGTCGTAATGCTGACCCGTATGAACCAGCTTCACATCGAAATCCGGCGCTGCTTTAAGTACGTGATACAGCGGCGCAACTTTCATAAAGTTCGGGCGCGCAGCCGCAATCAGATGAATCATCGAAGGCATAGTACTGTTCCGTTTGTCTCAGTAATTGTTCCCGGGTATTCCGATAGCAAATAGTCAGCGACCGGCTTCCGCTAGTTATTCTGCTCCTGCATCGGAGTGTTTCGTTGCGGAATGAAATAATTAATCTTCGGATAGGTGTCGCGCAGGAACTGAGCCAACTGCTCATCGGCCTTATCAATATCGGCGACATCACGCACCGGCAGTGTCAGACGCACCAATGCGCCATCCGTGCGATTAATGGTGAGCGCATCCCAGAACATGAACCATTTCACGAGATACTCGTTGGTCAGGTTGCGACCGCGCTGTTCAAACCAGTAGTAAACCACCTGTCGCTCTTCGCCCAGCGCGATGACGGAACGATTCACCATCAGGTCCTGACCTTCAGGGCCCACTCCCTTAACCGCATACTCGTCGAACGATTCCATTGTCCAGCCGCCGCCGGGCAAACAGGCTTTCGGTGAGTGAATAGAAGCGCCTTTACGCTGCGAGTCGTAGTACGCGATATACAAACCAACGGTAGCGGAATCACCCGGGCGATAGTAGTTGGACAGCAGGTAATCGTTCAGCTTCAGTACATCAATGTATTCCTGTTCCATTGCCGTTTCATTGCCACGCCAGTCGGCAATTCGCAACGGGAAAGTACTCAAAGATGGACGCTGAGGCACCTGCTCCTGCTTTGATTCCAGCGTCAAAGAATACGCACAGGCAGCAAGCAGAACGGCGATAGCCGCCCATACCTGAACCGGCACCTTGCCCCGCGGAACAAAATTCAGAAACTCGTTCAAAGGCGGCACGTCAACCGCAAATACGTCAATCAGTTTCCGTCCGCTGAATTTGGCAAACGCCGCCATCTCAAGGAACAACAAGCCCACGCAAGCCATAAAAATGACCCAGCCTTCGAAGTCGTGCAAGAAACCGCGCGCCATCGAAATACCGTAGTGCTCGACCAGAATACCGATCACTCCGATCCGGAAGCTATTCATGAAAATAGTCAGCGGAATGCTCGACAAAAACAGCACGATTTTGTGCCAGGTCTTGCCTACATAAAGGCTGGCACACAAGAAGCCAAAGCTCATCAAAGGAAACAGGTAGCGCAGTCCGCTGCAGGCCTCAACTACCTGAAGCTGGAACTCGCCCAGATCAATCACGTTGCCTTCCAGATAAACGCTGATACCGGCGGCACGGACCAGGAATACGCCCAACTGAGAGGAGACCAGCTGAAGCTCGCTGGACAGGTTGTTATAGAGGAAATTCGGTAACGGAATCATGAATGCCAAATACAGCAACGGCACCCAAAACAGTTTCAGTCCTTTGAAGCCGGTAGCCGTCGCAACCAGCCCCCACAGCGCCAGCAGAAAACCGTACTGACCAATCACGTACACGGCGCTCAGCTCACCCAAAACGTAGGCGAACACACTGGCAACGACAATCGCAACGCCAAACCATGACGCTTCGGTGCGCAATGATTTAAACGCCTCTGCCCGCAGCAGCAACAGGTAAGCAGCGACAAAAGGAATCAAATAACCGTGGTTGTATTCTTCTTTCTCAGACCACCAGTTTTCCATCAGGTACAGCGCGTCGCGGAATAAAAACGCTACCGCAGCCAGCGCAATCACTGCCGCGCCGACAGCAAGCCAGGAACTCTGTTCGCTGCTATTTCCTTCTGCTACTGACATTGTCGTATCCGACATCTTAGTCTGCCCTTTCGCCCACCAGCCCGAGGAGAATTTTCTCCATCACGCAGGCGAGCTTCCGTCTGTCAAATTTGTCTTCCACAAACCGTCTGCCGTGCTCCCCAAACCCCTGAGCCAGCTCCGAATTATCAGCCAGTTTAACAACCGCGTCTGCCAACTGTTCGGCATTTTCCGGCTCGATGCAGATTCCGGCGTCGGCGTCTTTCACCATTGCTTCAGCCTCACCCTGCACGCCCAGCACAATAGGGCGCTTCATCGCCATACTTTCGACGATTTTCGACGGTAATACCGTCTTAAAGAGGTCTTCTTTCTTCAGCAAAACCAGGCTGACATCGGTCACCGCCCAAATTGCCGGCATGGCATCTTTCGGCTTCTGATCCAACATAACCACATTATTGAGCTGCATGTCGTCACGCAATTTGACTAATCGCTCTTTCTCGGCGCCGTCACCGACCATCAGGAAAACAATGTCATCCCGGTCCCGCAGGCGGTCGGCCGCCTCTAGAATAGTGTGCAGCGCATGAGCCATTCCGTGAGTACCCACGTAGGCGGCGACATACTTGCCTTCCAGTCGCTCGTCCACAGCCGCAGCATCTTTAGGGACATCGGGGTTGTAGAAGGCCAGATCTACGCCGTTCTTAATAACGTGAATACGACTTTCAGGGACGCCACGACCTGCAATATGAGTGACGAAAGAATCTGTTACCGAGATAATGGCGTCGGCTTGCCGGTACATAAATGTTTCCAGCCCCTCGGTGGCCTTTACCAACCGCTCATTCTTAATCGCACCCACAGCGATTGCCGACTCCGGCCAAAGGTCACGAATCTCCAGTACCCAGCGGGCGCGCTTCAACCGGCTGACAAAATAACCGGCAAGCCCGGCAAAAAACTGCGGGGAGGTTGAAACAACAACATCCGCTTTCGGCAAGAAAGGCGCAGCGAAAATTGCCATGAACATATAGGTCAGGAAGTTGCAGACCCGTTTCAGGAAACCGGCATTCGGCGCCACCCAGGTCAGCAGCCGGTAGACCTTGATGCCGTCTTTCACTTCGGACTGATACAACGCATTTTTATAGCCTGAATAAATAACCCCTTTAGGATGGTTAGGGACACAGGTGACTACAGTAACCTCATGACCTGCATCAACCCATGCGCGGCAATGTTCAAGAGTTCGCGCCGCGGGAGCGTTTACCTCAGGGTAAAAGTAGTGCGTCAAAAACAATATTTTCAAAATCTATCCGCCATCAGTAAAAGCAGGCATGCCAATCAGCCAGCTGTAGCCTATCAACCTAAAGTTTAGAAATCGTGTACGCCATCTCGCAGGGCAGCGTGGCCGATTGCCGCATAACCAACACGGTGTTATCAATAGCCAGCCCGAACTCCGGACACCACTGACCGGGCTCCGCCTCAAGAGCAACACCGTCAGCGGTTTCAACTTTCGCCAAAGGTCCGGCATCACTGGTCAGTATTGCTATCGTTGAGTTTTCAAACTCAACCCGCACGTCCGGATGGAGGTGCAGATAGCTCTCGAGCCTATGCTCACCGGAACCCTGCATTCGGTCAGTAACCCGCCAAACACCTTCAAACTCGATATCCACCTGCCGTTCATGAACCACCTTGCCGGGCAGTCGTCGATACCCGTCATGCGCCCCGACAAACCGCAGGCCGTCATGACCTAACTCTGTCAGCTCGGCAAAGATCGGGTATGCCCGACGGCCGACCCGCCATCGCTCCCACACCTCAGATTGCTCTTCGCCGTCCACCCGGACAGTGTTGTGCGCAGCGGTACGACGGTTCTGATAACGCACCGGCAGGTGTTCGTAGGTGAAGTTGCCACTGTCGACAATGACCCGGCGGCCTTTAATACAAAGATCAAAACTCAGCGCATCGCAATGCGCATGCCCCGGCTGATAGTCCGGCCCGACAGCGCCGCAGTCAATCAACAGGCTGTCTCCTGCCTGACGATAACCGTAGTAACCCGTGTCCGACTTGTCGACGACGCGAAGCTCTCCGTCAGGCTCAGGCACGGGCTCTTTCAATACCTGCCTCGCGTAGGCAAGAAACGTTGCTGTGTCGACGGTGATACCAAAGGTTGAATCGTTGAACAGCTGCAACTCACCATCGGCAGCACAAAGATCGACGTAGTACTCCATCGCACTGCGGGTGGTCTTTCTGATTGCAGCAAGCTCATCCGCGGAAAATGGCAGAGCATTTGTCTCGGCAAGGTTCAACAGGTCGAGATAATCTTCGGTAACAATCAGGTGATACATGTGACTGCGCTCGTAATGCCCGCCATCGTCCATGTACTGTTCGACCTGCTGCTCCCGCATCACCCGGCAACCTAACTCAAGGAAGCGTTCTGCCTGTTTGCCGTTAAGAAACACACCGGCAAACACCAGCGCTTTGGCATTTTTAATCAGATGGTTGGCAAGAATCTGGTATTCCATGTTGTCGACTTGCCAACTCGCCTGAGTCAACAAGCTGTCGAGCCACCGCTGTGGAATTGCCCGGCCTTCCGGAAACGCATCGAAGTATTTAATCCAGTTTACGATGCGCAGGGAGACCGCGTACGGGTCCCAGGAGATCCACTGATTCATCGGACAGCTGTCGATCCAGCTATCGATCAGCGTGGCTTTTAGCTCATCGCTAAAGCAATCCCAATGCAGAAAGTCGAAATAGTGCAGGTTGTAACGCCACAGTTTTTTCTCATCGGCGCACACCCAGTCGACCGCAGCCGGGTCAAACGGACGCGTTTCATTGATAAAACGAAACTCGTTGCCGAGGTTGCCGGGCTGAGGGACCACCATCCATGGTGCTGAGTTAATCCCGCGATTAACGGCTACAGCCGTCAGCGACTCGAAATCCCGGGACGGAAGAAAACGCCGCACGACCTGATAGTAGAACTGCGATGGTTTCAGATGCCTGACCGTACGAAAATACAGTCCGAAATCCCTTACCAGGTTGTATTGCGGGGGAGTTTCCACGTGTTCACCTGCGACGCTAGGCGTCACCGTCCTGCGTCGAAGGGTTCAGCGCATCGACGACATCCAGCGTGCGTTCTGTGGCTTCAACAATTTCATCAAGCGGAATTGGTGAAGGCAGGCCGGACTTAATCGCGGCTACAAAGGCCGCAGCGCATTCGGCGTTGCCCTTGTTCTGTGACTTGGTTTTCATCTTGCTGAATCCCGGCCAGCCAAAGCCCTGCAGGGTCCGGTAGTTGTCGAGCTGCAAAACGCTGTTGCCGCAAAATACTTCAACGCGATCTTTCGGGAACGACTGATGTCCGTTACCGAAGTAATGAATGGTTGCTAAAGAACCGTCCTCAAACCCGAACGTGATACTGACTTTATCCTCGCGAATAACAACGCCGGGGGCATTGCCCATCTGCGTTGCCTGAACGCTGGAAATCGGTGCACCAACCAGATGACGCAACAGATCGACATAGTGGCATGCCTCACCAACAATACGGCCGCCACCCACCTTCGGATCATGCAACCAATGGTCATCCGGCAGATTGCCAGCGTTCATTGTCACGATAATGGCCTTCGGGTCCGGCTTCGCGTCCATCAGGCTCTTCATCTTCACCACCAATGGCGAGAAACGACGATTAAAGCCTGCCATCAGAATGGGTGCAGAACCGTTGCTGCGTGCCTTTTCATAGGATTTCAAAATGTCAGCCAGTTCATCCCGCGTGAGTGCAACCGGCTTTTCCACAAACACGTGCTTACCGAGCTCCAGCGCGCGGGCTGCATAACTGGCGTGCGAATCGTGCCGCGACGCAATTACTACGGTGTCTAAAGCCGCGTCGCTGATCAATGCGTCGGCATCCGTGGTCGCGGCCTGAAAACCAAACTTTTTGCCCGAGTGCACGCTGCTCACGCCGCCGGAACTGCACAGACTGACCAGTCCTGCACCGGCGTTCTTGAAGGCCGGAATCAAAATCTGCGAGGCGTAGTTGCCGGAACCGATCATGCCAATGTTCGCGGCAGATGCCGCTGGCTGAGCATCGCTCAACGAAATGGTTCGCTGCTCCTGCGTAATCGGTGCCGCCGGATCGTCCGGCGTCGGGAACTGCAGCACCATTCCCATGGGTTTGCCATTTGCGAGCACGTCGTAAGCAGCGGCGGCATCCTCAATCGGATAACGATGAGACACCATGTCATCCACCTGCAAACGGCCTTCGGCCAGCAGGTTCAGTACCGCCTCAAAGTTACGCTGTTCAGTCCAGCGAACCAAACCATAGGGATAGTCATTCCCCTCGTCTTCATAGGCCGGATCGTAACGGCCCGGCCCGTACGAGCAGGACACCTGAAAACTTAGCTCTTTCTCATAAAAATCCTCGCGGGACAGGTTCAAGCCGGTAACTCCGACCAACACAATTCGTCCGCGCTGGCGACAGGCCTGAGCTGCCTGATGCACCGGCTCATTGCTCTTAGTCGCTGCTGTCAGCAAAACACCATCAACACCAAGCCCCCCTGAAAAACTGTTGGCAGCCTCCAGCAGGTCCTCGCCTTTCGACAAGTCGACAGCCGTTGCGCCAAGCTCTCGCGCCAGTGCTACCCGCTCTGAGTCGAAGTCCACGCCCAAAACATTGCAGCCGTTAGCACGCAAAATTTGCACCGCAATCAGGCCGATCAAACCGAGACCGGTCACGATGATGTTCTCACCGAGCGTCGGTTGCAGCAGGCGAATGCCCTGCAGCGCAATAGCGCTAACCACAGTAAAGCTGGCCGCTTCGTCGGACACGCCGTCCGGAATCCGGGCACAGAGGTTGCGCGGTACACAGACGATCTCGGCATGATTACCGTTCGACAGAACGCGGTCACCGATGGACAGATCGGTCACGCCCTCGCCGAGACCAATGACCACGCCGACATTGCTATAACCCAGTGGCAGCGGTTGATCGAGCTTGCTCTTAACCGCTCTGACCGTCGGCGCAAGTCCGTCAGTCTTTACCTTATCGAGCACCATGCGAACCTTATCCGGCTGCTGTCGGGCCTTATCGATGTAATTCGAACGCCCGAAATCAACCAACATGCGCTCGGTACCCGCCGAAATCAGAGTCAACGAAGTACGGATCAATACATGACCGGGTTTAAGGCTGGGCGGCGGGACATCCACAACATTGGTGTCGCCTTTTTTCAAATCCTGGAGTATCTGTTTCATGTACCTGTGTTCGCCCGCGACGGGCCTCTGAAAGTTTAAGTGTGGTCAGCCAAGTGACGATTCTATTCCGAGCTGTAATTTCTTATTGTTAAGTTGATCACAAGCTCACGCAGCGCGCCTTCATGAAAGCGCGCTGAGTTGTCGCAGAAACCGTATTTTCTGAGCTCCCCACAAAGCCTGCGAATATTTTGCCCTAGTGACCGCCGACATCACAGCGCTATTTTCCATATATCAATGACTTAAACGGCGGTTTGCCGGACTAATTGCTCATATTCCGCGTATTTGTCAGCGGGCGACGGCAATGCAGCCACTTTTTCACGACCGTTACGGATCAACTCTTGCCAGCGGTCCGGATCAGTCAATAAATCGTGAATCGCCTGAGCTGCCGCGGTCGGCTCGGTGGCCGCAAAGTACGTGGCGGCGTCACCACAGATCGCATGCGCAAAATCGAGATCCGACACGATCAACGGTCGGCCGGTCGACATTGCCTCAGGATAGTTCGCTGAAAAGGTCTCGAGCAGGGATGGCATAAAACACGCATCAGCTTCCGCATACAGCTCAACCGCCCGGGCAAGAGGAACGCGACCACGGTTCTCAATACATGCCGTCACGCCCAGTCTGTCGGCCTCTGAGTACAGCTTAGCGAGCCCGGGCTCATCGTCAGGCACCGTAATAACAAAGCGAACATCGCGCTCCGGCATTAACTGCTTAAGAGCTGCAGCCACCGACGGAATACTCTGAATGTTCTTGTGCCCGTACCACGCTGAAAGGTACAACAACCTGACTGTTACATCCGGTGCAGGAAACGCGGCATCCGGAACCTGCGCTTCAGCAAAAAGCGCCGCACAGGAGTTCGGCACCACGGCAACTGCATCAGGCTTAACGTGCAGGCGGCGAATCATTCCGTCACGCGAGTTACTGGCTTCGACAACCCAGCGATCGGCTTGTCGCGCCCAATAGCCTTTGTAGCAGGCGCCGGCAAACTGCTTTAGCTGCTGAACAACACCTCCCAAAGATTTAAACGCGAGGCGGGTTGAGTGAGTAATCCAGCCGTTGCCCAGCCCCATCAGATGCGGTGAGCGAAACTTCAGAAAAGCAGGCCCGAACACAGAAAATACAACGTCAGGCGCGAGCCGCTCTTCAAGCTCCGACACCTGCTGTCGCGCCTGCTTGCTTCTGGCCGGCGATG
This sequence comes from uncultured Chromatiaceae bacterium, assembly GCA_964384295.1. Classification (GTDB taxonomy): domain Bacteria; phylum Pseudomonadota; class Gammaproteobacteria; order Steroidobacterales; genus JABIQA01. The sequence goes on from CAYLLI010000029.1 coordinate 9,290, forward strand.
TGGAAAAAACGTGAAGATGCTGTGGCGTCACACCAAGCACTTTGAGCTCAGCAACAATCTGCTCAGACAACGCGTAGTGCCAGGTAATATCCGGTGCTGCAGCCTTCTCGGCTTCGACGACAAACGATGTAGCGACCTGTACGCCTCCGCCTTTGACCAGAGTGGTCGCATTCACCATTACGTCCATGAAACAGTATCCGGATCAGATTCGAACCAGCTTCTTAGGCGGCTCAGGCGGCTTAATTTCTTCAAGCTCGTCGGGTGACAACTGACCAGCTTCGATCTTCTCTTTAATTTTGTCGGCGAAGTTAACCACCAGAATTACCATCGTGGCAAACAACACATTCACAACCGAACCACGTGTGGTAGCAAAGTTATCTTCGAATGCCCCTTCGAGAAACAGCGTCACGAGAATAGCGACGGGCAAAGAATACGCGACCTTCAATGACTGTGGCACACCTTTGTCGAGCAATATTTCTTTTGCGCGCCAGAATGCATACACGAACATCGATAAGAAGAGCGCCATGCCGATATACCCGAACCGGACGATCTGCCCCAGAATGGCATTGTGCACGCCAGGCGCAAACCCTCTCGAGGTAAACCGTTCAGCAAATGCCTGCGCACGCAAACCGTAGAAAGCCCCGGTCTGTCCATCAACGCCCCACCCGATGATGGGTCGATCAAAGGTCGATGCGATATACACTTCCCATAACTCGAGTCGCGTGTTGCGGACACTGCCAAGCCGGTCACTGATGTTGGTCACGGCGTCATTATCACCAACGAGCAAAAACAATACCGCACCGGCAAAGCCGGCGATTCCACAGGCATAGAAAATCAGCTTCGAACGAAAGACGACACTCAGGAACACGATTGCAATAGCCAGAGCCGCAGTGGCATTGCGAGTACCCGACAACAAAATCATCGTAACGCCGGCAAGCGCAAACGCCGCGCCGGCACGCTGTACCGATTCTTTCGGATGCGCCAAAAACAGCCACACCAGGGAAATCACGAACAACACATAGGTTGTTGCAAACCCTGTAGCGTTGGTGAACTGCGAAATATAGCGCCCGCCATCGAATACTTTCGGAGCAACCACCGGACTGATCATATGCAGCAGCGTAATACCCATCGCGGTGTACGCCAGCAGAACATTGAAGTCCATCAGCTTTTCCTGGGTATCAATACGGCTCATCCAGCCAATACCAAACGCAATCACGAGGGTGAACTGGGTTCCGAGATACCAGATATCGTTAATGCGTCCGCCGTAATAGAACGCGCTTGTGGCAATCCACAAACAGTAGGCAATCGCGAGCCAGTGCACCGGACTGTGCACGCGGTTCCAGTTGCGCAACACGAAAAATACCCCGAACGCACCGAGGTAAATAATGGCCATGTACTTAACCAGAAACGCCAGATAATGGCCCGCAGACCAGGTGGAATCGGCAAACGAAAACGACACCAGCAACGCAACAAGAAAGCCCTTTTCCCAGCGGGCGAACGCAGAGAAAAACGCAGCGAGACCGAGCACACCGACAACCAGAATAATGGGAACGAATGACGCGAGATCCCCACCGGACAGCAAGTCTGCAACAGTGCGGCTGAGCCGCCGCAACGTAAAGTAGAAACGCTCACTAAACAGCATGATCAGCAGGCACAAGCCTGCCCAGCCGGCCGCCACCAACAGAAACTGTTCTGTAGGGCTAGGAATCAGAAACTGTTTTTCGTTGCTTGCACTCATCCGTATGACCCGGGTGCGGTGGACGCGGTGCTAAAAGCTTTCAGGCGCATCCGGCACTGCTTTGAGTTCAGGCTGCACATCCGGCGCAGGACCGTCAGCCGGAACCAGACTCATTTTACTGCGGTCTGCCAGAACCTCGCCGGCAACCCCAGCGGTAATTTGCGGACTGCCCGCAGAATATCCATAAACTAACGCCAGATCGCACAGCGTGTTGATAACCCGGGGCACACCCGAACTGGCTTGCCAGATCATCTCGATCGCTTCATCGGTGAAGACCTCCGGTGACCCGCTGACGCATTCCAGCCGGTGATGCACATAAGCAATCGTCTCAACCAAGGACAACTCGCCGACGTGGTAATACACCGACACCCGCTGCGTTAACTGACGCAATTCAGGACGCTGCAGCATCGTGCGCAGTTCAGGCTGTCCAACCAGAATCAGATGCAACAGATAGTCTTTCTGAGCGTTCACGTTAGACAACATGCGAACCTCTTCCAGCACTTTGGGCTCCATGTTCTGCGCTTCATCAATAACAAGCACAACGCGCCGGCCCTGGCGATACTCCTCAATCAGGAACGAAACAAACGTATCGTAGATTTCGACCTTACTCTTGTTCTTATAGTCGAGGCCGTAAGCCATCAACACCCACTCAGACAGTTCACCGAACGCATTGTGAGTAAAGTTAATAAGCCCAACCGTCAGATCGTCGCTCATCTCACTGAGCAACCGGTTGATCAACGTGGTTTTGCCGGCACCGACTTCACCCGTGATAACGGTGAAGCCTTGCTTATTCATCAGGCTATAGCGCAGTAGCGTAAGCGCCATACCATGGTCCTGAGACAGATACAGAAAAGCCGGGTCGGGCAATAACGCGAACGGCCTTTCAGTAAAACCATAGTACTTTTCATACATGGGACTGGCGCTACCTAATAACGCGCTTTCGCTTTAACTTTCGGCGCTTTATTGAGGACCGTGCCAAGCACCGGCACATTGCCGAGGACACGCAAGCTCTCTTCGAGTTCGTCCGTTTGAGTCACGCCTGCCTCGGCCACCAACAACACGGCATCAACATAACGGTCTGTTACAACCACGTCATCAGAACTCAGCACCGGCGGAGCATCGAGAATAACAATGCGATCGGGATAGCGCGTCTTCAGCTCTTCAGCAAGGCGGCCGGCTTGTGGCGACCCGAGCATCTCGGCAGAATTTTCCACCCGTTCCCTGCCCGGCAAAACGACCAATCGATCAAGACCGTTCGGGTGAAACAGCATGTCTTCGACCGGCGCACCGTGAAGCAGGTAATCACTCAGGCCTGTCTCGGGGCGGAAATTAAAGTACTCATGCAGGCTGGGTTGGCGCAGGTCGGCATCCACCAGCAACACGGTATGGTTAATATCCATCGACATCGCCACGGCCAGATTAATAGCCGTCATCGACTTACCGGCACCCTGGTGAGCACCCGTGACCATAATCATGTTCCAATCGTTGGCCTGCATTTCACGCATGATGCGCGTACGCAACATACGGTAGGTGTCCTGCAATTCATGACCCGGCAACCCGGCGACGATGTGGTTGTCGAGCAGAGTCTTGTTACTAATATTAATACAGCGGGTGCGGGTGTAATCGATGTCCTGCGGAGCAACGTAAGCAGAGGGTGACGCGGCGGTCGCTCTCGCGCCGCCCGACTCAACCACGGGTTTCTCTGCCACGGGAGCAGACCCGTTAGTAAGCGGGGCTACAGGCCCGGCAGCAACCGGACGGTTACCAACACCGGCCTTCTGCCTGTCAATCTCGGCCTGTTCCAATGCCTGACGAATTCGCTCCATGAATTTTCTACCCTATACCCTTAAAGCCCGAGTGTTCTCATTAACGCAAAGAACAAAACATCGAGGGGTTTAATCAATAAGTGCACAGCAACCAACAACGTGACGATAACGACCGGAATCGAACCCAATACGATCATCTTCGGTGTCACGACGCGGATTCCCTCTCCGGGCGCCATAATTAGCGGCACTTCAATAATTGGCGGACTTCCCTGAATCTGCTCAATCGTTGAACTGTTATATATCGAACGGTCGAGGGCGTCTGCTACCTGAGTCACAGCAACGCCAAATACCACTCCGATCAGTGTTGCAAGCAATACAATCGCAAGCCGGTCCGGCGCGAATGGCTTTAACGGCACAGCGGCCGGCTCAACCAACGCAAAACGCTCACCCTTAGACTGCATTTCCAGATTCTGACCCATCTCGGCGCCAAACTGTTTATCCCGAAGCACCCAATATCTATTCGATACTGAGTTCAGCTCACGGGACAACGCAGCCATTTCGCGCTCAACCTGCGGCGTGCGCATGATACGACGCTCGTAATCGGCCAGCTGGGCACGCAACTCCGAACGCTCTGCCTGCAGAGCGCGCTCGTCAACTTCGAGTGACTTAAGCTGAGTCTGCAGCTGGATGTATGCGGGATTGTCCGGCTCTACAACGCCATCCAGCGAGAAGTTTTCATAGCGTTCTTTCGTTGCCTCAAGCTCGGCAAGCTTGGTTTCCAACTGAACCACATCGGGATGGTCGGCACTGTACTGCTCGCGGGCTTTCGCCAGATTGGTGCGGGTCGTGAGCAACTGCTCTTCAAGCTGCGCCGGCTCAACATCAAGTCCGAAGCGACGCTGCAGAGCTGCAATATCGTTTTTCACTTTAACGACGTCAGGATGATCGTCGCTGTACCGCCCTTCCATCATAGTCAGCTGAGTTTTCGCAGCTTCCAGCTGGTCGGCCGGGCTCATTACCATTTGCCCGTCAGCCAGCCGCGTTGGCTGCGTCGGGCTTACGGTGGCCAACTGGGCCTGAATGGCAACGCGGTTCTCTTCAACACCAAACAAACGCCGCTCAAGCTCCAGCAGCTGTGCATCGACCCGTTGCATCATCTGCAAATTGACCATGTTCAGAGACGGAAGGCTATCTGCGTTGGCTTCTTTAAACTTCGCAAGCTTTGTTTCGAGCTCAACAACCTGTCGGTCGAGAGCATCAACTTCAGAATCAATAAACTGCTTGGTTTCTGCAGTGGCCTCAGTTCTGGCCCGAAGATTCTCCGCCATGTAAAGAGAGACGAGCTCGCTCGTCACCTGCTGCGCCTTCTCCGGATCTTCATCCTGAAACGACACGGTGAATGCAGAGACAAAATTTCTGACCGCACCCTGAGGTGTCGTCGCTTCGGCATTCACAAATCGAATTTCGATTCGCTCTTTAGCCTGTCGGGCCAGCAAACGGGCCGGGGTGCTCTCACGTTCTTTTGCGTAGAGGTCGAACTTCTCAATAATGTTCACGAGATTACTCGTGGTCATGATCCGTTCGTTTAGCGAGGTGACCTGACGGGTCGCATACACAGTTACCGTCGTCTGAATCAGGTTGGTGGGAATGTCCTGCTCTTCAATCATGATCAGAGCAGTCGACCGGTACATGTTGTCGAGCGAAAACGCTACGCCAACGCCAATAAGAATAATGACGGCGCACGTGCCGACAGCCAGCTTAATGTGGCGCAGGAACCCCTGAAAGTGATCACCAAAACTTTTTATTTGTTGAGCCATAGCCCGAAATCTCAATTCAAAATCTTACAAAAGATTGTCTGCGAAACCGCTCTGAGTAAACCGTTCTGACATAACGAGTATAAGTCTGACACCGTGACAGAAACGTGACCGAGAACAGATTTTAAGAATGCAACGCAAAAACACCCAAATGGGCTACGTTGCCCCCTGGTAATGTCGTTCTGCTCTCAATAGGCAAGCTTCTAATTTTAGCAAGAACAAATAGACTCTTGCAAAATTATCAAGCACTTACTACTCCGGAAGCCTCACTCTAACGCCCCGTTAAAGCAAACTACGACGCTACCCTAGGACACCGTGAAAAAGTCTATGTTCCGCTGCAACGCGGGACCGACCTGAGCCGGCGAAAGCCGCTAAGGCATTTCCGGGACTGCTGAAATACGCTAGGCAGATTGGCCCAAGGCAAGCAGCCACAGGGCCTGCAGCGATTTATAGCAGTCGACCCATAAGCCTAAACGGTGACCATTCACGCGTCCTGAAGCCTGACGGTACTCTGACAGCAACCGTTCGATTGTCGGTTCTTCTATATTTTGCTCAACAATCAAAGATGCCAGATCGAAGCAGGGATCGAGCACACACGCGTACTCCCAATCGATGAAGCGGACTTCCCCGTTATGGTGAATCAGATTGCTGCAAACCACATCGCCATGACACACCGCAACATCAGGATCGAGCCTGCCGATCTCTTGCAGCGCAGACATGCCGGCTTCCAGAAGCGGCTGCCCGGGTTCACCAACCAAAGCCGCATAGCGAAGAAAATGTCGTTCAGCCTGGTCCGTAGAAGACCACTCGCCGGCCGGGACTGGAATACGATGCAAACGGGCTAGCGCATCTGCAAGTTTCGCTAAGAGGTCTTGCTGTTCGAGCTGGAAAGCTTGCCACACCACGCCGGACTGATACTCACGCAATGAGATCGTGCCGTCGCTGCTGACAAAAAGTGGTTTCGGGGCCAGCCCGGCAGAATGAGCAAGTTTCGAGTAGATATGCTCTGCAAACGCATCAGGAACAAACTTCGCCGCGTCTGCCGAGCGCAGCCTCAGGACATAACGCTTACTGTTCTGCTCGACCAACCAACTGGTTCCGGTAATGCCGGCGGCCAGTTGCTCTGTAATCATTGCACCGGCAAACCCGGGAATATCTGCAAGAACGGCTTGCTGATCAGGCAGTGCGGAGGACATTGGTGTCACCCATCGACGCTTTCCATGTTTTGTAGCCGAACACAATCATCACCAGATAGACGGCGTACAAGGTTGCAACAAAGACCAAACCCCGCTCGGCATACAACCAGACTGATACTGCATCAATCACAAACCAGTAGTACCAGTTCTCGAGCAGTTTCTTGGCCACCAGCCAGGTTGCGAAAACGGCAAACCAGGTTGTAAACGCATCCCAGTAAGGCAGCGCTGCATCGGTGTAGGCAGACAACAGAGTGCCGCTGACAATCACCAGACCCGTCAACACCGAAATTGCTGCCAGATGGTAGCGCCACGGCCATTGAGTCACCTTCAATGCCGCCTGCCGGTTAAGCCCGTGCGTCCACTGATACCAACCGTAGCCCGCCATTCCCAAATAGAACACGCGCAGTGCCGACTCCATATACAGCCTGGCGTCAGCCATGATGAAGATAAAAATGATCTCGCTGAGCGCCGCCGCAATCCAGCAGCCAATGTTCTGGCGAATAGCCAGCACCAGATAGACAAAGCCCAGAGCAACACCGACCAGCTCCCACAGCGACATTGCTGTGAGGCCGGCCAGCCAGCTCTGCAGCAGATCACTCAAGCGTCGGCGCCACCGAGATATCGAGATCGGCACTTAAGTACTTAACCACCAACACCAGCTTGTCCTGATGCTCCATCGATTGCTTCAGGCAGTTGCTGATGGCGGCGGTCACCACATCAAACTCACCGCGCAGCTGCGTGGACAGCTGGTTGATGACCACCTCAAGACCATCGATGGTTTGCAGCTCTTTGATGAACGCGATGATGGTCGGTTTGTATTCATCCGCAAGCGGATACATGCTCATTTCTGCGGTGATTCGCACAAGCTTTCTCCTTTAGCGCA
>CAYLLI010000030.1:0-8992 GCA_964384295.1 uncultured Chromatiaceae bacterium
ACTCGATCCGAATTACCCGCGCGAACGGCTCGACTACATGCTGGAAGACTCGGGTGCTGCGCTGCTGGTCAGTGAGCCGGCATTGGCGGATCTGTTTGCCGAATCGGGCGCTGCCTTCATTACGCTTGATGATGCGAACCAGGTTGAGGTCGGTGAGCTTGCTGTCCAAGCGAATCCCGACAGCCTCGCCTATCAGATCTACACGTCAGGCTCGACCGGGTTGCCGAAGGGCGTGCAGATTGAACACAAAGCGGTGCTGAATTTCCTGAACAGCATGACGGCCAAGCCGGGCATGACGCCGGCAGACAAACTGCTGGCCGTCACGACCCTGTGTTTTGATATTTCGATCCTCGAACTGTTCCAGCCACTCACCGTAGGTGCCACTGTGGTGATTGCCGACCAGCCGGCGACGGCCGACGGTCACCGGCTTGCAGAGCTGATTGAAGAACATGACATCACGATCATGCAGGCAACACCGGCAACCTGGCGCATGCTGCTGGCGGCCGGCTGGGAAGGTTCAAAAACACTGAAAGTGCTCTGCGGTGGTGAAGCCCTCGACCGCGACCTTGCCGATCAACTGGCAAGTCTGAACGGCGAACTGTGGAACATGTACGGTCCGACAGAGACAACCATCTGGTCAACCTGTCATCGTTATCAGCCGACTGATGCTGTGATCACCGTCGGTAAGCCGATCGACAACACGCTGGTGTACGTGCTCGACGATGCGATGCAGCCGGTACCTGCCGGACTCGCCGGTGAGCTGTACATCGGTGGTACCGGGGTTGCGCGCGGCTACTGGCAGCGCGATGAGTTGAACGCGGAACGGTTTGTCGCCAATCCGTTTGCAGGCGGACGCATCTATCGCACCGGCGACCGGGTCCGCTGGCTGGCTGACGGCAACCTTGAAGTGTTGGGCAGAACCGACTTCCAGGTGAAGCTGCGCGGCTTCCGCATCGAACTGGGTGAAATCGAAACGGCGTTGGCTGCCGATGCTGACGTGACACAAGCGGTCGTTGTGCTGCGTGAGGACCGCCCCAACGATCAGCGCCTGGTGGCTTACCTGCTCGCCCCCGAAGGCGTGCAACTGGATCCTGCGAAGTTGCGGGAACAGATTGCCGGTAGTCTGCCCGACTACATGCTGCCGGTGGCTTACGTGCAGCTGGAACGTTTCCCGCTGACGCCGAACGGCAAGATTGACCGCAACGCCCTGCCCGCCCCGGATGACGCGCAGGTGGCCCGCGTCGAGTACGCAGCGCCGCGCACACCGCTCGAAGAATCGCTGTGCGAACTGTGGAGTGATGTACTCGGCGTCGAACAAGCCGGCATTCATGACGACTTTTTCGCGCTGGGCGGTCACTCGCTGATTGCGACGCAACTGGTGTCGCGAATCCGCGAAACGCTGAACCTGGATGTAGCTCTGCGCCAGCTGTTTGAGCACCCGACTGTTGCCGGACTGACAGCACAGCTGGAAGACGGCAGCGCCGTTCAAACAGCACCGATACCCACCGTTGACCGTACAGGACCGTTGCCGCTATCGTCAGCGCAGCAACGTCTGTGGTTCCTGGATCAGCTGGAACCCGGCAATCCGGTCTACAACATTCCGTGGTCGATTCGCTTAAGCGGCGCACTCGATGCAGCGACGTTGCAAGGCGCAATCGATGAACTGACTCAGCGTCACGAAACACTGCGCACCACGTTTACCGCGGACGATGACGAACCCGTACAGATCATTCATGACGCGATGTCTGTGCCGTTGGAACAAACGAAAGCGGCCGACGAAGACACGCTGCAGCGGCTGCTGCGTGAATTCGCAGCACGACCGTTCGACCTGAAAGCCGGGCCGCTGATGTATGCGCAACTCATCAGAATGGCTGACGACGATCACGTACTGACGTTGTCGCTGCATCACATCGTTGCGGACGGCTGGTCGTGGAATATTCTGTTCCGCGAGTTGATGGCGTTCTACACCGCGCGTCGCGAGCAACGTGCTGCGGAGCTGCCCGAACTTGCCGTGCAGTATGTCGACTACTGTGCGTACGAACAGGAACTGCTGCAGGGCGAAGAACTGCAGCGACAAACGGACTACTGGCGCGGGCAACTTGAAGGTGCACCCGCGCTGCTCGAGTTACCGACCGACCGGCCGCGCCCTGCCGTGCAGACCTACAATGGCGCGCATCTCACGCAACGCTCCGCAGACGGTCTGAACCAAAAGATTGCCGCCATTGCTCAGGCTCAGGGCTGCACACCGTACATGGTGCTGTTTGCCGCCTTTAACCTGCTGCTCGCACGGTTGGCCGGTCAGGATGACATTGTCGTCGGCACACCCATCGCAGGCCGTCAGCGCACCGAGTTTGAACCGCTGATCGGGCTGTTCCTGAACACACTGGCCATTCGCAGCGATCTTGCCGGTAACCCGACCTTTACCGAACTGCTGGCCCGCGTGCGTCAGGATTCACTGGATGCCTACGCGCATCAGGACATGCCGTTTGAGAAGCTGGTCGAAATCCTGCAACCCGAGCGCGACCAGAGTCACACCCCGCTGTTCCAGGTGATGTTCAACTATCACAACGAACCGCAGGACGCGATCAACTATCCGGAGCTGACGGCCTACGTACTGGAGCCACCGCGCGACTCGGCAAAGTTTGATCTGTCGGTCTCAATGGCAGACATGGGCGACAGCTTCTGGATCGATTTTGAATACAACACCGACCTGTTCGACAGCGACACGGTGAATAACATGCTGCAAGCCTTCCTCGGCTTGCTGGACGACATTGCGGCACAGCCCGGAGCCGCACTAAGCGAGTATTCACTGCAGCTGCCTGCCGGGGACGATGTGAACTGGCACGGCCGGGAGGCATCAGCGCATGCGTTTACAGAGGGCAGTATCGCGGCGCAGTTCGAAGCGCAGGCAACCCGCACTCCGGATGCGCTCGCCGTTGATGACGGCAGCACCCAACGGACCTACGCCGAGCTTGATGCGCAGGCCAACAGCATTGCAGCACAACTCTTAGCTGTTACCGAACCGACCAGCGTTGCGCTGCTGCTCGGTCACGATGCCTTAATGGTTGCCGGTGTTCTCGGCACGCTGAAAACCGGTGCGCGCTATCTGCCGCTGGACGCGCATCAGCCCGAAGCGCGACTGCGCGAACTGCTCACGTTGGGTGAGCCCGATGTTCTGCTCACAGACGCGCCCCACCTTGAGCTTGCGAACACCCTGACCGACCTGCCGGTCGTTTGTATCGACACGAATGCCGAACCTGCAGTCAGCACCGCAGCCACCGTCACGGCAGACACACCGGCTTACGTACTGTTTACTTCAGGCACCACCGGCACACCGAAAGGTGTTGTTCAAACGCACGGCAATGTGCTCAGTCACGTCGAGACCTATGCGAACGCGCTGCGGATTGATTCCGATGACAAGCTCTCGCTGTTTTCGAATTACGCGTTTGACGCATCCATTCAGGATATTTTTGGTGCGCTGCTCACCGGCGCCAGTGTGCACCCGATCGACCTGCGGGACACGAGTCAGGACACAGCGGCAGAGACTCTGCTCCGTGAACGAGAGATCACGGTGGTGCACGCCACGCCGACTGTATTCAGAACGCTGCTTGAAAATATCAGTGAGCCACTGAATACGGCACGTCTCGCCGTGCTCGGCGGTGAAGTCGCGCGCCGCCAGGATCATGATCTGTTCCGCCATGCGTTTCCTGACTCTGCCCTGTTCTGCAATGGCTACGGGCTCACCGAGTCCACCGTCAATCTGCAGTTCTTTGCAAACCGCACCACAGCCATTCGCGGCACCACGTTGCCGGCGGGCAAACCGGTGGCTGGAACCTCGATAGAACTGATCGACAGACGCGGTGCCGTCAGCAGCATTCGCGGCGCAATCACGTTGTGCAGCGACCGCTTGTTCCCGGGCTACCTCGGCGAAGCCCCGCGCGCAGAACCCGAACGCTATGCCACCGGTGATCAGGCCCGTTATCTGGCGGATGGCAATATCGTTGTCACAGGGCGTAGCGATCAGCAGGTGAAGATTCGCGGTTACCGTCTGAACCTGATCGAGGTTGAGCAACTGCTCAACCGCAGTTCACGGGTCACGCAGTCAGCGGTCGCGGTGCATGCGGTCAACCAGGACGATCCGTTCCTCATTGCTTTCGTTGCACTCGTCGATGCCGATGATGATGTCGAAGCATTGCGCACCGAACTGCAGGCAACGCTGCCCGCGTTCATGATGCCGTCCGCGCTGATTCCGGTCGACAGCATTCCGCTAACGAGCAGCGGCAAAATCGACCGGGCGAACCTGCCGGACTATGACCTGCAACAAGGCGGCTCGAATGCCGGTGTTGCGCCGGAGACCGACACCGAGATTCAGCTCGAACAGATCTGGTCTGCACTGCTGAATCGCGACAGCAGCGGCATTCATGACAACTTCTTTAATCTCGGCGGTCACTCGCTGACAGCGACCCGCCTGATGGCGCGCATTCGCGATGCCTTCGAGATAAACCTGCCGCTGCGCAGTCTGTTTGATGCACCAACGATAGCCGGGCTCGCGGCTGCTATCGATGCCGAGGCCGGCGTATCGCACGCACAGGCGATGGTGGTGCCGGTAGACCGGAACCGCGACATTCCCGCCGCGTTCGGGCAGGAACGCCTGTGGTTTATCGAAAAGATGCTCGGCGGTTCCAGCCACTACAACATTTCGTGGGCTACCCGGATTAAGGGTGCGCTCGATCAGAATGCACTGCAGACGGCTGTTGATCAGCTCATTGCGCGACACGAATCGTTACGCACCACGTTTACCGATGTCGACGGCAATTTGATTCAGGTTATCCATCCAACGTTGGATATACCCGTCAATGTCATCGACATGACGAACGCCGCGGAAGCGGATGTACTGCAGATAGTGACGGAGCTGGCGAATCGGCCGTTCGATCTCGAACAAGGTCCGTTGATCGCGGTGCATTTGCTGCAGGTCTCTACGACAGACTGTGTCCTGCTGCAGGTCGTGCATCACATCGTCACCGACGCCTGGTCTGTCAACGTCATCAATCGCGACCTGCAGCAGCTTTATAACGCTGCACTCCGCAACGAGCCGGCAGACTTGCCCGAGCTTGAGGTTCAGTACGGCGACTTTGCGGTCTGGCTGCGCGATTATCTGACGCAGGACACCATGGCCGCCCAGGTCGACTACTGGCGCGACCAGCTCGGCGATGCGCCGTCGCTGCTGGAGCTGCCGACAGACCGCCCGCGACCACCGGTACAAACCTACAACGGCGCGTCACTGAACTGGGGCATTCAGGACGCAAGCGTTGCGCAACTGCGGCAGCTCGCTCAGGACACCGGCACGACGCTTTACATGGTGCTGCTGGCAGCCTTCCAGGCCCTGCTGTATCGCTACACCGGCCAGACCGACATTGTCGTTGGCTCGCCGATATCGGGGCGTTCCGATGCGCGGGTGGAAGAGCTGGTCGGCTTCTTTATTAACATGCTGGCGATGCGCACGCGTATTGATCCGCAGACGCCGTTTGCCGGGCTGCTTGCACCGGTCCGGGAAACGGTACTGGATGCGTTCGCCCATCAGGATGTGCCGTTCGAGCGGTTGGTGGAAGAGCTGAACCCGGAACGCAACCGCAGCTACTCGCCCGTGTTCCAGGTCACGTTTGTGCTGCAGAACGCGCCCGCCGAGTTTGAATCGTTCTCGGACCTCGAAGCCGAAAGCTATCCGTTTGGTGCCGAGTCGGCGAAGTTCGACATGAACCTGGCCATGTGGGAAGGCGACGACTTCCTCGGCGGGTATCTGGAGTTCAATACCGACCTGTTTGATCGCAGCACGGCGGAACGGTTTGTCGAACACTTTAAGGCACTGCTCGCCGGCATCGCCGCCAATCCGGGCTGTCCGGTCAATGCATTGCCGCTGCTCTCTGACCATGAACAGCAGCAGGTCACCCAAACATGGAACGACACGGCCCGGGAGTATCCGCACGACAAGAGCATCGCCGAAATCTTTGAGACCGTTGCAGCACGCAAAGGCGAACAAACAGCCCTGCGCTGCAACGATGAGCAGCTGAGCTATCGCGAACTGAACGAGCAGGCTAACCGGTTGGCCGGCTTGCTGCGTGATCAGGGCGTGGAGCACGGCGCGATGGTGGCGCTGTGTCTCGACCGGGGCATCGAAGCGCTGATCACCATTCTTGCGATCGCGAAAGCAGGTGGCGCGTACGTGCCGCTGGATCCGACCTACCCAGCCGAACGGCTCGAATTCATTCTGAACGACACCGACGCGAAGCTGCTGATTACCCGCTCGGACATCGACTTTGCCGCCGATCTCGGCGATCGGATTCGCATTGATCTGGACGCATCCGGCTCAGCGCTGCAGCAGCAGTCCGGCGAGAATCCGCCGGCAGCAGCCAACGGCCGCAGTCTGGCTTACGTGATCTACACGTCCGGCTCGACAGGCACACCGAAAGGCGTACTGGTGGAACATCGCAGTGTGCTGCGCCTCGTACTGAACAATCCGTACACGCAACTGAACGAGAACACCCGCATCGGTATGCTGGCGACGATCTCATTTGATGCATCCACCTACGAGATGTGGGGCAGCCTGCTGAATGGCGGCGAATGCATCATCTATCCGGACCGCGTACCGACGATCGACAAGCTCGGCAGCTTCCTGGAGTCCAGCAGTTGCAACGCCGTGTTCCTGACGACGTCGTTGTTCAACACGATTGTCGATGCCAATGTCGGCGTGCTGCGGAATTTGAAAGAAATCCTGACCGGTGGCGAAGCCATCTCGGTGGATCACGTCAAACGCGCCACGCAGGCACTGCCGAACACGCAGCTCATTCATGTCTACGGCCCCACTGAATGCACGACCTACGCAACGGCAATGCCAATTAGCGTACCGGTCGACCCAAATGCCATTTCTCTGCCCATCGGCGGTCCGATTGGCAATACCACCGCCTACGTGCTCGACGAATTATTGCAGCCGGTGCCGATAGGCGTGGCGGGCGAACTGTACATTGGCGGTGACGGCGTCGCCCGGGGTTATCTGAACCGGCCGGAACTGACAGCTGAACGCTTCGTTGCCGATCCGTTTGCCGGAGATGCGGACGCGCGAATGTACAAAACGGGCGACCTCGTGCGCTGGCTGCCTGAAGGCGCCATCGAGTTTGTCGGCCGTGCTGATGACCAGGTCAAGCTGCGCGGTTTCCGTATCGAGCTGGGCGAAATCGAGACAGCACTGCGCGACCATCCGCAGATCACCAATGCCGCCGTCATCGTCAAAGAATACTCGGTAACGGACAAACGTCTGATTGCCTATGTGGTCGCCGACACGGAGATTCCCGAGCTTGCGTTCACGCTGAAAGAATTTCTCAGTCAGTCATTACCGGACTACATGGTGCCTTCGCTGTACGCGGCACTTGATGAGATTCCGCTGACGATCAACGGCAAGCTCGATCGCAAAGCGCTGCCGGAAGTCCGTAATGACCGGCCGGAACCTGCTGCCGACGCAGCACCGACGACGGACGTGCAAAAACAGCTGCACAAGATCTGGCGCCGGCTGCTACAAAACAATGTCATCGGCATTCATGACAGCTTCTTTGATCTCGGCGGTCACTCGCTGCTGACCATTCAGTTGATCAAAACCGTCAGTGAAAAGCTCGACGCGCAGCTTGAGATCTCCGATGTGTTTGAGCACCCGACCATTGCCGGACTCGAGCGGTTAATTGTCGGCGACAACGCGAGCGAGGCACGGCCTCAGGGATTGATCCGGGTGCGTCCGGACGGCGCGCATCCACCGGTATTTCTGGTGCACATGACGTCGACCGGTGTCAGTCATCAACTGAATACCGACCGGGCCGTCTTCGAAATCGATCTCACCTACTTCAGCGGCGAGCTGCCCGACGTATCCGTTGAAGTATTGGCCGCGGTTTATCTCTCGGATATGCAAAGCGTGCAGCCTGACGGGCCTTACACCATTGCTGCACGCGGTGTCGGGTGCGTGATTGCCTGCGAGATGCTGCGCCAGCTCGATAAGCTCGGCAAAAAGGTCAGTCACCTGACCCTGATCGATCCGCCGCCGGCAACGGCCCTGGGCGTTAATGCGATGCTGAAGCCGAAGTTCTCCTCCGGCGCACCGCTGCTGCAGCGCGCACTGTGCCGCATTTATGAAGGTCTCGGCGGCCGGCCGCCCACGTATCTGCGCAACGCGCACCGGCTGATGGCAACCGACAGAATATTAAAGGCCTACGGCAACATCAGTATCAATGAGTCGCAGGCAGAAGGTTTGCAGGCGAACCTGCTGCTAACCAGTAACCCGCAGACAGCGGCAAAAGACAGTGCCGCCTGGGTCAGCGCGTTCCACGGTACACTGCAGGTGCATGTGGACAGCAGAAACGATGAGACAGGCGCGAAGATTGCGGACAAACTGGAGAAAACATGGCAGCACTGAATGACACTGCAGCCCTGACCGGTGAAGCCGAGAAAGCCGGTTTGTTCACAATGCGCACGCTGATGCCTGTGAAAACGGGGGGCAACAAGCCACCTCTGTTCTGCGTTAACGGCGAACCGTTGAAGATGGCGTTATCGATGCCGGACGACCAGCCCCTTTACGGTTTGTGCGATGCGTATCACCCCTACTTCGAACCACCGGAACGCATTGAACAGCTGGCCGAATTGTTCATGCGGGAAATGCAGCGGATTCAGCCCGAGGGTCCGTACTACCTCGTCGGCTTTTCGCTCGGCGGACTCATTGCTTACGCAGTCGCCGAACAGTTGCGGAAAAACAATCTTGAGGTCGCCTACCTCGGCCTGATTGACCCTTCAACAACCCGGGTATCGGCAAACCGCAAGGAATGGGTCGCAAGCCGCGCGAGTCTCGCGAAACAGGTACTGACATCGCCCGGCGGCATGGTCCAACTCATTAAGCGAATCTATAACTCGGTCACGGCGCAAACCTACACCCGCTATCGCCTGCTAAAAGTGTCTGCGT
>CAYLLI010000030.1:9002-16682 GCA_964384295.1 uncultured Chromatiaceae bacterium
GCCAGGATTTACCAGTGGACATGCGTCGCATTCGGAATATCCGCGCAATCCTGCGCTCCGTACGCGGTTACGAATACGGGCCACTTGATGTCAGCGGTGCCGTATTTCACACCGAGGTGATGATTAATTCGGCTGAAGCGGAAGCAGCTTATACCAGCTACTGGTCAGAGCTGTTCAGGAACGGCGTAGAGGTAGTGCGGGTGCCGGGCGTACAAGAGCATATTGACTTTATGACAGCGGAAAACCTGCGGCGCGTTACCGAGAAAGTGATGACCGATATTCAGGCACTGCAGCAAGCGGAGTAGCGCACCCTCTTCCCATGCAGCACCCCAACAGCAAACTCCCTAACGTGGGAACCACGATTTTCACGATCATGTCGCACCTCGCCGACCAGCACGGTGCGCTAAACCTGTCGCAGGGGTTTCCGGATTTCTCGGCACCGCAGGCGTTGCTGGATCGCGTGACGTTTCATTTGCAGGCCGGTCACAATCAGTATGCACCGATGAGCGGCCTGCCGGCGCTGCGTCAGCAGATTCAGAAAAAGGTGTCCGACTGTTACGGTGCGACGGTTGACGCAAACACCGAGATCACCGTGACTTCCGGGGCTACTGAAGCGCTGTTCAGCGCCATTCAGGCGTTTGTCGGTCAGGGTGATGAAGTCATCGTGTTTGATCCGGCGTACGATTCGTACGAACCTGCGGTCACATTGGCTGGTGGCACAACCATGCACTTGCCGCTGCAATATCCGGATTTCAGTATCGATTGGAACCGGTTTGCAGACGCGCTGAACGATAAGACGCGCCTGGTGATCCTGAATTCACCGCACAACCCGACGGGCTCGGTGCTCAGCCGGGCAGACTTGGATACGCTGGCAGCACTGCTCGCCGACCGGCCGGTGCTGGTGCTCAGCGATGAGGTCTACGAGCACATTATTTTTGACGGCAGAAAGCATGAGTCGGTGTTGTCGCATTCAGGGCTGCGTTCACGCAGCCTGGCGGTGTCGTCATTTGGCAAAACCTACCATGCCACCGGCTGGAAAATCGGTTATTGCATAGCACCCGCAAACCTGATGAGCGAATTCCGCAAAGTGCATCAGTTCAACCAGTTTTGTGTGGCCACACCACTGCAACATGCGCTGGCAGACTATCTGGAAAGCACGCCGGAGCACTATCGCGAACTCCCGGCCTTCTATGAGCAGAAACGTGATTACTTTTGCAGGCTGGTGCAGGACTCCCGATTCCAGCTCGTCCCTTCCGCGGGCACGTATTTCCAGTTGCTCGACTACTCGGACGTGTCCGACACCGACGATACGCGCTATGCTGAAGAACTGACCATGAACGCAGGCATTGCCAGCATTCCTGTCTCGGTGTTTTATGCCAAACCCGGGCCCGACAAGCTGCTGCGCTTCTGCTTTGCCAAAGACAACGCCACCCTCGAACAAGCTGCGGAGATACTGTGCAAGATTTGACCATCATGATGCTGCAAATGGATTTGCAGTGGCAAAACCCCACGGGCAACTATCGACTGGCAGAACAGTTGGTTGCAGAAGCCGAAGAACCGGCCGACCTGATCATCCTGCCCGAAATGTTCAACACCGGTTTCACAATGGAAGCAGCTCCGAACGCCGAAACCATGGACGGCCCGACGGTTGAGTGGCTACAGCGGTTTGCGTCCGACAACGATACGGCGGTTTGCGGCAGCCTGATCGTTAACGACGCAGGCAAACACTTCAACCGCATGGTGTGGGTACTGAAAGACGGCACGGTCGGCCACTACGACAAACGACACCTGTTTCGCATGGGCGGCGAAGACAAAGGCTTCTCGCCCGGGAAAGAACGGGTCATTTTCAATATCGGTGAATGGCGCATTTTTCCGCAGATTTGCTACGACCTGCGATTTCCGGCCTGGAGCCGCGGACTGAATGAATTCGACCTGATGATTTACGTGGCCAACTGGCCGGCCACCCGGCAATCGTCGTGGGACATTCTGTTGCCCGCGCGCGCCGTCGAAAACCAGTGCTACGTGGCCGGCGTGAACCGCATCGGTGTCGACGGCAACGACATCGTGTACACCGGCGGCAGCATGGCACTCGACTTTCTGGGTCGCACGGTCAAAGCCAGCGGCATTGCGGAAACGGCTGTCACCGCCAAACTGAAAGGGTCAACCGCCAAACGCTACCGCGAGAAGTTTCCGGCGTGGAAAGACGGCGACAAGTTTACGTTCGATCTCGAATAAGTGTTGCCGAAACGGCGACACTTACCGGCTACTGCATCAGGGTGCCGAGAATGTAGCCCATCAATGCCATTGAAACGACGTAGTAACCGGCATTAATGAAAAACAGCTTCATACCGCGATTTTCGAATATGTACGTCACGCCCAGTGACGTTGCCGCGAAAAACGATCCGGCAAGCAAACCGATGTTCAGGCCATACATCGCATTCGCGTTCGGGCCCAATACGGCTGATAACAACGATGCGGTCAACCACTGCAGAACGAAAGCGAGCACGAACAGCAGAGCAATATTGCGGTCCCGCACGGCTTTAATGTCCAGCCCGATAGCGGATGCCCAGGCTTTGCCAAACACCACCGGCGAATACCAGATGCCGCCCAGAAAGAATGCTGCAATGGTGGCGGCCAACACCGGTATCCAGTTGACCAGACCAAAGTTCATCGTGATTTCCATACTGTCTCCTCAAGTTTCGCAGGCGCTCAGCGCCGGCAAACTAATCTCCCGTTGCCGCTACTCTACCCGCTTCAGGTTGTCCGTTAAAGCCCCCGATATTTTGTTCTCTGCGCACCGCGCCCGGGCCGTGTTGACAGCGAACCATCGCTGGGACATCGTTACCCTTCATCTCTTTAGAACTTACACGCATTCATGAAACGACTGCTGGTATTCCAACATGTGCCTTATGAGGTGCTCGGCAACCTCGACCCCATGCTGCGGGATGCCGGGTTTCGAATTCGCTACGTGAATTTCGGCCGCGAACCCGATGCGCAACCTGACGTCAGTAAGTACGACGCGATGGTGGTACTCGGTGGACCGATGAACGTCGGGCAAACTGAAGCCTATCCGCACCTTAAAACCGAGATTCGCTGCATTCAGGATGCGATCGAGCAGGAGATGCCGATTCTCGGCATTTGTCTCGGCGCTCAGTTGATCGCAGCGGCGCTGGGTGCGCGCGTGTACGCCAGCCGTATCAAGGAGATCGGCTGGTACGACGTGACTCCGACACAGGAAGGACTGCGCGACCCGGTGCTGAAACATCTGGCGGGCCATGAAGCTATTTTTCAGTGGCACGGCGACACCTTCGATATTCCCCGCGGTGCCGTGCATCTGGCCAGCTCAAAGCAGTGCCCGAATCAGGCATTCCGGTTCGGCGAACGGGTCTACGGATTTCAATTCCATCTGGAAGTCGACCGGCCGATGATCGAGCGCTGGTTCACGATTCCGAACATGCTCGAGGAATGCAGCAACGCCGAGCAGGTGGATAAACCCGACGACATTCTGAAGCAGACACGGCAGAACATTGCGGCGTCTGAAGCACTGGGCGAGAAAACCTTTCGTGCGTTTATCGATTTGGTCCGCACAAAACCCAAACGCAAAGCGCTACCGTCGCGCTAACTGCAGGAACGAGATATGAGTGAGCAGATCATTGATGGTGTCGACTACGGACCACTGGCATTGCTGGTTGGCAACTGGAGCGGTGACAAAGGCACGGACGTATCACCGGACGATCCGGACGAAAAAGAAGAAGCCTACTATGAGACCTTGCACGTCACTCCGGTGGGCGACGTAACCAATGCAAAGAATCAGCTTCTGGTGGCATTGCACTATCAGCAAGCTGTCTACAAACTCGCCGACGACTGCATGTTTCACAATCAAACCGGTTACTGGAGCTGGGATGCCAAGAGCGGCATTGTCATGCACTCGCTGACGATACCCCGCGGACTTTCACTGCTTGCCGGAGGCAAGCTGGAATCGAGCACGGTCGGCAGTATGAGCGTTCATGTGGAAGCCGATGTAAACAGCACTGAGTGGGGCATCACGCAGTCGCCGTTCATGCGCGACAATGCCAAAACAACCGGCTTTATTCTGGACCTGAGCATCTCAGGCGACACGTTGGAGTACAGCGAGACCACCATCGTCGATATCTACGGGCGTGAATACCGCCACACTGACGGCAACTCGCTCGAGCGCCAGAAAGACTAATTAGAAAGACTGATCAGACGACGACCGGGCCGGACTTCTGGTTTGCATCGCCCGGCGCAAGAATCCGGACCACAATCGCAAACATCACGACCACGACGTTCATCGCCCCGATCAGCACGAACGGACTGTAGCCACCATAGATATCAAACAAACGGCCGCCGATCGCAACGGCGATAAAAATGCCGATCGCGCCAAAGGTATTAAACATACCGACCACAGCACCGCGCTTCAGCTTCGGCGCTTCCTGGCTGATCAATACCGTTGCACCGAGAAACGCACTGATCTGACCAATGCCGAGCAGGAAGAACATCCCACTTGCCTGACCGCTTAACGGGAAGCCGCTTTGCGTCAGCATGGTGGCTTCGTCAATGAAGTAGGTTCCGGAGTAGCCGATCGCCGCACAGCTCATGCAGAAGATAATGGCGGACACTTTGTTCATCTTATCGATGACAAACCCGAGTACCGGTAGCCAAAGCAATGAGGCCGTTCCGGCAATTGCAAAAATCAACGCGCCCTTGCCCGATGCCGTGGCGTAGTCCATACCCATACCCACACCGACACGCGTACCCCACAGCACGGTAAACGTACCCAGAATCACCTGATCCCCGCGGGCCACAAAACCGCAGGCATAGGCCAATGCAATGCGCGGATTCCTGATCGCTTCGGTGAAGCCGGCAGTGATCAGTTCTTTGGTCGACGGCCGTTCCTCAACTTTTCCGGGGATGCCTTTCTTCAGCCCGAGAAAGTAAACCAACCCGGAAATCACACACGCCATACCGACGATGGCATGCGCAATGCGGGTGGCAGACAACGGGCTGAATCCGGCTTCAACCAGCGCAGGGGCGGCTTTCGCACCGAACACCACAGTTACTGCGACAACCCCGAGACCGTTAAAAATACCGCCGACAGCAACAAACTTGCCGCGTGAGTTATCTGCCGGGTAATCAGCAATGAGCGTGCCGACCATGCCCGCAGAGGCTCCCAGACCAAAGGCATAAATTGCCCGGAACACCATCAGCTGGGTAACGGACTCAGCGAACGGATACAGGAAGTAAGCGATGCCCATCAGGACAATGCCGGTCGTCGCCACCTCGCGCCGGCCGATGCGGTCGGCAATAACGCCCACCAGACCGAAGATCAGTATCTGCACGATCTCGGTAATAACAACCAGGTCACCGGTAATCGCGCCCTGCTCGTCGGCAGGCACGCCCAGCGCATTCAATACCTGCGCCGTGCCGGTAGAGACAAAGGTCAGCAGCCCGATGGTGGTAAAGGCTGCATAAAAAAACGTAAACGCGTTAGTGCGGGAAACCCCGGGCGCCAACTCCAGAAAACCGAGCTTCACGCCCTGCTGTGTCTCACCCGTCGACGCGTCTGTCATATCTGTTTTGTCCCGCAGTTTGGTTTAACCCGAGCCCCGATAATGGACTGCCCGCTACCCGCGGTAAATATCACAGAATGATATGCACCGACTTCGAACGAGTGTAGCTCAAAATCTCTTCGAGGCATTCCTCACGACCCAGGCCGCTGTTTTTCCAGCCGCTGAAACCGGTACCCATGTAGTGACGACCGGTGCCGTTCACCCAGACAAGACCCGAATCAACTTTACGCACTGTGTTCATGGCTTTCTTCAGGTCATTGGTCCAGATCGCAGCGGTCAGACCGAGGTCCAGGCAGTTTGCCATTTCAACAACCTCATCCTCATCGCTCCATTTGAGGATCGACAGGATCGGCCCGAAGATTTCTTCGCGCGCCACGCGCATGTCCATTGTGACGTCGCCATATACGGTAGGTTCAATCCAGAACCCCTTCTCAAACTCGGCACCCTCGGGACGCTTACCGCCGGTCAGCAAAGTGGCGCCGTCTTTTTCCGATGACTCGATGAACGAAGTCACATGGCGATAGTGACCTTCGGAGTTCACCGGGCCCATGCCGGAACTGTGATCCAGCGGATCACCGACTTTAATTTTCGATACGGCAGCAACAATCTTTTCAACGACTTCGTCATAGATTGACTCGTGCAGCATAAGCCGGCTGGTTGAGCCACAGGACTGACCGGACCAGCTGAAATTCATACCGGCAACCGCGGCTTTCGCGACCGCATCCGGATCGGCATCCGGGAATGCAATGAACGGGTTCTTGCCGCCCAGTTCCAGCGACAGATGCTTAATACCCACTTCAGCAGCCGAACGCTGAATTGCCATGCCGGTGCCGACCGACCCGGTGAAGCCAATACGATGCACTTTCGGGTGCCGAACGATCGCGTCACCGACCACCATGCCTTGACCGTGCACAATGTTCACAAGTCCGGGCGGCAGCACTTCGTGGCAGATCTCGGCCATCAGTGATGCGGACAGCGGGCTCTGATCGGGACTTTTCAGCACCACGCCGTTACCGGCGATCAACGGCGCTGCCAGGTGCGCGGCGGCAAACAGGAACGGGTGGTTAAACGGCACGATCCGGCCGACCACGCCATACGGCTCACGCATCGTGAAGTGGATGTTCTCCACCGTCGCCGGCACAGACTCGCCCTTAATCTCAATGCCCAGACCGGCAACAAAGGTCAGATAGCCTTTCGCGAGCATGATGTCGCCGCTCAGGCTGGCGATAGTGTTGCCGGTATCAGCGGCTTCTAGGGCCACAATGTCGTCAGCGCGCTCAACAATTTTGGCGGCCAACTGGCGAATAATTTCGCCGCGCTGCCAGACGGAGACGTTGGCCCACTCCTGCTGGGCCTTTTCGGCGGCCTTAACGGCGCGGTCCACGTCGGCGACGGTACCGGCAGGCACCCGGCCATGCACTTCGCCGGTTGCCGGATTTACAGAGTTCATCCATTCGCCAGACTCGCTGGCCACAAACTCACCGCCGATATACATCAAACGGTCGCCAAATGTGGTTTCCATCAAAACACCTCAAACAATGGGTAACGGCAGCGCCAAAAAGCGCTCCGGAAATAATCAGGGTGCCTACGATACGGTTCGACAAAAGCTTTACAGTAAGGCGTGTTGCCGATGTCCACCTATTGGCGAGAAAGCCGAGGCTTTGACCCATTACTTCATTAGGTATCCGGTCAATGAACACCGGCCAGACGGCGGGCAGCCAACCTGACGGAAAAGAAAAGAGCGGCCGAAGCCGCTCTTTGTTGCCGGTCCGCCGCCGATCATCCGGCAGCTCAGTATGGCTCAGCCTTTCACCGGGGCAGGTGTCTGCTCCTTCACATAGTTTTCGAGGCTGGAAGCACCGAAACCTTCCCACTTATCCGGCGCATTAAAGTACTTCGGATAGTTCTTTTCGACGTAATCCAGCACGTTGCGCGACAACACTTCTTCGAGGTCCTCACCGCTGCCCATGAACGCGTTGTAGACACAGTGTCCGGGCTGCTGTCCCATCAGCATCCATGGCAGCCACGGGGTAATCCGGCCCCAGGTGCCCTGGAAGTTCAACGTGGTCAGCTTCTCGTTCTGCATATC
>CAYLLI010000031.1:0-8034 GCA_964384295.1 uncultured Chromatiaceae bacterium
CGGTTGAAACGCCCCATCGCGATCAGACAGCCGGGCATGTTCTTGTCACAGCCGCCGATGGCAACGATGCCGTCAAAGCCCTCAGCGCCTGCCACCGTCTCAATGGAGTCAGCAATCACTTCGCGGGATACCAGCGAGTAACGCATGCCCGGAGTACCCATTGAAATACCGTCAGAAACAGTAATCGTATTGAATTCAACGGCTTTACCACCGGCTTCATTGACGCCGGCTTCCGCCTGTTTCGCCAGCGTATCGATGTGCATATTGCAGGGAGTCACCAT
Organism: uncultured Chromatiaceae bacterium; assembly: GCA_964384295.1. Classification (GTDB taxonomy): domain Bacteria; phylum Pseudomonadota; class Gammaproteobacteria; order Steroidobacterales; genus JABIQA01. The sequence continues at coordinate 282 of CAYLLI010000031.1, forward strand.
GCTCCAGGTTGATGCAATACCGATCTGGGACTTCTTAAAATCCTCTTCGGTAAATCCGACCGCACGCAGCATTGCGCGACTCGGAGCCTGTTCAACACCATCCACGACGATACTGGAATACCGGCGCTCTTGAGATTCTTTGGATTTATCACTCATCGTTCTTCTGTTATCGATTTTCTGTTCAGGTGAAAAGGGGCGCCATTGTACACCGCACACTGCCTGTGTGCGCTACCTGAGCGCATTTGGCAGTCTCGTTGTTTACCCCGCAGAATCGGCGGTTTCAGCCCAGCAGCTTACCCGGATTCATAATCCCGTTCGGGTCAATCGCTTGCTTAACGGTTCGCATCAGCTGCAGCGCTACCGGGTCTTTCAATCGGGCCAGCTCGTCCCGTTTTAAGTAGCCAATCCCATGCTCGGCGCTAAAACTGCCTCCCATATCGGCAGCAAGGGAATGAATCACTTCATTGACCTCCGACCATCGGTCGAGAAAAGCCTGAGTGTCCATCCCTTTCGGCTGACTCAGGTTGTAGTGGATATTGCCATCGCCAATGTGCCCGAACGGCACCGGCCGGATACCCGGAATTAACTCCGCCGCACGCTTTGACGCTTCATCAATGAACGCCGGAATCACAGAGACCGGAACGGACACATCATGCTTAATGCTGCCGCCGGCCGACTTCTGCGCCTCGGAGATCCCATGGCGCAGCCCCCAGAACGCTTCCCGTTGGGTTTCGGACTGAGCAACGACCCCGTCAACGACACACCCATCATCAATCGCAGCGGCGAGGCATTCGAGCAACTGCGCATCCAGCGCCGGCTGTCCGCGCTGACTGCTGACATCAATCAACACATACCAGGGCGAAGCCTGTGCAAAAGGATTACGACTGGCAGCAAAATGCTGGGTCACCATTTGCATGGCGATGTCCGGGAACATTTCGAACGCCGTAATCTCATCGCCAAGCCGCCGTCTGGCCAGCGCAAACAGGTCAAGCACTGCCGCAACCGAACCCAACCCCAGCAGCGCCGCACTGCGCGACACCGGTGCCGGAAAGAGTTTCACCGTTACCGCGGTAATAATCCCTAATGTTCCCTCTGCCCCAATGAACAGCTGCTTCAGGTCATACCCCGTATTGTCTTTGCGAACGCCGCTTAATTCATCGACGATGCGCCCGTCGGGCAACACGACTTCCAGACCCAACACCAGGTCACGGGTGTTGCCATAGCGCAGAACGGCAGTACCGCCGGCATTGGTGGAAACATTACCGCCGATCTGACAGCTGCCCTCAGCCGCCAGGCTCAACGGAAAAAAACACCCTTCCTCCGCCGCAACCGACTGCAGTCGCTGCAGCACGCAACCCGCCTCTGCTGTCAATGTGAAGTTTGCGGCGTCGAGCGACCGAATCCTTTGCATGCGTTCAAGGGACAGCAGCACCTCTGCCCGTCCGTCCATTCCTGGGATAGCGCCGCCCGCAAGTCCGGTATTGCCACCCTGAGGCACCACGCCAATCTGATGGCGGTTGCAACACTCAAGAATGCCTGCAACCTGTTCCGTTGATTCGGGTCGCAACACCAATGGGGTCTCACCGCGAAACAACCCCCGCCACTCTTCGAGGTAACGGGCGCGGTCGGTAGACGCATCAAGCCAGCCAGCAGCACCAACGATGCCTTTCAGCTCGTTTACCACGTCGCTGGAGATACTTTGAGCCGTCAAGAGCCGCTTCCTTACGCTGTTAGAGTGGGTCTGCAGTCTGCTTTTTGACCACAGAAAAGTTGGGTTTGCTTTCCCACAACCATACAATGAGAGCCTATTGATTGACACCTGCGAAAAGCGACGGCAGCACCCGAATCACTATCATGAGCGCATCCGACACAAACCCGTTTAGCACCCTGCGAATGAGCACGTCGGGCGGCATTCAGGGGCTGGACCTCAAAGAACGCAGCAACCTGATTGAGCTCGACCGAAAGCTGCACGAACAGTGGAGTCTGGGTCGAAACTTTGTCCTCGGATGGTGCCCCTTCGGGTCCGGAGTATTGCTGTTGGTTGTGCCGCACTACGATGTTGCCGACTACGCACTGCCGCAAGAAGAAATAGCGGCCACTGAGAGCAGCCCGTCTCAGGAATTCATTCTGAACCTGCTGTCTCAGCGGCGGCAAACCGACCAACGCAGGCTGGAAACTGCTGCCAAGCTATTCGGGGTGAATCTTGTTCAGGTTGAGCTGCGCCAACCGCTCGGCAATGACGCCGGCGATCTTGATCTGGTCGAACAACTCATCCGCCGCTACAGCATCAACTATGTGGCCAATCGTGCCGTTGCACTGTTCGATATTGTCGGATTCGGCCTGCTAACGCCGTTTGAGCAGATGACCCAATTAAATAGTTTGTCCTACTCGCTGAACTCCGCGCATCACAAAATGGTAGGCACCAATATTGACGTGAACTTTGCCCGGTCAAGCACGGGCGACGGGTTTTATATCTGGAACCGCGACACCGGAATGCAGGCCAACAGCAATCTCTACCACCTGATGCATCTGGTGATGGCAGACAACGCCATTGCGCGCCGTAAAGCCAAGGGCCGCACGGTACCGTTGCTGCGCACCTGCTTTCATGTCGGTGGCTGCTATGAGTTTCATCAAGCCGAGGGGCTAAACCCGACCATTCGCAGCGATATTGTCGGTGATGTCACCATTGAACTCGCCCGAATGATCGACCAGGCAATGCCGGGCCAGATTTTTGTCGGCGAGTTCTCAGCCAACATGACAGAAGACGACTCTGCCGAGCCGATAGATTCAATTAAATTCGTCAACCTTGCCCAGAAAGACCTGAGCGAACTGAATGGCCTCGAGCTGTCCGGGGAAGCCATTGAATCAATCAAGTGCTACCTGACCGGCGAACAAAGTGACGCCGGTGACTACTCGATTCGAAAGCTGGCGATCACCGACAAACACGGACTTAGTCGCAACGTGTTCAACGCAAAGATCAACATATACCGCCGCGATGCCGAACCGATTCTGCTGGGTATTGAAGACCGGATGCTGCGTGACGATACGCTCGGCATGAAAACCATAGAGCAAGTGAAATCAATCTGAACCGGGTGCCGGGCTCCACGCGTCCGGACCATTCTCTTCCGCAAACATTACCCACATCGACAAGAACAACGCCGCAATCACCGGACCTATAACGAACCCTGAAATTCCGAACAAACTTAAACCACCGAGCGTTGAGAACAACACCAGATAGTCCGGCATGCGCGTGTCACGCCCCACCAGCAGCGGCCGCAACAGGTTATCAATTAAGCCGATTGCAACTGCCCCGAAAATCACCAGAAACACCGCTGAGCCGACCTCGCCGTTGATAAACATCAAAACGGCTGCAGGCCCCCAAACCAAGCTGGCGCCGACAACGGGCAGGAGTGACAGCACCATCATCATCACACCCCAGAACACGGCCGCATCAATGCCGACAAAGGCAAACATTAATCCGCCCAGCGCACCCTGAACAGCGCCAATCAACAATGTGCCTTTTATCGTTGCCCGCGAAACCTCAGCAAACTTGGCAAACAACGCACGCTCGCGATCATCACCAAGCGGTAACGCAGTGATCAGCGCCTCGGTGATGTCGCTGCCATCCCGCAGAAAGAAAAACAAAAGATAGAGCATGAGGAAAAACATGACCGTGAAGTTCACGGCATTCTGACCCACTGTCAGCGCGAGACTGCCGACAAACTGACTGCCTTTAACAGCAATCGCCGAGACATTATTGCGCACCTCGTCGAGGTCAACGCCCAGGCCAGCAAGGTAATCCGGCACCAACGGCAAGCTGCTCTGGGCCCAATCAAGAATCTCGTTCGGGTCAATGTCGCCGTTTTGTATCCGCTCATACAATGCCGAGGCCTCACTCGCCACAGCAGACACCAGCAGCATTGCAGGAACAATGACGGTAAGCAGAATAAACAGCAGCGTCAGCAAAGCAGAGGCCGTCTTGCGACCGTTCAGCCAAAGAGTGATCCGTTGTGCAACGGGGCGAAACACGATCGCCAGCGTCGCGGCCCAGAATACCGGCATCAAAAATGCCGATACCAGCCAAATAAACGTAAAGGTGACCAGGGACAGTAAAGCCAGAAAAAAGGCCTTTTGAAGATTCATCGTTGCCCTACCCTCAACTGATCGAAACCACGCTGCAGAAGCCCGTGGGCGGCGTTTGTCATAACCGACCCCGGAATAAACGCCATACCGGATTCAGAAATCCGGCAAAACCGCCAACTGCTTCTCAGCAGACCGGCGAGCTTGAGGAGTAAGTTACCACAGTGAAAGCGTCCTGCGGGACAGCGCACCTAGTTTTGCATCTGCGTGGCAGCTAGAATAAACCGCTTGAATTCGACCCTTGGAGACCAGCAGCAGTGTCGGGAACAAAACCATCAGCTATGCGTGCAGCAATACTCGCGTTCATCATCGCAGCACTACCAAACGTTGCTCTGGCCTATGTGGGGCCCGGTGCCGGCATCAGTGCGCTGGGTGCACTATGGGGTCTGATTCTCGGCGTTGTAATGGCTGTTGGCGTCGTGTTGTTCTGGCCCATTCGCATGCTGCTGCGAAAACGCAAAGCAGCGGCGGAGGCCAAACAAGAAGAGGCAAAAGCCGAGCGGCAGCAAGAGTCCGATGACGATACCGATTCATCAACCGGCGGTTAACCCGGCCAGTATGCTTGCTAAGCAAGCCACCTTCCTCTTTTCGCAGATCACTGCGATGTGCGCGTAGTCATGGGTCTGCTGGATCTGCCGTCGCCACTTTTCAGTCTGATCGACAGCGGACTCAGCTTTCTGCCGGCGACCGTACGTCTTGTCCTCTGGGCACTGATTGCCGCGGCCGCATCGATGTACCTCTATCTGAAGTCATCCCGGCAGGATGAGATTGCAGCGCTGAAAACGCAAAGCGTGGCAGCCCGAAAGGCGCTGAACAGTTATGAAGGCACAGAGTTCGACGAAATGATGCCGCTGGCAACGCGGGTGTTGAGTCTGTCAGCAAAGCACTTTCTGATCGTTCTGGGCCCGGCTGTGCTTAGCTCGCTGACGGGACTGATGCTGATTGTTTGGGCCAGCAACCAATACGGTGCACAGATGCCCGCACCCGGCAGCGAAGTAAGATTTTCGTCATCCCCTCCGGCATCTTTAGTCTGGTCGACCGCAGCGAAATCCGATGAGCCCGGCGAATACCGGGTTGTGTGGCCCCCTTCCCCCACTGTACTCAGAGCCTATGCAAACAACACTCAGGAACTGTTTGCGATTGATAACGGACTCGCCCCGGTCATTCACAAAAAAACCGGGTGGAACTGGCTGGTCGGCAACCCGGCGGGCTATCTTCCTGATGACACAGACATCGAACAGATCGATATTGAACTCGAAATGCAACAGTTTCTGCCGGTAGGGCCACCGTGGATGCGTGAATGGGCCGGCCTTTTCTTTGCCGTGTTGCTGACCGCATCAATCGCGATCAAATTTATCTTTCGAATTAACTGACGGCTGCGCCTGTCATGAGCGACGAACAACCGGTATTTCACGTTTCTGGCGCCATGGCGTTCTTCGGCAGGCTGATCGCTGACTACCCTGCTTTCTGGCGTCGCCTCGGCAACCTCGAGACTAAAGCGCTTGAAGACGACCTACAGAACATGCCGCTCGACAAGCCTATCTACGTAGCAGGTTTAGCGCGTTCCGGCAGCACTATCCTGCTGGAAACGCTGGCGAAAGTGCCCGGCGTGGTTTCGCACCGCTACAAAGACTTCCCGCCCGTGTATACACCCTATTGGTGGAACTGGTTTATGCAGACAGCGGGGTCCGGCAATGCAGAGCCTCAGGAGCGCGCGCACCGGGACGGCATCATGGTCACGCCTGACAGCCCGGAGGCGATGGAAGAAGTTCTATGGATGGGTTCCTTTGCCCACCTGCATGACCCGCAGCATTCGAACATTCTGACTGCAGCGAATGCCGACCCGGACTTTGATCGTTTCTATAAAGAACACATTCAAAAGTTGTTACTGGCCCGAAACGGTTCCCGTTACCTGTCCAAAGGCAACTATCTGGTCACGCGGCTTGAGTATCTGAACCATATGCTGCCCGACGCGCGATTCATCATTCCGGTGCGACACCCTTTCGGTCATATCGCCTCGTTGATGAAACAACATGCTCTGTTCATTCGCGGGCAAAGTAACAATGACCGGGCTCGCGAGCACCTGAAACGGGTGGGACATCTCGAGTTCGGACTGGACAGAACGCCTATCAATACCGGCGATAACGACCTGACCAACTCCATCATTGAGCTTTGGCAACACGGCGAGGAAGTTCGCGGCTGGGCGCGCTATTGGAACCAGGTCTACCTGTACCTCGCCGAACAACTGGAGCGCCCTGCGCTTGCAGAAGCCGCCTTAACCATCCGCTATGAAGATCTGTGCGACGCTCCTGCGGACACTATCTCCCGAATGCTGGCTCACTGCGATTACGATATGGGTGAACAGTTTATTGCGGAGCAGTCACAGGGTATTCGGGCGCCCTCTTACTATCGGTCAAAATTTACTGCCGAAGAGGAGGACATCATCCTCGAAGAAACCGCCGGGGCGAGAGCCAGGTTCGGTTACTAAAGGAAGCGTCAGCGCAACGCCGGCAGCACGCGCTCACCAATCAGCCGGATCGACTCCTCCGGTTTGTCGTACAAACGAATTCCGAATTCTGTCAGTCCCGCAGCCTTAAACGCCTGCAACTGGGCAGTAAATGTATCAACATCATTCAGAGTGCCGGTGAACGTCAGCTCATGCACCAGCTTTTCGGCAAGCGCGTCGGGCACACCGGGAAAGTCCGGTCTGTTTTGAATGTAGGCCTGAGCGAACACATCGAATTTCTCTTCGACCAGATCGCATTCCCTGTCCGTTAAAAACGTCGAGATATACCAACGCTCGAGCATCCCCCGCACCCACAGTTTGCGGCGCGCTTCGTCCATCGCTTCCTCAAGCGTATCTTTAACATGCCAGGAATACAGATTACTGACCCGAAAACCGGCCGGATCCCGCCCCTGTTGGGCCAGCGTGGAATTGAGAACTTCCATCGTTTCAGGCATTCGATCAAGTGTCACATCGCTGAGCATCACGCCGTCAGCAACCCGGGCTGACAGCGCCAGCATTCGGGGCTTCGACGCACCGATGTAAATCAGCGGTTGCTGAATGCCGCGCGTCCACCCCGGACAGTAGCCGGTCACCTCAAAGACCTCACCTTGATAGTTCACCAGTGCGCCGGATGCCGCTGCACGGAGCATTTCGATACACTCCTCCACTCCGCGAAGCATCTTGGGGTGCATCACCCGACGACCTGATTTCAGCCCCATCGCAATCAGCGTACCGCCGCCCCCGCCAACAATAATGTTCGCCCTGCCGTTCGCCGCCTCATTCAGGGTCAGCAGCTGATTGGCCATCTTGACCGGATGCAGTTCAAACGGGCTTACCGCCACCGGCCCCATACGGATAGTCCGGCTCGTGGCAGCCAATGGCATGAAGCTCATAAACGGGTCACGGGCGCCGACGTGATTCGCCGTCCAGACCGCACCAAAACCAAGGGATTCTGCCAACTGGCCGAGTTCAGCGAACCGTTGCGGGCTGTCTGGCTCAAGAATGATATCGAGTTGCAAGGTATAACTCCAAAAAGGCGGGTATTCGGACCCTCAAGAGACAACGCAGCGCGTCGTCATCGGGTTATTGAGTATTGTGCTGAAATAC
>CAYLLI010000031.1:8044-16129 GCA_964384295.1 uncultured Chromatiaceae bacterium
AAATACCGGTAGAATCGAGAGGTGCGCCGCTTTTCGCGGCCATCTGGCGGGGGGAGTCCGGCAGAGACAAACACCGGTGTTAAGCATGGAACAGATACCGGCAGCGTCAATAAATAATCAATCCAAGCAAGACCTGTGCGGTTCGGTCCGGAATGTGGACAACTCACCGCTTTTAACTGCGTCGGGTGCCGGCTGAAGGCACATTGAACGCTTACATTGATTTGTTTGAGGGAGCATCATGAGAAAACCTTTACTCGTCGCCTTGGCAGCAACCACTTTGCTGACCAGTCAAGCCATGGCGCAGGATTACGGAAAAACCTACGTCGGTATCGGCCTTGTCGGCGTCGAACTGAAAACCGATGCTTCCACGACGAACACCACGGGGGTTTCCTACAAAGATACGGCCCCGGGCGGAACCGTCATTCTTGGGTATGACTTTACGCAGAATTTTGCTCTCGAAGGCGCGATTACGTCGACCAGTCGGGTACGAGGAACAGACACCGTTGCTATTATCGACCCTAGCGGCACGATCAATCCGGCTGCCACTACTTTGAACGGCGACACCGACATGCGCGCTGTGGAGCTGGTGGGCAAAGGAACCGTTCCTTTGGGGAGCTTCGAACTGTATGCCCGCGGCGGTCTTGTCTGGGGGGATGTCGACTACGACCTGAACTTCACCACCGTCAATGGCGTTGGCCGTTCTATACCCACCAAAGTCACGTCCAGCATTCAGGACACCGGGATCATCCTCGGTGTAGGCGTCGGCTACCGCATTGGCAGAGCCGCCATCCGGTTGCAATATGACTACATGGGTCTGGACATGAACGAGAGCGTCCCGGTGAACTTCCAGGTACCGGATGGCCAGAACTTCGTGCAGGTGCCGATTAATGTAGGGCTGCAAACGAAGGATCAGCAGCGTTATATGCTGTCGATTAGTGCGAACTTCTAGGTTTGCATTGGCCTAGATCTAAAAAAAGCCCTGCTTTGCAGGGCTTTTTTTTGTGGGTGGGGGTTGGTAGGCATGCTGGATTTCACTCGGGCCATCCTTGGCCCTCGCCCTGCGGGCGGCTCACTGCGTTCGCCGTGAAAATCGGCTTTCCGTTGCCCATGGATGGGCGAGTGCCGCGAAAGCACATGGATGTGCGAAGCGGCCTGCCGTTTTGTGAACCTGCGTCTCGACCCTCGAAACCCAAGATGCCTAACCAATAACAAAAAAAGTCGGCGCAAGGCCGACTCTTTTCGTTATATGGTCGGGCATGCAGGATTTGAACCTACGACCCCTTCTCCCCCAGAGAAGTGCGCTACCAGACTGCGCTAATGCCCGAATTGTGTGCCGTGTAAACGGACTTGAAACTAAAAGCGGCCGCTATGATACATCAGGCGGCCGCTCAAAAAACATTTGCTTTGCTTAGCGACGCAGCAGTTTGGCCACTTCTTCCAGTTCAACGCGGATCTGCTTGATGATCTGTTGTGCCTGGCTGACGTCGGTTTTGGCGTCTTCGCCGGTGAGTTTTTGTCTCGCACCGCCGATGGTGAAACCATCTTCGTACAGCAGGCTGCGGATCTGACGAATAATCAGTACATCCTGGCGCTGGTAATAACGGCGATTGCCGCGGCGTTTTACCGGCTTTAACTGGGGAAATTCCTGCTCCCAGTACCGCAGAACGTGAGGCTTAACATCGCAGAGGTCACTGACCTCTCCGATCGTAAAGTAACGTTTCCCCGGTATAGGCGGAAGTTGGCTGTTATTCCCCGGTTCCAGCATATGCTTCTACTCTTGATTTCAGTTTCTGACCCGGGCGGAACGTAACGACACGTCGCGCCGAAATAGGAATCTCTTCACCGGTTTTAGGGTTACGACCCGGGCGCTGATTTTTATCGCGCAGATCGAAGTTGCCAAAACCCGAAAGCTTGACCTGTTCGCCGCTGCTTAACGCGCCGCGAAGGTCTTCAAAAAACATATCAACCAGCTCGCGCGCTTCGCGCTTATTCAAGCCAAGCTCGTTGAACAATGATTCCGCCATGTCTGCTTTAGTGAGTGCCATTTGTTTCTTTACTCGTTGTCTAACCGGGCCGTCTGATGCGCGCCCTATTCTCTGATTTTGGCATTGAATTTGCCGTTGAGTGCTGCGGTAACAGCGCTGACAGAACCGTCCACTTCACTGTCAGTAAGAGTGCGCGATTTTTCCTGTAAAATCAAGCCTAACGCCACACTCTTTAGACCGGAATCGACGCTCTCTCCGGCATAAATATCGAACACGACCACCTCTCGCAGAAGCGATCCGCCAGCCTTAACGACCTCCCTGATAAGGTCCGAAACCGGCAGTTGCTCATCGACGATGACTGCCAGATCGCGGCGCACGCTCGGAAACTTCGAGATCGCTTCAAATCGGGTCGGAACACGCTCCAACGCGGGTTCTGCGAGGAACTCAAACAATAATGGTGCCGAATCAAGGCCGAGCTCTGCGACCAGTCGCGGATGCAGCTCACCCATCCAACCGATAGGCTGTCCCTTTCGATCAATGCGAGCACACCGGCCTGGACGGAGCACGGGGTTCTCGTCAGCAACAAACCAGAACTCGTGCGCCTGCCCTGTGAGGATGAACAGCGAGAAGATATCTGACTTTATGTCAAAAATATCCATGCCCGCCGACTTGCCTTCCCAGTGCTCCTGCATATAACTACCGGAAATCACGCCAGCGAAGACATCTTCCTCTGCTACGGCATCGCCGTCAGCGCGGAAACGCACGCCATATTCGAACAACCGAACCCGGTTCTCCTGACGATTCTGATTCGCCTGCAATGCCTGAACCAAACCCGGCATCAGGCTTCGCCGCATGACTGACTGTGCCTGCGAGATGGGATTCTGCAGCTCGATGAATGCCTCATCACCGGCAAACAACGCGTCGAGCTTGGGATCAATGAAGCTGTACGTCACCGCTTCCTGGTACCCCTGATCAATGAGGCCCAACCGCAAACGATCAACCGGCAACTGCTTCTCGGTGCTCGCAGCCAGCTGCAAAGGCACCGCGCCGGCAATATCGGGAATCTGGTCGTAGCCATACAGGCGGACAACCTCTTCAATCAGGTCTTCTTCAATCGCTATATCGAAACGGGCACCGGGAGGCGACACCAGCCAACCATTATCAGTCGCTTCCAGACCCATACCCAAGGCCGCAAACATACTCGCGACTTCATCATCGGGAATCGCAATACCGAGCAGTCCATCGAGCTTTTCACGTCTCAACGTAACAGGCTCACGCTTTGGCAACCGGTCAGTCAGCTGTTCAACGACGACCGGACCCGCCTGCCCGCCAGCAATCTCAAGCAGCAGCGCGGTGGCACGCTCCATCGCGGCTTCCGTTGCTGAGAAATCAACGCCGCGCTCAAAGCGCAGCGACGCATCAGTATGGAGGCCATAACTGCGTGCTTTTCCGGCAACCGCATCCGGGTGAAAGAACGCTGCTTCAAATAATACATCGGTGGTGCCGGCATCAACCCCAGTCCGCTCGCCGCCGATGATGCCTGCCAGCGCAACGGCACCTGCCTCATCGGCAATAACGAGATCAGAATCCGTCAGTGTCAGCTCGTCGCCACCGAGAACCTCGAGCTTCTCGTCTTGAACAGCAAAGCGAACAGTCAGCCCGCCATTCACTTTGTTCAGGTCATAGCCATGCATTGGCTGACCGAGCTCCAGCATCACGTAGTTGGTGACATCGACGACCGGGTTCAGCGGTCTGACGCCGGCACGTCTGAGGCGCTCGCGCATCCAGACCGGAGTAAGAGCCGCCGGGTCAATGCCCCGAACAATGCGGCCGACAAACAATGGTCCGGCAGAGTCTGCGCCCAGCGATACAGCCGGAGCATCCTCTATCGTGGCAGCAACAGACTCAATGGCCGGTGCTGCAAACGTCAGCTGGTTCGCAGCGGCAACTTCGCGGGCAACACCGCGAATGCTGAAGCAATCAGCACGGTTGGGCGTTAGATCCAGATCAATAACAGCGTCATCAAAGGCAATACAATCGGCAATCGGCGTGCCCGGAGCAGTGCCGGGATCCAGTGGATACAGGCCTTCGCTCTGCGACTCCAGCGCCAACTCAGACGCAGAACACAGCATTCCGAACGAAGGTTCACCGCGCAGCTTACTTTTCTTGATCTTGAAATTGCCCGGCAAGACCGCGCCGATCATCGCGACAGGATAAACACCACCTTCTGCAACATTGGAGGCACCGCAAACGATGCTCAATGACTCATCCGCGCCGACATCGACCGTGCATATGCGCAATTTGTCCGCATTCGGATGGGGACGAAGCTCGGTGACCAGTCCGGCAACCACTTTATCCGGGGCTGCAGGCACCGTTTCGATGCCATCGACTTCAAGGCCTGCCATCGTCAGTTGGTGACCCAGCGCCTCGGTATCCAGATCAGGGTTTACCCACTCACGCAGCCAGTGTTCACTCAGTTTCATTCTTGCAGCCCCCTACTTGAACTGCCGCAGAAACTGCAGGTCGTTATCGAAGAACAGGCGCAGGTCATCCACGCCATAGCGGAACATCGCCAGCCGTTCGATGCCGACACCGAAGGCATAGCCCTGATACTCGTCAGGATCGATCCCAACGTTGCGCAGAACATTCGGGTGGACCATGCCGCAGCCCAGGATCTCCAGCCATTTGCCGTTTTCAAGCAACACATCGGCCTCGGCAGAGGGCTCGGTAAACGGGAAGTAACTGGGGCGGAAACGAAGCTGAGTCGGCGTTTCGAAAAACGCTTCAACAAATTGATTTAGTACAGCTTTTAAGTTGGCAAAACTGACGCCCTTGTCAATCACAAGGCCTTCTACCTGATGAAACATCGGGGTATGCGTCATATCAGAATCGCAGCGGTACACGCGACCGGGTGCAATCATTCGAATCGGCGCACCCTGCTGCAGCATCGTCCGGATCTGTACCGGCGACGTGTGGGTACGCAGCACTTTGCCGTCCGGGAAATAGAACGTGTCGTGCATGGCCCTGGCCGGGTGGTTATCCGGGATATTCAGAGCAGTGAAGTTGTGGAAATCGTCTTCAATCTGCGGCCCCTCGAAAACAGAGAAACCGGCGCCTTTGAAAATCTCTTCAATCCGCTGACGGGTACGGGTTACCGGGTGCATGTTGCCCGGCGTATGACCACGGCCCGCCAGACTCACATCCACGGCGCTCGCTTTCAGCTGCGCCTGCAAAGCGACTTCCTCAAGTGCCTCGCGTTTGCCCGTAATCGCCGCCTGAACCGCCTGCTTCGCCTTATTGATAGCAGCACCGGCTTCGCGGCGCTCTTCCGCGGGTAGACTGCCGAGCTGCTTCAGCTGAGCGGTGAGTTCGCCTTTCTTGCCAAGGAACTCAACACGAACAGCGTCCAGGGCAGGCAAATCATCGCTGGCAGCGATGGCCTGCTGAGCACGGTCTATCAGTTCACCGAGATCAACCATGGAGGTACTTACTCCCTACCCTGACCAGCAGCAATGCCCTGCTGGATCAATCAACTCGTGTTGCAAATGGTCCTGGTCTGACACACGCCCAGGAACCCGAAAAAAAACCGGGCCGGAAAAACCGGCCCGGTTTACAGACCTGCTATTGCGTTGGTCTTACTTGCTGTCCAAAGCTTCCTGAGCTTTGGCAGCAATCGCAGCAAACGCAGCAGCGTCGCGCACGGCAATATCAGCCAGAACCTTTCGGTCCACTTCAATACCGGCGATGCTTAAGCCATTCATAAAGCGGCTGTAGGACAAACCGTTCAAACGCGCAGCAGCGTTAATCCGCGCAATCCACAGTGCGCGGAACTGACGCTTACGCTGACGACGGTCGCGGTACGAATACTGACCGGCCTTAATAACGGCTTGTTTAGCTACACGGTAAATCTTACGACGGGCGCCGTAATAACCTTTCGCTTTACCCAGAATCTTGCGATGACGTGCCTTCGCGGTCACGCCTCTTTTTACTCGTGCCATCTCTTCGTCTCCTTAGGCGTGTGGCAGCAACTGCTTCACGCTTTTAACATCGCATTCAGCAATATGTGCAGGCTTACCAAGCTGACGCTTACGTTTAGAGGTCTTCTTGGTGAGGATGTGACGAAGGTGGGATTGACCCCGCTTAAAACCGTTCTTCGTGCGACGGAAACGCTTTGCCGCACCACGGTTGGTTTTCAATTTAGGCATTACTAACTCCTTGTGGCCTGACCCGAACCCCGCTCAATGTAGTGAGCTTAAAGGGCCGAACTGCAGGCGGGGCCGCCAATCGCACGCAGTGCTTTGACTAAACCCGCTTTTATATTCCCGGACTGAATGTGCTTTCACGCACCACCCACCCGGGTCCTTTTATAAAGCGTTCCGGCGAACCGAGATGCTTTAATTCTTTCGTGGTGACATCACCATCACGAGCTGGCGGCCTTCCATCTTCGGAAACTGCTCAACCACAGCCAACTCTTCTAAATCTTTTTCCACACGCTTCAACAACTGAACACCCAGTTCCTGATGCGCCATTTCACGACCGCGATAACGCAACGTGACTTTGGCCTTGTCGCCCTGCTCGATAAACCGGATAAGGTTACGCAGCTTGACCTGATAATCGGCTTCTTCAGTACCCGGCCGGAATTTAACTTCCTTCACCTGGGTTTGTTTCTGCTTTTTCTTGGAGGACTGATTCTTCTTGTTCTGTTCGAACACGTGTTTACCAAAGTCCATGATCCGGCAGACCGGCGGCTCTGCGTTCGGCGACACTTCCACCAGATCCAAACCTTTGTCTTTGGCGAGGTTTACCGCATCGTCCAGCATCATAATGCCGACCTGCTCACCTTCATCATCAATCACACGAACCCTTGCGGACTCGATCTCGTTATTACGCCTGATGCGTTTTTTGGCAGCTATCTGCTAATCCTCCAAAATAATTCGGCCGCGGCTCGCGACTTCATCAGCAAGACCCTGTGCCAGCTTATCAACTGACCAGGTTCCAAGGTCTTTGCCCTCTCGCGTGCGCACGGCCACTTCGTTGTTGTCACGCTCCCGATCGCCGATAACCAGCAGATACGGAACACGCTTCATCGTGTGCTCGCGGATTTTAAAGCCGATTTTTTCGTTTCTCAAGTCCGATTCCACGCGAAAGCCCTGTTTTATAAGGGAATCCGTCACTTCCTGGACATAGTCTGCCTGCGCATCGGTGATATTCAGCACAACAGCCTGCACCGGCGCCAGCCAGGTGGGCAGGCTACCTGCATGATGTTCCAGCAAAATCCCGATAAAACGCTCGATTGAGCCAAGAATCGCGCGATGCAACATAACCGGCGTATGCTTGTTACCGTCCTCACCGACATAGGTGGCATCCAACCGCGCCGGCATCGAAAAATCGAGCTGAACAGTACCCAGCTGCCAGACACGGCCGATGCTATCGCGCAGATCAAAGTCGATTTTCGGGCCGTAGAAAGCGCCATCACCCTCGTTCAGCACCCACTCCATGCCCTTGCTCTCAAGCGCGTTCTTGAGTCCTGACTCGGCTTTATCCCACAGCGCCTCGTCACCCACGCGTTTTTCAGGCCGCGTGGACAGCTTGGTGACCACATCGGAGAAACCAAAATCCTTATAGACACTAAACACCATATCGATGAAGCTCGATACTTCGTCCTGGATCTGATCTTCGGTACAGAAGATATGCGCATCGTCCTGCACAAAGCCGCGCACCCGCATCAAGCCGTGCAGCGTGCCGCTGGCTTCATTGCGATGACATGAACCGAACTCGGCCAACCGCAACGGCAAATCGCGGTAGCTGTGCAACTGCCGGTTGTAAACCTGAACATGGCAAGGGCAGTTCATTGGTTTGACGGCATAAACGCGATTTTCCTCGTCGCCGACTGTAAACATGTTTTCCCGATACTTATCCCAGTGCCCCGACTTCTCCCACAACGAGCGGTCGACCACCTGCGGCGTATTGATTTCCTGATAGCCGTTTTCGCGCAGACGCTCACGAATGTAATCGCGGACAGTCCGGTTCAACGTCCAGCCATCGGGATGCCAGAACACCATGCCCGGCGCTTCTTCCTGAAAGTGAAACAGGTCCAGGC
>CAYLLI010000032.1:0-11702 GCA_964384295.1 uncultured Chromatiaceae bacterium
GCGCGCGAGGTGAAGGTGATTGACGACCTGACCCGTCAGGACGGCATCGTATTGGCCACCGGCGGCGGTTCTGCGATGGACCCTGAGAGCCGCGCACGAATGGGTGCGCGCGGTGTCGTGGTCTATTTGTATGCAACGGTTGCGCAGCAACTGGAACGAACCCGCAAGGGCCGCGAACGGCCCCTGCTGCGCGATGGCGACCCAAAGGACGTGCTGGAAAAGCTGATGGAACTCCGGGACCCGCAGTATCGCGAGATTGCTGACATTGTCATCGAGACGGACGGGCGCCAGGTTCAGTCGGTCGTGCGTGAAATTAATAAGAAACTCGCGGAGTTGCCGGGCGCCTGATATCCCGCACCCCGCATGACCGGAAACTCCGGAACGGCGATTAACGACGTATAACAATAAAGACGCTTTCTATGCTTACAGTCACCGTAGATCTGAACGAACGCAGTTACCCCATTATGGTGGGCAGCGGCTTGCTGAACCAGCCGGGGCTGCTTGACCCGTTTATCGAAGGTCGGGACGTGCTGATTGTTACCAACGAATCGATAGCGCTGTTGTACCTCGAGCCTTTGAGGCAAATGCTGACAGCCAGCCGGCATGCCGAAGTTATTTTGCCCGACGGAGAAGATCACAAGAACCTGACGACGCTCAACACTATCTTCGATGCGCTGGTGGAAAACCGGTTCGGCCGTGACTGCGTCATCGTCACACTCGGTGGCGGTGTTGTCGGCGATATGGGTGGCTTTGCTGCGGCTACCTGGCAGCGCGGCGTCGACTTTATTCAAGTGCCCACGACGTTGCTGGCTCAGGTGGATTCGTCGGTGGGCGGCAAAACCGCAGTCAATCACAGCGGTGGTAAGAACCTGATTGGTGCTTTTCATCAACCGTTGTGCGTGCTGTCCGATACCGACACGCTGAAGTCGTTGCCTGAGCGTGAGCTTAGCGCCGGCCTCGCCGAAGTCGTTAAGTATGGCCTGATTCGTGATCCCGACATGTTTGTCTGGATGGAGAGCGTCGCCGGCAAGCTGATTCAGGGTGATGCGGCGAGCTACATGCACGCCATTCAGCGTTCCTGCGAGATTAAAGCCGAGGTAGTCGCCGCGGATGAGCGGGAGCGCGGCCAGCGTGCTTTGCTGAACCTGGGGCACACGTTTGGCCATGCCATTGAGCGCTGCGCCGGTTATGGCACCGTGTTGCACGGTGAAGCGGTTGCTGCGGGTACGGTCATGGCGGCTGAGTTTTCCCGCCGGCTGGGCTGGCTGGACGCCGCCGACGTCGAGCGCATTAAAGACCTTTACGTGCGGCTTGCGTTGCCGACCGAGCCGCCGCCGATTGATGCGGACGAGTTTTATCAGGCGATGTCCCTCGATAAGAAAGTAGCGGCAGGTCAGATACGTTTGATTTTGCTGCGTTCGATTGGCGAGGCTGAGTTGGTGTCTGACTACCCGACCGATGAACTGTTGGCCATGTTGAGTGAACAGTTGAGCGGCTGAGCTGCCTGACTAACTATGACCTCTCCCTCTGCTCATGCGTCACTCGCGGTCTACGCCGCCCGACCTGAAACGGGCAAGGGCCGCGTCTATCCCGAGCATCAGCACAGCTACCGAGGCGAGTACGAGCGCGATCGTGACCGGGTGATTCACTCAACGGCATTTCGCCGGCTGGTCTACAAAACTCAGGTGTTCGTGAATCACACCGGTGATCTGTATCGCACCCGGTTGACGCATTCGCTGGAAGTTGCGCAGATTGCGCGCACTGTCGCCGTGCGGCTTGGTCTTAACGAGCAGCTGGTTGAAGCGATTTGTCTGTCGCACGATCTCGGGCATACGCCGTTCGGCCATGCCGGACAGGATTCGTTGAACCGGTGTATGCAGGGCTTTGGCGGGTTTGAGCACAACCTGCAGTCACTCCGTGTGGTCGACAAGCTGGAAGAGAAGTACGCCAGCTTTCCCGGATTGAATCTCACCTTTGAGACCCGCGAAGGCATTTTGAAGCACTGTTCCAAGCGCAATGCTGCTGAGCTTGGTGAGCTGGGGCGACGTTTTCTCGAGCGCAGGCAGCCCGGGCTTGAAGCTCAGCTCGCGAACCTTGCCGATGCGATCGCCTATAACAATCATGATGTTGATGACGGCTTGCGCGCCGGCCTGATCACGATTGATGAATTGCAGGACGTGCGGCTATTCGCCGAACAGCATGTGCAGGTGATGCAGCAGTATCCGGAGCTGCAGGGGCGCGCGATGATTCATGAGACGGTGCGCGCGATGATTAATCTGGTGGTCACCGATCTCATTGAGACCACGTCTGCGAATTTGGCCGAGCACAACCCGCAGAGTATCGATGAGGTTCGTGCGCTGCCGCCGCTGGTTCGCTTTAGCGAGGAGATGCTCACACAGCATCTGGCGCTGAAGAAGTTCCTGAATGAAAGCCTTTACCGGCATGAGAAGGTGGTGGCGATGACCCGTCAGGCTGACACCGTCATCACCGATCTGTTTGACCTGTACATGAACGACCCCGCTTTACTGCCTGAGGATCGTTATGAGCAGGGCAATGCAGAGCCGCAGCTGGCGCGTGCAGTGGCGGACTATGTGGCCGGCATGACAGACCGGTTTGCGTTGAAAGAGCACAGCCGGCTGACAGGGCGCGAAACCCTGTTGTAAGACAAGCGGTGCTAGAATCTGCGCCTGCGCGTTTATTGACTAAGACAGTGAGAGTAGAAAGTGCCGTTGAGTAACAAGCCCATTGATGTCCGTGACCGGCTGATTTTTGCGCTGGATGTTCCCGATGTAGAGCAGGCGAAGGCTCTGGTAGAACAGCTCGGCGACTCGGTGAATTTCTTCAAAATTGGGCTCGAGCTCAACATGGCCGGCGGCTACTTCGAGCTGCTCGACTGGCTGGTCGCCCGCGACAAGAAAGTGTTTGTCGACCTGAAGTTTTTTGATGTGCCGGCGACTGTTGCTTCTGCTGTCAGCAATCTGCGCGGTCGTGGCGTGACGTTTGCAACGGTGCACGGCAACCAGGGCATCATGGAAGCGGCCGCTGAAGTGAAAGGTGACGTCAAGATTCTTGCGGTTACGGTTCTCACCAGTCTCGATCGGGGTGATCTTGATGATCTGGGCTTTGATGTTGACGTCGGCAAGCTGGTGTTGTCGCGGGCGCGCCGGTCGCTGGAAAGCGGTTGTGACGGTGTTATCGCATCAGGGCTTGAGCTGCCGGGTTTGCGCAGCGAGATTGATGACAAACTGCTCGTCATTACGCCGGGGATTCGACCGGTGGAGAATCGTCCTGCCGACGATCAGAAACGGGTCGTGACTCCGGAGCAGGCGTTTGAAGACGGCGCTGATTACGTGGTTGTGGGCCGGCCGATTCGCAATGCCGCTGATCCGAAAGCCGCTGCCGAGGCGATTCAGGCTTCTATTGCAACGGTCTTTGCTTAGCCTGCAGGGTTTTGCAGCAGTGGTTTGAGCACTGCCCACACCGTATCCAGTAACTTCGGCTGCGCCTTCGCATTCGGATGAATGTTGTCCGCCTGCATCAGGTCGGGATCAAGAGCCACGCCTTGGAGAAACAGCGGAATGACGGCCGCCCCGGTCGCTTCGGCTACTTCGACAAATACCGCGCTGAATTGATTGGCGTAGGCATCGCCGTAGTTCGGTGGAATCTGCATGCCGGTAACGATGACTTCGGCTCCGGAATCCTGTGATTTCTCGACCAGCGCTGTCATATTCCGACGAACCGTATC
This sequence comes from uncultured Chromatiaceae bacterium, assembly GCA_964384295.1. GTDB lineage: Bacteria > Pseudomonadota > Gammaproteobacteria > Steroidobacterales > JABIQA01. The sequence continues at coordinate 3,746 of CAYLLI010000032.1, forward strand.
AATTGAATAGGCACGTAAACCATCGTTACCGCCGAGTTCAATAATGACTATTTCAGGTTGATGCACTTTCAGTGCGCGCGGCAGCCGCAGCAATCCGCCGCCGGTTGTATCGCCGCTAATGCTGGCATTCACTACCTGATAGCCGTAACCTAAGTTATCGAGTTTGGTTTGCAGTAATGTTGTCCAGCTGTCGCTTAAGTCCATGCGGTAGCCGGCGCTCAGGCTGTCTCCCAAAATAAGAATTTTGGCGCGTTCGTCCGCTGCAACGGATGTTTGAAACAACATCAGTGCCGCAGCGGTCACACTCAATGCAGTCAGCTTTAGTACGCGGGTTATCAGGATTTTGTAAAACATGTCAGCGACGTCCGACAACAGTGTTGTTCTTAAAGTAAGTGATCTGGGCAAGCAGGTTAGCAGTCCCGAGGGTTCTCTGACCATACTTGAGGAGGTCAGTTTCGCTGTCAACGAGGGCGAAATTGTCGCTCTAGTCGGCGCGTCCGGAGCCGGTAAGACAACGCTGCTTGCTTTGCTTGCCGGATTAGACCGCCCCACCAGCGGCGAAGTTGAACTGTGCGGTCACAGCCTGGGCGCGCTCACCGAAGACGGGCGTGCAGAGTTGCGCGGTGAACATGTCGGCTTCGTGTTTCAGTCATTTCATTTGGTCGGCTCATTAACCGCGCTTGAAAACGTGATGCTGCCGCTGGAGTTGACTGAGGCGGAGCAGGCGCGTGACCGGGCCCGTGCAGCACTCGAAAGTGTCGGGTTAGCGGACCGCACCGGTCACTATCCGAAACAGTTGTCGGGCGGCGAGAAACAGCGGGTGGCGATTGCGCGTGCTTTTGTGACCCGCCCTAAAGTGCTCTTCGCCGATGAGCCTACCGGCAACCTTGACTCGACCAGCGGTGACCGGGTCAGCGAGCTGTTGTTTGAGTTGAATCGTCAGGCCGGCACGACGCTGGTGCTGGTGACGCATGATCAGGACCTCGCCGCACGCTGTGACCGGGTCCTGACGATTGATGCCGGCCGGTTGGTCGCCTGAGTTTCGAGTCATGAAATCACTGGTTTTTGCATGGCGCAGCCTCTCCCGGGATTTCCGCGCCGGAGAGTTGTCCGTGTTGCTGGCCGCTATTGTTTTGGCGGTGGCGGCAATGACGGCGGTCGCTTTCTTTACTGACAGGGTGGGCCGTGCGGTAAAAGCGCAGGCAGCCGAATCGTTGGCAGCCGATATGGTGGTGCGATCCACGGCTGATATCAGCACCGACTATCTGGCCCGGGCTGAAGAGCTCGGTCTCCGGTCAGCACGGCAGTTCGGGTTTCCTTCGGTGGCGCAGGCTGACAACGGCAGCACTCTGGCACTGGTCAGTGCGGTGTCCGCCGGGTATCCGTTGCGCGGCGAACTGCGCGTTGCTGATGATCTGTTTGCCGAGTCGCGCGGTGTTTCCGGTATTCCCGGTCGCGGCGAAGCGTGGGCTGAGCCCAGTTTGTTAGCACGCATGAATGCAGAGATTGGCGATGACATTCAGATCGGCTCGCTGAAGTTGCGTGTCACGCAGGTCCTTGAGTATCGCCCTGATCAGGAAATGGGTTTTCTCAGTATGGCACCGTCTGTATTGGTGAACCTTGACGACGTGCCTGCAATGAATGTTGTGCAGGCCGGCAGCCGCGTGACCTACTCGCAACTGTTTGCCGGCGAGCCGGACGAGCTGATGCAAATGCGCGTCTGGTTAAACACCTCGAAAACGGAGCAGGAGCAGATTCGTGGTGCGGAGGATGCGAGCGAGCAGGTCAAACAGTCAATCGACCGGGCGCAGCGGTTTCTAACGCTGGCATCCCTGGTCACCGTCATTCTGGCTGCCGTTGCCACGGCGATGGCGGCGCGGCGTTACTCGCTGCGCCATCTGGATACAGTGGCGTTGCTGAAAAGCATGGGTGCCACCCAGCGATTTATTCAAAGCACGATGCTGCTGCAACTGGTTCTGATCACCGGCATCACGGCCCTTATCGGAACCTTGCTCGGGTTCTTTGCTCAGTTCGTGCTGACCTGGATTCTGGCGGAGTTCATGGCGTTTGATTTGCCGCCGGCGCGCCCGGTTGCGGGCGTACTCGGATTGCTGACGGCCGCCACTGTCGCCATCGGCTTTGCGCTGCCGCATCTCTTGCCGCTCAGAACCACACCGCCGCTGCGTGTGTTGCGTCACGACCTGCCGCCGCCGGCACTCAGCAGTAGTTTGGTGTATCTGATTGCGCTGCTGGCACTTACCGGGATGATTTACACGATTGTGCGTGACACTCAGCTGCTCATTTATATCGTGGGTGGCCTGATTGGCATGAGCCTGATGGCCTATGTAGCCGGCTGGCTGATGGTGAAGAGTCTGACGCAGTTCCGTGGTGGCGTTGGTGTTGCCTGGCGCTACGGGCTGGCAAACATCGCCCGGCGCGGTGGTGAAAGCGTTGTGCAGATCGTCGCATTTGGTCTGGGCCTGATGGTGCTGTTGTTGCTCGGTGTAGTACGGAATGATCTGCTGGACGCCTGGCAACGCAACCTGCCGGAAGACACCCCTAACTACTTCATGGTGAATGTGCAGCCGCAGGACTGGCCGGGTATTTCCGGAATTCTTGAGTCCGGGTTGGGCGAAGTGCCCGAGTTTCTGCCGCTCATTCGCGGGCGTGTTTCGAGCATTAAGGGCGTGCCGGTGGCCGAGTACACGATCACCAACCCCGAAGCGCGCCGCTTCGTCCGCCGTGAGTCCAACATTACATGGACACCGCGTTTGCCCGGTTCCAATGAACTGCAGTCCGGCGAGTGGTGGGGCGAAGACTATTCGGGTGGTTTGCAGCTGTCGATGGAACATGGCATGGCGCAGATGCTCGGGCTGGAAATTGGCGACACGGTTGGCATCAATATCGGTGGCGAGGAGTTTGTCGCGCCGCTGACAAGCACGCGCTTTGTCGAGTGGGACTCACTGCAGCCAAATTTTTATCTGGTGTTCTCACCCGGGGATGTCCAGGACTTGCCGCAAACGTATCTGTCGAGTTACTACGTGCCGCCGGAGCGCCGGGCGGTGATGAAAGAGTTGCTGAAGCAGTATCCAAGTGTCACTTTGATTGATCTTGAGTCTGTGTTGATTCAGTTGCGTGGTGTCATCGACAAGGCGTCATTGGCAGTGCAGGCGGTGTTTGTTTTCACGCTGCTCGCCGGCGTTCTGGTGTTGTTGGCTGCGGTTCAGGTAACGCGTGATGAACGCCGGTTTGAGAGCGCGATTTTGCATACCCTGGGCGCCCGTCGTCGCACGATCTTGCAGGGCATCATGGCTGAGTTCATTGCATTAGGCGCATTGGCAGGATTGCTTGCCGCAATGGCTGCGGGGGGCATGGGGTATGCGCTCGCTGAGAACGTGTTTGATCTCGATTACCGCTTTGACCCGCTGCTTATCGCATTGGGGCTTGCGACCGGTGCGCTGGTGGTTGGCGTTACCGGCACTCTGGCGACCCGAAAAGCCGTTAATGAACCGCCGGTCGCGGTGTTGCGGAACATTTAACGCATATGTCTGAGTCTGAAAGTCCGTCGCAACGAAAAACCCGCCTGTCTTCGGGCGTTGTGGTTATTCGCAGCACACCCGACGGGATTAAGTTTTTGTTGTTGCGCGCGTTTACCAACTGGGACTTTCCGAAAGGCATGGTAGAAGCCGGCGAGACGCCGCTGCAGGGCGCTTTGCGCGAGGTGGATGAAGAAACGGCCATTACGGATCTGGCCTTTCATTGGGGCGAGGAGTTCATTGAGACCGGCCCTTACAGCAAGAGTAAGGTGGCCCGCTATTATCTGGCAGCGACGGACAGTGAGTCGGTAACGCTGCGGGTTAATCCCGCTCTGGGTCGTGCCGAGCACAATGCCTACCGATGGGTCAGTGCAACTGAAGCCAGGTCATTACTGACTCCGCGTGTCGTTGCCGTGCTTGACTGGGCAACGGCGCAGCTGAGAAACGCCGGGGTTAACGGCATTTAATCCTGCGATGCTTAAGGTCCTGGGTACATCACGACCGCCATTTTTAGTGCTCGGCCCGGTATGTGTGTTGTTGGCCGCGGCTATCAGCTATGCGGTCACGTCCGGCATTCACCCGGTTCGCCTGATCTTGATTCTTATTGCTGCGGTTTCAGCGCATGTCAGTGTGAACGCGCTGAATGAGTATTCGGATTTTCGCAGCGGGCTGGATGCCCGGACCGAGCCGACGCCATTCAGCGGGGGCAGCGGCACGCTGGTTCAAAACCCTCACTTGCATACTCAGGCGCTTTGGCTGGGTTTAATAGCGCTGGGTATCGCCATGGTCATTGGCCTGTATTTGATTCTGACTGTTGGCGCGATGCTGCTCCCGATTGGCGTGCTCGGGTTGCTGATGGTTCTGCTCTACACCGACTTCATCACCCGTTGGCCCTTGCTGTGCTTGATCGCCGCCGGCACCGGGTTTGGTCCGGTGATGGTTTGGGGTAGCGCAGTTGCACTTTCTGCCAGTCCGATGCCCCAGGCGTTATGGGCTTCGCTACCCGTGTTTTTTGCAGTGAATAACCTGCTGCTGTTGAATCAGATTCCCGATATGGAGGCTGATCAAACCGTCGGCCGTCGCACGTTTCCGATGGTTTACGGGCTCACGGCGACCGCACGAACCTACGGTCTGTTTGTTGCTGCAGGCGGCGCCTCTTTAATTCTGGCTGTTGTTGCGGGCGGGTTGCCGACAGGAGCACTTGCCGGACTTGCCGCAATCGCGTTGGCAGCGTTCGTTGCCACGCGTTTACGTGCTGCGGTGATGGAGCGCGAGCGATTGTTGCCACTGTTGGCATTAAACGTGTTGGCTTGCGTTAGCCTGCCGGCGCTGATGGCAGCAGGGTTGCTTATCTTGGTTTAGCTCTTCAGGTCAGACTGTTTAGCGGTTCGCCCAGTTTGAAGGCGCGGACGCAATCAACAATGTTGTCCAGTGCGCGTTGACGGGCTTCTGCTCCTGCCCACGCAACGTGAGGCGTGATCAGCAGATTTGGCAGGCGCGTATCAAGCAAAGGGTCGCCATTCACCGGCGGTTCGACCGGCAATACATCGATGCCGGCACCACCTAGTTCACCGTTTTTCAGGGCGTGCATTAGCGCGGCACTATCGACGAGGCCGCCGCGCGCCGTGTTGATCAGCAGCGCATCAAACCGCATTCGGTCGAGGGCCGCGGCATCGATCAGATTCTCGGTTGCTTCGTTAAGAGGGCAATGCAGAGAGATCACATCGCACTCACTGAGAAAGTCGTTCCAAGGCAGCTTCGGAATGATCGAATTCTCGTCGGTTCTTCCCGGTAATTGCGCGGCAATCACTTTCATGCCAAACGCTGCCGCCACGTTTGCAACAGCGGTACCCAGTGTTCCGGTGCCCACAATACCCAGCGTTTTCCCCTGCAGTTCGCGGCTCCTGAAGTCGAGCATGCAGAACTGCTCGCTTTGCTGCCATGCGCCCCGTGCAATCAGGCCCTGCCATGCGCCCGTGCGCTGCGTCAGTTCGAGGATAAAGGAGAACACCTGCTGCACTACCGAGGCGGTGCAGTAGTTGCGAATATTGCAAACGGTAATGCCCCGCACTCTGGCCGCCGAAAGATCGACATTGTCAGTACCGGTGGCCGCCACACAGATTAGCTTCAACTGCGTTGCTTTAACGATGGCAGCGGCATCCAGTTTGACCTTGTTGACGATGACAATTTCGGTCGTTGCGATGCGTTCTTCGAGCTGCCCGGGCTGAGTCATGCCGTACAACGCGATACCCGGCAGCTCTGTAATCAGGCCGCTGTTATCAATGTCATCAGGACCCAGCGTATCGTAATCAAGAAACGCGGCTCGCATGGTCTGTCTCCGGCTTGTTCAGAAGGTAAGAATCAGGGGTTGGCTTCTAATGCCATCTTCATCAGCACCCACTGAGGGTCGGTGCTTTGAGTGATGACGGGCTCCCCGATCAGAATTCGGTTACTCAGCGATTCTGATGCGAGCAGAATCTCATTAACAGTGCGCTGTGCACGTTCTGCAGCCAAACTTTCGAGCTGCTGATCACTGATCAGTTCCCGTTCAACCAGACGCCGGCGTAGCTCCGCTGAGTAAGCCACTTCGTCGAGTTTTGGCCTGGCACCGGCCTCCAGAGGTCGCGTGAAATCCTGTTTAATTGCTTTCAGATCGGCGTTTTCGACCGATGCTTTGTACAGGTTCTCCAGAACTTTGCGCTGGCGCCGGACAAACATATCGGGGGTTTCGTCACGCTGCTCTTTAATGGACATCTGAGCGTCGACGCGCGCCGCTACGGCGGCTTGCTGAGCAGCTTTTCGATCCCGCTCCTGATCCAGTGTTGGTGGCACGATCAGAGTGAGTTCCGGCCGTTCGGTAAGAGCTTGCCCGAGTGCCGCCAGCTTTTCCCTGTCGGGCGGGGTCAGGTCAGCCGTGCCGTCGGCAAACTCCAGGGTATCCAGGTCGGGTATATCATCATCAACGAGTCCGCCGAGCGCCCTGAACGGCGACGTGACAACCTTCGTTACCAAAGTGCCAAAGGCTTTCAGGACGATTGCCGAGATACTGAAGTCAGGGTCATCGACGTCGCCGGTGACCTCAAGGTTCAGATCAATAATGCCGTCCTTGTCTTTGAGCAGCGCAACGGCGAGACCGAGCGGCAGATTGACAGCGTTCTCGCTGTCGACTTTGTCGCCCAGGGTAAATTCGCTAAGCACAACCGAGTTTTGGCCGAGCATCTGTGAGTTTTCGAACTCGTAATCCAGCTCAACGTTCAGCTTTCCGTTTTGAATTCTGCGTCCCACAAATTCCGCTGTGTACGGCGACAGTGTCGGCATGTTGATGTTGTCGAAGACAACCGCGATGTCGGTGTACTGCAATGGGTCCAGCGCCAGCAGCTTGCCGTTAACTGATGCCGCGCCGTATTCGTCTACCTGTCCGTTAATGACCACCGAGGTGGGCTCGGTTGTAACGGTTGAGACAGTAGAGATGTCGCCTTTCACGTTCTTGATCGAAGCGGCAAACGGCAACGGTAGAGAATTGTCCGCAAAGTCAGCGCTGCCGTTTCTCAGGTCGATTTCACCGATCTGCAGTTCCAGTTCGTTGCCGCTGCTTTCAGTTGGCTTAGGCTCCGCGGAGTCTGCGGGTGTCGCGATGATAACGTCGCCGAAGTTGGTGCTCTGGTCTTTTGCGATCAGTAGCCGTGCATAGGGCTCGGTGAACAGTAGTCGTGATATCTCCAGCTTGGCGGCGCTTAAATCATAGGCAAAGTCATCAAACAGCAGCGACTTCCAGCGGAGCAGCTCGCTGTTTGTGACGAGGTCTTGTGCACTGAAGCCCGCTACAGTGATGTTGCCGCGCGTATCCAGCAGCTCAGCCGGCTCACTTTTCAAAGTAACATCAGCGTCCACCGCGCCGGAGTTGATCCGTACTTTGGCGAATTCGCTGATATATGACTGGACACCCTTAAGCTGAATATCCGTCGCCTTCAGTTCCGCATCCAGCAGCAGGTCCGGCAGCAGAGTTGCGTTTCCGGATATTTGAATGTCGCCGCCTGTGAGCAACTGAACGCTGCCATTAAAGGGGCTCAGCGTTCCGGGCTGTGTGCTCAGGTTCTGCGCCGTCAGGTTCAGGTTCTTTGCCCCCAGATTTGCGGGCGTGCTCAGGCTTCGGTCTTCGAAGTTTGCAGCAAGATTGTTGAGCTGCAGCTGTTCGAGGGACACCTGCCAATCGCTTGCTGTCTCTGCTTCAGGCGGGTTCTGCAGTGTGGCCAGATTGCTTTCGAGCTGCGACGTTGAAATGCGTGTCTGCGGCACCAGCAGGTTGGTCAGATTCAGCTGACCCTGCTCGGATATCCAGCTGTTCAGCGTCAGGCTGTCGATGGCAGCGCCTTTAAAGCTCACGGTATTTTCCGGATAAGCAATGCTGCCCTGATTCAGAG
>CAYLLI010000032.1:11802-16107 GCA_964384295.1 uncultured Chromatiaceae bacterium
GACCAACTCACCCTTGCGCCGGTCTCTGTGACGATCGAGACCTGCTGGTCGCCGGAGCGGTCAGGCAGTGTGTTTAACTCATTGATCGTAATGTCGACCGGCCCGACTTCGGTAAGAAACGGCGTAGCAGTAACGCGATCTTCGATGTTCAGGCTGCTTTCGCGAATGTTAAGTTGATAGATCAACAGGCGCAGAGGCGCTTCATCGTCCTCTTCTGCGACCGGCGGAGCTGCATCCAGCGCTCTCTGAATGTTTGAATCATCCAGCTCATAACGCAGAACATTCAAATACAGGCTGTCCACCGACAGCTCTTTTAATGTCAGAGCAAAATTAAACAGGCTGGATGTTTGCAGGTTGAGTTTGAGCCGGTCGAACCCGAGCAGCGGCAGGTCATCGGGATCTACAATGGCAAGATTGTCGATTTCAAGTTCAAGCGTCCACGGATTCAAACGCACATCCTGCAGCGTTGCATTGAGCCCGTAGTCGTCGGCAATAAGCTGCGGAATCTGGTCTTTTGCAATAACGGGCAGGAGCCAGAATCCGACAATGGTATACACCAGCGCGCTGCCGGTGCACCAAAGCAGAATACGGCGCAGTTTTGCAGGTGTCAGATTGATAATGCGGTCCGCCGGGGTGCTCATTATTGTTGTTGGTCAACGGGTGTGGTTGTTTCGCTGCGTCGGCACGATAAGCAGCGAAGCACAAACCGTAACTGATACATCAGTGCTGCTCAACCGGCTGACTGCAGGCCGCGGGCAATTCCGTTAATGCTTGCCAGCAGTGCATCCAGCAGCTCTTCGTTGTCGCAGTTTTGCTCGCGCCAGCGTTTCAGTAACTCAACCTGCAGCAGGCTCATCGGGTCAACATACGGGTTGCGTAGCCGAATTGACCTGCGCAGTGTGCGGTTGTTCTCGAGCAGAGTGTCCTGTTCCTTAATTTCCAGAACCACAGCGACTGACTTTTCGTATTCGCTCTGAATAGTCGGGTAGAACATGTCGTGCAGAGGGCCAGCCAGCATTGAGTAGTTCCGTGCGATATTCAGATCAGCAATGGCAAGTGCGGTCTGGGCATCAGTCAGCAGACGATTAAAGAACGGCCAGTCGGCTGCCATCGTCCGCAATGTGTTCATGTCGAATTCCCGTAGCGCCGCGTTCAGGCCGGTTCCCACGCCGTACCAGCTCGGTAGCATATGCCTGCTTTGCGTCCACGCAAACGTCCACGGGACTGCGCGTTTGTCTGAAATACCCGCCTGCAGCTCAACGTACTCAGCCTGACAGATGTCGGTGCCCAGTCGCAGGCGTTCAACAACATCCACCGGCGTTGCCAGCCGGAAATATTCGTTGAACTGATCCGTTTCGAAGACGAGTTCGTGATACCAGCTGCGGCTTTCGCGGGCGGCCACGTCCATGACGCTGCTCCAGAACTGCACTTGCTCCGGCGCTTTAACTTCAGGAAGGCCGGTTGCCTTTGCCACTGTGCTGAAGGTTTTTTCCATCGTGCGAGCAGCAATGCCACGTACGCCGTAGCGGGCGGTGACGGCCTCGCCATTCTCCGTGGCGTGCAGTCTTCCGTAGCTCACCGAGTCGGCTTTGCGGTCACGGTCGGCGTTACCGGTGCGACCGTAGAAAATGGTGCCGTTGACGTCGCTGTTGTCAAAAATCTTCAGCAAGTTGTTGCGGGTTCGCAGCAGTGCCCAGCGTGACGAGATAAAGCTGCCCTCGGAACTGAACTCCGAGTTGCCGATCATGACGGTTTGGTAGTTTCCCCTGCCGGCCAGATGGGTGCGGTAGGTTTCGTCTTCCAATAGCTGCCGGACAATATCCGGACCTTGAGACAGTTCCGATACAGTCTCAAACAGCGGTGTTACGTCGAGCTTGATTTGCCCTTTCTTGCCGCGCAGATCGCCCCAGGACGCCAGCAGCAATGCGCCCATCACGTCATCGATGCCCTGACAGTTACTGACGATAAACGAGCCAATGGCCCGCTTCCCGTAACGGCGCCGGCAATACGAGATTGCCTGAAAAATAGCGAGCGAGCGCTTCGCGTCATTAGTCAGGCTGGCGGAGGCTGATTCATTGTTAGCCAGAGCATGCCGGATGATCTCAAGTCGCTCATCGGCTGACTTGTTCATCCAGTCTGCCTGATCAAGAGCGCAGCCAACGACTTGCTGCAGGTCCGCGGCGTTCTCGCGAATATCCAGCGAGACCATGTAGAAACCGAATGTTTCGATGCGCCGGATCAGTCGTTCAACCGCATACAGGCCGGCATTTTTGCCTTGATGGTTGCGCAGGCTTTTCGCAATCAGTCGCAGATCGTCAATTAACTGAGCTGCCGATTCATACGGAAAGACGTCGTCATCGTAGGTTGATTGCAGGCGCTCGATAATCAAACGCAGGAACAAACGATACGGCATGTCGCGATAGCGATGCGGCAGATTGCCGCGGGCCCGCGGAAACTGGCTGCTATAGTTTTCAATCCGCTGCTTAATCTCCGGGTCAACACCCACCCGGTTTTCGCTTTGGCTCAGACGTTCAGCCAGGTCCGTGCAGTCTTTATAGTACAGATCAAGGATCAGCGACCGCTGTCTGCCGAGCGTTTCTCTGACAGTGCGCGCGGTAATACCTGAGTTGTTTGCGATGTCCCCGCCAACCCAGGAGCCAAAGCGGAAAAACGTTGTTAGCTTGACGTCATTGGCGGCCTCGCCGTAGGCGTCCTGCAAGGCTTCTTCGATCGCTTCGTACATGGACGGTATGACCGGGTAGATCACATCCGTCAGGAAGAACAGCATGTGCTCAAGTTCATCGGCAACCGTTGCTGCTTCGGACGGGTTTTCTTCAGTCTGCCAAATGGCTGTCACGTCGGAGCGGACGTTTTCGAAGGCCGCGTTTGTTTCATGCGGCGTCAGAGCAGGGTTCTGGATTTCCACCATCCGCCGGATGATGTTTTGCTGTTTTCGCAGCAGCGTGCGACGGGTTGTCTCTGTAGGGTGCGGCGTGAAAACAGGCATTATTTCCAGGCTATTCATGAGCTTAACGCACTCCTCAAGGCTCATGCCGGAGTCTCTGAGCCTGAAGATCGTGTCGTCAAAGGCGCCGGGCTGGCGGGATGTGGCGTCCCTCAGGTAGTCACGGCGTCTGCGAATACGGTGAACCTGCTCCGCGCTGTTAACCAGCTGGAAGTAGGTCGAGAACCCGCGGATTAAGTCTCTGGCCATGCCCGGTGACAGGTCGTCCACCATATCGGCCAGCTCGCTGTTGTCACCGCTGGTGTTTTCACGCGCCTCGATGGCCAGCTTCCGCGCGTTCTCAACAGCGTTATAAAGTTGCTCGCCGCCTTGCTCGACGAGGAGCTCGCCGATCATCGCGCCGAGTGCGTGGACATCCTGACGCAGCGCATTGTCTTTCTTGCCAAACAACGCGTCGCGTCGGGCAAAGACATCGGTTGCGGGCTGGCCGGCGATAGAAGTTTTGTCTTGCATGTCTCTTATTGCATTTTCTTCACGGCGTTAAAAAAACCGCACAAAGTATTGAGACCGTTTTCGAGCGACCATTGTGCCTTTTTATCGTAGCTAAGTAAGCACTCGAAGACTGCGCGATTGATCAGCGAATCGTGCCGGAAACTGATTGCGGAATACTTATGTCACTTTGATTTCTGTTTGTGGGCTTACTAAGCGCTTGTATTTAAAGTAATTGCGGTTTCGGTTAGCGGTTTTTGTGACCGCTGTCCAGCATTGCGGGTCGTTGTGCATCCATGCTATTAAACCCTTCCTAATAGCGATTTGGGGCTGTTTTTCGGCGTGTCTTGCGAGCGCTGAACCCTGAAAAATTTATGCTGCTTCCTGAACCTCATGCCCTTGCAGTCATCCTGCTAACCGGTGTGACTCTACTGATGTTTACGCGCGACCGGATTCCTCTGGAAACTACCGGTCTGGCTGTGGTCGTCATTCTGATTCTGGGGTTCTACCTGTTTCCTTATGGCGACATTCGCCCATCTGATTTCTTCAGCACCTTCGGTCACGAGGCACTCATCACGATCTGCGCCTTGTTGATCGTTAGCAAGGGCCTCGAGACCACCGGCGCGCTGCAGCCGTTGGCGTCGATCATGTCCAGCAGCTGGCAGAATCAGCCGGCGCTGGCACTGCTGGTGACTTTGGCAATTGGTGCTGTCGCGAGTGCCTTTCTCAACAACACCCCGATCGTCGTTATGCTACTGCCCATTTTGGTGGCGGTCTGTCTGAGAACCGGTACGGCACCTTCATCGGTATTGATGCCAATGGGTATGGCTACGCTGATTGGCGGCATGGCG
>CAYLLI010000033.1:0-16094 GCA_964384295.1 uncultured Chromatiaceae bacterium
CTGCGGCATCGGCATGTGGCGCGGTCTGGATCTGCTGAGCGGGCTTGAGAAATACGCCGTCAGTCTGAACCTCGGCATGATTGCGGCTTTGCTGCTTGCGCTCGCAGTGCACAATCTGCAGCTGTGGGAAGCCGGTGACTGGGCGCTGCAGCGCCTGGACTCAACGGTGAACCTGACGGATGTACGCATTCTGCTCGGGCTGCTGATTATCGTGCAGGGATTCGAAACCTCGCGTTATCTCGGCGATCTGTACAGCGCCGAACAGCGTATTCAAACCATGCGTAACGCGCAGCTCATTTCCAGCGTCATCTACGTTGTGTTTATCGGATTGGCAACGGTGCTGTTTGGTGACGGGTTGGGTGCCGACGTGACAGCGATTATGACGATGGCAGCACCCGTCGCACTGGTGTTGCCAATCCTGCTTGCCGTTGCGGCGGTCGGCAGTCAGTTCAGTGCCGCGGTTGCGGACAGTGAAGGAGCGGGTGGCCTGGTTGAAGATCTGACGCAAAGACGTTTGCCGGTGCGTTATGCGTACCTGCTGCTGATGGTCGTCACTCTCGCACTCACGTGGGCAACGGACGTGAATGCGATTATTGCCTATGCCTCAAGGGCTTTTGCGCTCTACTACTGCCTGCAGTGCGCGGTGGCGGTTCTGACAGCCGGAATGCAGTCCACCCCTGCGAGGGGCCGGCAGCTGCTGTTCGCGATAACAGGGCTGCTTTGCCTGATGGTGTTTCTGCTCGGAGTGCCGAGCGAGTAGGCGCAGAGTGGAAAACTCCTGCTCCAACTTGTGTGAACCTTTTCGCCGCGGCATGCCTTAAAAATGTCTTAAAACCCGTAGTTTAGATTTATTCCAGACCGGTCATTCCGCGCTGTTCGAAAACCTCTTTTTTATTCTATTTCAGTGGTTTGCGATTTTGGCCGCAGGCTCGCAACGCCCGAATTTAACACGCCTGTAATAAATCATTAACGGGGATTTAATAGTCGTTTTGCCTCACTGAAACATAACCCCTGTGTAATTGCCGCCACTTAAACAGAGAACGGTCCGTCATGAGGATAGACCGCAGCTCGAAACACGCAGAGGAAGCAATGAGACAGGTAATTACCAGGGGACTGGCGGCATTATTCGTGGCTGCAGGTTTCAGCACATCAGTATTTGCTGCTGATGAGCTGGCCGTGTTCGTGTTTAAAGACGGCAATCCTGCCGAAGGTTTGACTGCCGCGCTCGACGGCGAGATTGAAAAGCCGGTCAATGCTGACGGTTCTGTCTTTTTCGATCTGAGCAGCGGCGCCCATATCCTGGGTATTTTTGACGGCCGTAAACTGGTATTCAGCAAGAAGTTTGATTCTGTTCCCGGTGATCTCGCCGACGCTACCGTAAATATTGTTACGTTTGAGCAGCCGGTCGGCTCGATTCAAACGTATTCCCGTTCGGAAACCCCGGGCGAGCGGGCGAAAGCACCGCGCGGTCGCATTCTGGGTCGCATTACCGACGTTGCTACCGGTGATCCGGTAGCCGGCGCTATCGTCACGCTTCAGGGCAGTAACCTGGAAGCCGTTACTGATCCTGCCGGCAACTACACGTTGCTTGCGCCGCGTGGCGTTTACACACTGGTAATTGATGCCGGGGAGTACGGCCAGAAAAGTTTTGAGAACACCCGCGTTGTCACCAACATTGACCGCGGTGTCAGCTATAAAGTGGGTGAGCGTCAGGCCAACGACACCGGTTTCCGTCCGCCGGCGCCCGTTATTGAAGAAATCTTCGTTGTGGCCCGCTATCAGCCGACAGCACTCGGTGAAGATGAGCGTTATTCGTCAGGTCTCGTAGACACTCTGGGTATTGGTGAGCTGTCACGTTTCGGCGGCAGTGATGTTTCCCAGTCTGTTATTCGTATTCCCAGCGTGACCGTGAAAGACGGTCGGTTTGTGTTCGTTCGTGGCCTCGGCGGCCGCTACATCACCACCACATTGAACGGCGCATTGCTCCCCAGTACCGACCCGTCAAAACGAACGGTCCCGCTGGATCTGTTTCCCACCAACTTCGTCAGCCAGCTCGACGTGAAGAAGCAGTTCATCGCGTCAATGCCCGGCGAAAGCACCGGCGGTAACCTGGTGATTAACACCCGCAAGTACCCGGCCGAATCAGCCGGCCGTTTGTCCATTCAGGTGGGCGCGGTGCAGGGCCTGACGGGTGAGACGGTGATTGCTGACCCGCTCAGCGGCGACTTCGACTACCTCGGCGTCGATGACGGCGAGCGTTTTAACAACGGTTTCTTCCAGTCCATTACCGATGCGATCACGCTGGCGGATTCACTCGGCGATCAGCAAGCCGTGGCTGCCTTCAGCACAATCGGTGGTAACGCGTTGCTGCCCGGTCTGGATCTGGGCGAAGCGACGGCACGGCCCAAGCTGGTTCTCGGCGGCAGTTACGGTCGCAGCTGGGAATTTGGTGAAGATTCCGAGTGGGGTTTCTTTGGTGCGGCGAACTACCGCAACGAGTGGAGCCAGCGTACCGAGGGTATCGACCGTACCTACGGCGGCGACATCAATCAGGGTACGCAGACCATTCGCGATGACTTCGTGTTTGAAGAAGCCAGCAACACGGTTGAGGCCAGTGGTCTGTTTAACCTCGGGTTGTCGACCGGCAACAGCAGCTATACCTCAAATACGCTGTTCTCGCGTTCCACACTCAGTCGTGCCCGGCAGGACTTTGGTGTGGACGGCGACTCTACCGACCCGTCAATCCGTCATCTGATCGACTACATTGAACGCCAGTTCATTTCGCAGCAGTTTACCGGTGATCATGTCTTCGGCGCCCGTGAGCAGTGGGTGCTTGACTGGCAGTTCACGGCATCGCAGGCCAATCGCGACGCTCCGGGACGCGCTCAGGTGCGCTTCGATCTGCAGAACAACAGCGGCATTTTCAACCTGCAAGTGCCGGAACTCAGCAAGCGCTATGACGAACTGGAAGACCGCAACTACGACTTAAGTGGTGACATCGAGTACGCGCTGCCATCCTCTGATGAGGACGAAACCAAGGTCAGCACCGGTGTGCAGATCATTCGGCGTGAGCGTGATGCTACGTCGGACAACTACGGTTACTTCGTTGCGGTAAATGGTGACAACTCGGCGCCGAACCTGCTGGTGACCGACGTCATTAATCCGTCGACGATGACGGGTGATCCGCAGACCGGCTTTGGTTTCCAGAACAAGACCCTGGCAACTGACAGCTATGACGCAACTCTCGATCTGGATGCGATTTACGTCGCCTTCGATTCACTGCAGAACGACACGCACCAGTTCCTGTTGGGCGTCCGCTACGAAGATTACAAGCAGTTGACCAATACGTTTAACTTGCAGACCGGCGATCCGCTGCCCGCACCGACTGAAGATGACGTCTGGTTGCCGTCAGTCGGCTACAACTGGTTCTTTACCGAGAATCAGACCTTACGCTTCGGTGTGTCAAAGACGGTTTCACGGCCTGACTTTAAAGAGACCTCGAACGCGGTGTTTTTTGACCAGGACTTCAACTTTAACGTTCGCGGTAACCCGAACCTTCAAGTCTCCGAAGCGGTTAACGCCGATATTCGCTATCAGTTCTACTGGGATGACGTCGACAATCTGAGCTTCGGCATCTTCTATAAAGACCTCGATAAGCCGATCGAGCGTGTGCTGAACCTGGCATCCGGTTCAGTCGGTAATAGCCGCACCTTCCAGAACGCCAAAGCCGCTGAGGTTTACGGGCTTGAGTTTGAAGGCCGCAAGGAATGGAGCCTGTTCGGGTCATTGAGCAAGTCATTCTTCGTCGCGGCTAACGCCAGCTGGATCGAATCGGAAGTGGAGCTGGTGGCTCAGGCAAACAGCACCCGCGCGCTGCAGGGACAGCCCGAGTACGTCGTTAACCTGATCTTCGGTTACGACGACATCGATAACGGCCAGGAACTCACCATTCTGCTGAACCAGAACGGCGACACGATTGCTGACGTTGGTGTGAACGGTCAGGCCGACGTCATCCTGGAACCGCGCCTTGACCTGATCGTGAACTACCGCTGGTACTTCGCGGATGCGTGGCAGCTGGTTGTTAAGGGCGAAAACCTGCTCGACGAGCCGGTGGAGTTCACCCAGGCCGGCAACATTTTCCAGAGTTGGAAAACCGGTCGCGAACTGACCCTCGGCGTGAACCTTGATTTTTAATCTCGACGAACCGTAACGACGACGAAACAGTATTAAGAAACCAACCTTTTAGAAATTGCATGAAGCAAATAACGATGAGAAAAGTAAACAGGAGTATCAACATGAAACCGATGAAGCAGTTGCTGATGGTGGCAACAATGGCTGCTGTTGCCGGCTTAACAGCCTGCGGCGGCGGAGATGACACAACAATTAACTACACGGGCGGTGCGCCAGTCGGCTCTACCGGCGGTGGTACCGGCGGCGGCACGATCGGCGGCGGAACACAGCCCCCGGCAGACTGCCCGTCATGGTCTACCCAGGTATTCGTTGCAGGCACAGACGTTTGTCAGCTGCCCAGCAACATTCTGGTTGACCGTACGCTGACCGCAAACAACATCTGGTACCTGGCAAACCAGGTTCGTGTTGGTAACGGTAACGAAGACGTCTCAGCCAACCCGGCTGTGCTCCTCAGCGGTGCACCTGTTGTTAACGCAAAGCTGACCATTGAAGCCGGCACCCGCATCTGGGGTAAAGCATTCAGCCCCGCAAACAACACAGTGGGTAACCTCGTTATCACCCGTGGTTCCACCATCGAAGCTATCGGTACGCAGAGCGATCCGATCATCTTCAGTTCGCCGGATGCCGGTGACTTCGGCTCAGCCGAGTGGGGTGGTTTGATCCTGCAGGGCTATGGCACCAGCAACCTGTGCCCGCCTGCTCCGGGACCGTGTAACTACGACGGTGAAGGTAACTCCGGTAAAGCCGGCGGTTACGACGACGGCGACAGCAGCGGTGTTCTGGAATACGTGATTGTTACTGAAGGCGGCGCAGAGTTTGCTGTTGGTAACGAGATCAACGGTATTTCGTTCATCTCTGTCGGTAGCGGCACCCGCGTTAACTACGTTCAGGTGAACGACAACTCCGACGACGGCGTGGAGTTCTACGGCGGCGCTGTCAGCGCGAAGTATCTGGTTCTGACCGGCAACCGCGATGACTCAGTCGACTGGGACGAAGGTTGGGCCGGTAACCTGCAGTACGTGCTGGTTATTCAGGAGAACGAGCCGCAGACCGAAGGTAACGCGATCGAGGCTGACAGTGAGGGTAACGTGACCTTGGGCGACTTCTCAGTGCCGACTATTGCCAATGCAACCTTCATCGGCGCCGGCGAGAACGACAACCTGTGGCGCCTGAAAGAGTCTACCGGTGGCTTCTTCCTGAACACGATTGGTACGTTCTCGAGCGAAACGCTGCCTCCTCCGGGCGGTGCGCGGAACTCAAGCTGTACTGACGTTCAGGACATCGGTACGCAGACCAACATCGGTACCGGCCGTCTGGACTTCAACAACGTGATTATCGGTTGTGTGACGTTCGGTAACGCTGCTGCCAATGGCCTGATCGATACCACCACGGTTCTGGCTGATCCTGCGCTTGACGTGAACTATGCGTCACAGGCTGCTGAAGCGATCAACAAGCCGCTGGATGTTGCTGGCTTTAACGCCGGTAACGCATTCAGCACTGCGGATCCGAACTTCCTGGACGACACCGATTACATCGGTGCAGTCGATCCGTCCGCAGGCTCTGGCTGGTTCGGCTTCGCACTGCCAGGTTCCTTGTAATCACCCGCAAGGATTATGGGCTTCCATACTCCCCCCCGATAGAAGCCTGTAACCCGGCCCCCCGCAGTCCCGAACTGCGGGGGGCTTTTTTATGCTCGGCGACCCTGATGACGCTTTTGGTGTCGATGTGAGGTATGAATCCGAGTGTGTTTACAGGCAAACCGTCGTTAGCTAGAGTCAGCCTCAGTCGCTGTTGCGGCTTTCTAACTAACTTGGGGAAAAACATGAGACTACTATTGAGCAGCGCTTGCGCTGTAATGCTGTTTGCGGGCACCGCCGGTGCCGTTGAAGTGAAACAGAACGGGGCATATGCAGGTGTCGCACTCGGTACCACATCGTTGGACAACAATACCTTTGACGACCTGGGTCGCATTCCGGGGGTTCAGACCGACGACGATGACACCGGTTTTCAACTCTGGGGCGGGTACAAGTTTTTTAACTGGTTTGCCGTGGAGGGCCGTCTGGCCGGTTTGGGTGAATACACCAGCGAAGCACGCGAAGGTGCCGCATTTGCCAACCTGAAGGCTGAAGCTGCCGCTCTGACAGGGAACGCGGTGTTTATCCTGCCGTTTGGTCAAAGCGGCTGGGAGCTTTACGGCCAGGTGGGTCTCGGGATTGTCTCGTATGACCTGAGTCTCTCAACCAACGCGTTCGGACCGGTTGTGTCCGAAGATGAGGATGGCACGGAGGCGGTTGGCACCGCCGGAGCCGGCGTACGCTGGACGCCGATCCCTGCGCTGACGCTGTCGCTGGGTCTGGACGCGTGGGCTACAGAGATTGAAGACGAAGACTTCAATATCACGATGGGTCGCTTTGGTGCGCAGTACAACTTCTAGTTGTAACGTCTGCCTGACTGAAGCCGCCGGCAACCCGATTGCCGGCGGCTTTTTTTTGGGGCGTATAGTTGTCAGAAGATTCGCGTTAGATTGTCTGACGCTGCGATAATGATTATTTATTCTTCTATGTGAGGTACACGCTATGACACTGCACGCTCGCCTTGGTGTTTTGTTTCTCGTCGCATCGTGTGCGTCGGCCGATACGCTCGAACTTGCCGACGGCACAGTGCTTGAAGGTGATCTGGTTGGCAACAGCAACAACATCATCATGTTTGATACCGGCGATGGCATTGAGGCTTTTCCGGAATCTGAGGTCGTCGGTATTTACTTAAGCGCCGGTGTTGCCACGCGGGAAGATCTGCAGAAGGCGGCGTCCGGTGCGGTGGTTGTGCCGGCCGGCACCCGCATGGTGGTGCGCATGGCCGAAGACATCAATTCCGGTCGTCACTCTGCCGGTCACCGCTTCCGGGCGCAGCTGGAAGGCGCTCTGGTCGTGAATGGTGTAACGGCGGTGCCGAACGGTGCTTTTGTTTACGGCGAGTTGCTAGAGGCCAAAAAATCGCGTCGTCTGGCCGGCAAAGCGGAGCTCGTGTTGATGTTCACCGACGTGATGATTAATGACCAGCTGTATCCCATCACCAGTCAGGTGCTCGGTGCAACCAGTTCCAACGAGGCCGGACGAACCGTTGGCAAGACGGCACGTGCGGCAGCCATTGGCGGTTTGATCAGCGGAAGCAGTGGTGCCAGGACCGGCGCTAAAGTCGGCGTTGGCGCGTCCATTATTACCTCGGGTACCAGTCTGAGCGTGCCGGCGGGCACGCTAATTGATACCGAGCTGACCGAGCCTCTGTCGGTCGAGCTTTGATTAACGGGCGCCTACGTCTTATCTGTGTCTGAGTGCACCGCGTTCGCGGTGATCCAATGCAACGCACGCGGAGCAGCGCTGTCCTAGGCTGCATGAGCGTTAGTATTTCAGTATTTGAAAGCGACAGGTTCCGGGCAGGCGTTGCTGTATGAAAGTCATCGAGCCGTTGTTTTCAGGGCCTGTCGACATTGTCGGTGATGTACACGGCGAGTTTGCAGGCTTGCAGTCGCTGCTGGACTTGCTGGGCTATGACGCCGACGGCAATCATCCTGAAGGCCGCCGGTTGGTGTTCGTCGGTGACCTGGTGGATCGCGGCCCGGATAGCGTGAGCGTGCTGCGTACGGTGATGCGGTTGGTCCGGTCGGGTAACGCACAAGCGGTGCTTGGCAATCATGAGCTGAATCTGCTGCGCGATGATGAGAAACCCGACAATCTGTGGTTTACCGCCCCTGAGAAAACGGGCAAGCATCCTGCCAGAAATATCACTCCTGAGTTTCGCGCCGAAGTAGAGGCCTTTTTGAACTCGCTGCCGCTGGTGCTCGAGCGCGACGACCTGCGGGTCGTGCATGCCTGTTGGAACGGCAATGCGGTGGCTGATTTGTTGGCCAGCGACACCGTGTCGGAACGTCCGGTGGCCGGGGTCTACGACGCTTACGAAAAAGCGATGGTCGACAAGCTCAGAAAAGACGGCTGGATGGAACGCTGCCGCGATGAATACCGGAAGTACGCAGACCGGATTGTTGATCCTGATTGGGAGCCTGAGTTTTTAGAGGCGAAAGCTACGGTGGACTCGAGCGGTCAAATGGGCAACCCGGTCGCCATTCTGACATCCGGTGAAGAGGGCATTACCGACGAGCCGTTCTGGGCCGGCGGCAAGTGGCGCATGGTGGATCGCATAAAGTGGTGGGAGCGTTACACCGATGACGTGCCGGTGGTTTTCGGGCACTACTGGCGCCGGGTGGGCGAAGCCTCGAAAGCGATACCGGAGTTCGGCCCTGATTTATTTGCTGGCATTGAACCGCATCACTGGATGGGACCATGCAAGAACGTGTACTGCGTGGATTTCAGCGTAGGTGCCAGACCCACGTTGCGCCATTCAGGTTTCGACGAAAACGCCGGGCGGCTGGCAGCGCTGCGGGTGCCTGAGTTTGAAGTCGTGCATGACGATGGTGAAAGGGTGCTGCTCGCCGCACCGTGCGAGAAAGCTTCCTAGCCAACTTCACTGGCCAATGGTGAAAGGCATCAGGGCAAGGCTCAGTTTTCCGAGCATGAAGCCGATGGCGGCACCGGCTAATACATCCGACGGGTAGTGCTGACCAAGTACCACGCGTGACAACCCGATGCTGAGCATCAGCGGCACCATCACCCACAACGTCACCGGATACAGCGTGCCGAGCATCACGGTAAAGTTCACGGCGTGAATCGTGTGTCCTGATGGAAAGCTGCCACGGTCGAGCGGCACTCCGTGGCACTCAATCGAACGGAAGGTGACGTACGGTCGTTCACGCACCATCACTTTCTTGCACAGTTTATAAAGTGCAACAGCGAAGAGTGCCGTCACGCCCATGTGCAGTGTCAGCGGAATGGCTTGCGGGCCCAGTGCGGCCGGCATGCAGGCGAGCAGGGCGTACCAGATGACACCGTTACCTAAGCGACTGACGCCTTTGAAGTACAGCCTGAACAGGCCGACTGAATTGATGCGGTTCAGCCGCAAACACAACGGGGCTTCAAACCGGTCGCCCCTCCCGAATCCTGTTCCGCATCTCTGGGGTGCGTATTTCAGGGATAAGCTACTTTTCATAGCGTGCACTATGGCGGCGCTTCATAACGGTGCGGTTGCGAATGCATCAAGTTTTCATGACGATTTCAGGCCGGTTTTTGCGCCTGAATTTCGTCATATTTCTGCAATGAAGCTTTGGCACTGTGTCGCCCATGCAAGCAGCAAACTACGCGCTAAACATGGCCGTTTTACCCGACGCGGATCAGTCACAAACCCGCCGCGTCGCTATTGTCACCGATGCCTGGTTGCCACAGGTGAACGGTGTGGTCACAACCCTTCGCCGCACGATCGCGCATCTCGAAAGCACCGGTCACAAAGTGCTGGTGATTCACCCGGGCAGTTTCTGGTCGTTTCCGATTCCCGGTTACCCCGAGATTCGTCTGGCCTTGTTTCCGTTTAAAGCGGTGAGTCGTCGGTTAACCGAGTTTGCACCGCACTCGATTCACATCGCGACGGAGGGTCCGCTTGGCCTGGCAGCGCGACGCCACTGTTTAAAACACAGCCTGAATTTCACGACGGCGTATCACACGCAGTTTCCTGAATACCTGCGGGCACGTGTGCCCGTGCCGTTGGCATGGAGTTATGCAGCGGTGCGATGGTTTCATAAACCGGCGAGTCGCACGATGGTGGCAACACCGACGATGCGTCGCCGGCTGACCGAACACGGTCTGACTGACCTGGCTGTGTGGGAGCGGGGAGTGGATACACAGTTGTTCCGGCCGCAACCGCGCGAGTCGCGGTTGTCGCGCGAGCCGGTATGGATATGCGTCGGTCGAGTTGCCGTTGAGAAAAACATTGAAGCGTTTTTGATGCTCGATTTGCCCGGTCGCAAACATGTGATCGGCGCCGGGCCTGCGCTGTCGAACTTGCGCGCGAAGTATCCGGAGGTGATCTTTTTCGGGTACCGCTTCGGCAATGAGCTGTCGTCGTTGCTCGCGCAGGGCGATGTGTTTGTGTTTCCGAGTCGCACCGACACGTTCGGGCTGGTGATGCTTGAAGCGATGGCGTGTGGGCTACCTGTGGCTGCCTATCCGGTCACGGGGCCGGTGGACGTGGTGGAGCAGGGCGTTACCGGCGTGCTCGATGAGGACCTGAGAGCCGCAGCACTTAAAGCGTTCACGCTTGATCGCGGTGCGTGTCGGGAGCACGCACTCACCCGCACCTGGGAACGGGCATCGGAACAGTTTGCCGGCAATCTCGTTAGTGTGAGAGAGAATTCCGGATCGCAATCAAAGCCACTGCGCCGGGCGATCTGAGGCTAGCGCAATACGGTTCGTTCGAACCCTGCACCGTGGTATAACAACCCCATAACGAATAACAACAAAAGGGGTGTTCCATGGACGTTCAGGAAATCATGACCAACATGCAGGGCTATGTCATCGACTATGGCTTGATGGTGGTTAAAGCGCTGCTGATATTTTTTATTGGTCGCATCGTCGCCAAGTTTCTCACCAGCATCGCACGCAAACTGATGGCGCGCAGCGGCATGGACGAGATGCTGCACAGTTTCCTGGGGAATATCATTTACGCAGTGTTGTTGTCGTTCGTGGTGATTGCAGCGATTGGTGCCCTGGGCATTCAGACAGCGTCTCTCGTTGCCGTAATTGGTGCCGCCGGTCTGGCGATTGGTTTGGCGCTGCAGGGTTCGCTCGCGAACTTCGCGGCCGGCGTATTGATGATTATTTTTCGCCCTTACAAGCTGGGTGATCTCGTCGACGTTGCCGGCACCACCGGGTTTGTCGAAGAGGTGGATGTGTTTACCACCGTGCTGCGCTTGCCGGACAAAACCAAAATCATTATTCCGAACGGTCAGATCATGGCCGATCAGATCGTCAACTACACCGATGCGAAACTGCGCCGCATGGAATGCATTGTCGGTATCAGCTACGACGCCGATATTGATCAGGCGCGCGAAGTGATCATGGCGGCGATCAAGCAAAACCAGTACACCGCAGAAAGCCCGGAGCCGACTGTGACGGTGGCGGAGCTCGGCGACAGTTCAGTGAACCTCGCGGTGCGCCCCTGGGTGGAATCCGCCGAGTACGCGCCGGCGTCGCATGACATTAATGAGTGTGTGAAAAAGGCATTGGATGCGGCCGGTATCAGCATTCCGTTCCCGCAGCGTGACGTGCACATCATTAACGAGTCGTCGTCGTAGCGAGACGATCTAGAACAGCGTGTAGATATCCTCGTGCTCGTCGCTCGTGGCAGCGCTTTGGCGCTTGCCCCGGCCGAGCCGGCCGATTGCCGTGAACAGCCGCGAGTCCAGAAGCCGCATAAACAGAGAGCCTGAGCCCCCTTCAGCGTAGCGGCCGTCTTCGCAATCGGTGATGGCCTGCTGCAGCTTGTCGGCGATAAATTCGTTGGCTTTACCGATCGGGTGGCAGTAGTCCACGAAGTATTCGATGTCGTTTTTCTCGCGCGGAATGGTGGTACGCACGAGCGGTGAGTTCGTATTGCGGGCAATACTTTCAAGCATTTTCCGATAGGGCGATTTAATCCGCGGAATAACGAAGTCCATCTCGCTGGCCGTGGCCAGTGCGTTCGCTTTCTCCGGTGACCAGTCGGCGTCTTTTTGTGCTTCCCACAGTTCCGTTGCTTTCGCGAGAGCGGCATTCACTTTGTCTGCAGCCGGTGCGTCGTCTTTCACGGCAAAGTTGTCAGCCACAAAGCGGTAACCCGGCTGCCAGTACAGCGGCGTTTCCGGAAGAATCACGATCGGTGTGGCACCATAGCGTCTGGCATCCCGAATCAGCGTGCGAATGTTGGCTTCAAAGTCCCGGAGGTTGGTGCGCAGATGAATGCGCTCAGGGTCTTGATCGCGGTTTTTGATTCTACGTCTATCTAGGAACAGCGGCAGCCGGCTGCGCAACGTGTATTTGTCTTCCACGTTGTTTTCCCACTGACAGTCGTTGTTGCCGAAGTAGATGCTGACGTAGTCCGGTGTGATACCGCGTTCTTTCAGCGCCTCCAGCAGCTTCTGCTGGCGTCGCACACCCTGCAGCGTCGTATGCCCCGGAATACCCGCATTTAAAACAATCAGCGAGTCGCCCGCGCGTTCGCGCAGCACGTCGGAGTAGGTCGGGTATTGAAAGAACGCGAGGATTAACGGTTCTTTGTTCTCGCGGCGCTTTTGATTCACGACGGTGACTCGCGTGTCCCAGCCGGCAGTTGAGGAGTCACCGATGTTCAGCAAAAGTTTCTTGCCTTCGTTCTCAGGTGACTGAATCTCAGCGACCGCGTCATCGAGCGACCAAAACCCGTCGGCACCGATGAACTCCTGCCCGGGCTGCAGCTGTCGCCCATACCACGGGTCGTTCGTGAACGGGCTTTGGCCCGGTTCGATCCGGTGTTTGTCAGACGGTGTGTAGTTGTCGAAAGCGGCCAAGTCTAAGTCTCATGACGTATCAGCGTGTAACCCTAAAACCTTTTGGTAGTACCCGCAATGCCGTGCGTCACGCATAAAAAAGCCGGTGCGGTCTGACACCGCACCGGCTTCTTACCACTTATCTAGTAAGCGTAGCGCGACAGGTCGCGCGGCGGTACCTGATACTCGTCCGAGACATTGATCGTGACCCGGTCGAGCGGGCCGTCGTAGGCGAACGGGTCGGTGTACGCTTTCGACACCTGCGTGCCTGTGTCGCGGCCCACATCAAAGGTCTCAGCCAGTGAATACGTGCTGATGTGCATCGCCGGCATGTCGGCCGTGCCCGCTTTTTCACCGTTGACGAACAACTCACCGGTGCCGCCGAAGTCCTGCGTTTTTATGAAGTTGAACTTCAGGTTAACGGTACCTTCGGGCAGCGAGCCGGACTCGATGATGTAGTGCACGCCGTCGAGGTAGTTGTAGTCGTATACGGCTTTGTTGTCTTTGATGTACAGCGTAAAGCCGCCGGTCATGCCGCCGACCGCCACGATCACGCCTTCTTCATCACCGCTGCGTTCGAGCGTGGTTTCAATGGTGTGCGCGCGGTTTTTCACGGGTGCTGATGACTTCTCGGCAATGCGCACGGCACCCGGCGCGAAGTAGACGAACTCTTTCTGATCGCCGAACAAGCGGTCCTGCTGTTTGGAGATGCGCGAGATCATGTCGTCGTACAGCGGGTACACGTTGTACTTCCAGGCTTCCTCTTCAAAGATTGCGACCAGTTCGGCAAGCTTGTCCGGGTCGCTGTCGGCGAGGTTGTAGTTCTCGGCGAAGTCTTCGGCCACGTGGTACAGCTCCCAGTCGTCATCTTCGAACGGTTGCACTACGTTGACATCCCACGGCATGCGGTTGGCGTGCAGCGATACGGCTTTCCAGCCATCCACCCAGATCGCGCGGTTGCCGAACATCTCGTAGTACTGGCGCTGTTTGGCATTGGGTGCGTCCGGCGCATCAAACGCGTAGCGCATTGAGACGCCGTCCATCGGCTGCTGTTCCACGCCATGGTATTCCTCCGGCACGGTGACGCCTGCGACATCCATGATCGTGGGTGCGATGTCGGAGATGTGATGGTACTGACTGCGCACCTCGCCTTTGGCTTTAATGCCGTTGGGCCAGTGCACGACCAGCGCGTCCTGCTGACCGCCGCGATGCTCGCTTTGTTTGAAGTACTTAAACGGCGTGTTGCCGGCCATCGCCCAGCCCGCGTGGTAGTGCGGGTAGGTGTTTTCGCGCCCCCAGTCTTCGAGGTTGCGAAGGTTCGCCTCTACCGGCGTCTGCAGCCCGTTCAGCACGTAGGTTTCGTTGAACGTACCGGCAAGACCACCTTCGCCACTGGCACCGTTGTCGGAGGTAACAAAGATGATCGTGTTGTCGAGCTCGCCAATCCGTTCAAGCTCGGCAACCACGCGGCCGATTTGCAGGTCGACCCATTCCAGTTGTGCCGCGAACACTTCCATCTGACGGGCGTAGAGTTTTTTCTCTTCATCCGGCAGCGAGTCCCAGGCCGGGATCTGGTCGATGCGCTGACTGAGTTCGGTGCCTTCCGGCACCACGCCTGCGGCAATTTGCTGCTGCAGAATCTGCTCGCGGGCCACATCCCAGCCCATGTCGAACTTGCCTTTGTACTTGTCGATGTGACTGTCGGGCGCGTGATGCGGCGCGTGCATCGAACCTGAAGCCCACAGCATCATGAACGGCAGGTCCGGTTTGATGGACTTGTGCCCGGTGATCCACTCAATTGCGCGGTCGGCGAGATCGGCATCCAGGTGCTTCGACTTGCGGTACGGCTCAGGTGTGTGGTCGTTCCACATGACCGGCACAAACTGATGCACGTCCGCTGCCATAAACGTGTAGGCGTGCTGGAAGCCTTCACCACTCGGCCAGCGGTCGAACGGCCCGACCTGCGACACCTCATACAGTGGCGTGTGATCCCACTTGCCGAGCGCGTAGTTCACGTAGCCTTCTTCCTGCAGGTAGTTGGCAACGGATTTGGCTGATTCCGGCATCACAGCGTTGTAGCCCGGAAAGCCCATTGCGGTCAGGGCGTGGCTGCCGAGACCAATCGAGTGCGGGTTGCGACCGGCCATCAGTGAGGCGCGTGTCGGTGAGCACAGGGCGGTGGTGTGGAAGTTATTAAACCGCACGCCGTTCGCGGCGAGCTGGTCGATGTTCGGTGTTTCAATTAAACCCCCGAAGCTGCCGATGTGCGCAAAGCCGGTGTCGTCGAGCAAAAAGATAATGACGTTCGGTGCATCCTCGTTCGGCTCTTTGTAGTCCGCCCACCATTCTTCCGAATCTTCGTACGATTTGGCGATAACGCCGCCGAACCCTTCGATGGTTTTCTTCTGCACACCGTCGATCATCTGCACCCCGTATTCCGGTTCGCTCGCCGCAGCAGGAGCTTCCATAGTGGAATCGGGTGCCTGACCGCAGGCGATGAGGAGGGTGCTTGAGAGAAGCACCAAGAACATGTGAAGTAGCTTCATGGGAAACCCCTGTAGTAAGCCCGCACCTAAGGTGAGACCAGAAAGGTGAGGGCAGGTTGGTCGTGGGTTAAGCCACCAATATCCGCTTATCAAGAGTGGTCTGCAACTGCCGGATATCTTTGCAGTTTTGACAAAATAAAACGTCTAGCGGTTGCCTTCGCCGTTGATGAACTCCTGCGCCGGATTGGCTCGCGGGTACGCCCGCAGATAGTCGAAGTATTTGGCGAGTTCGCGGTCGCATTCCAGCAGCGTGCCCTGTACGAAGCGGATGTTTTCGTAGACGCTCTGGTCTTCCTGCATGACCTGCATGTTCATTGCCTGCAGGCCTTTTAGTACTTCGTTGCAGGCGTCATCGCTGCCGCCGGGCACGTCGGCTTTTTTCACGACGTTAATGCCGTAGGCTTCGCAGGCATTCGGTCCTGTTGGGACCAGGCACGCCATGCCGCCGGTCCACATGTTGTTGATGATGGTCTCCAGCAACACGAAGTTGGTGCCGTAGATGTTCGCATGCAGTTCTTTAAAGACACCCGATGCGTCGAAGTACAGATCTTCATCCACCGAGTAATGCCCGGAGTGGTCGGTAAAGCGCATCGGCGGAATCTCAAACTGCGGCGCGAACTCCGGGCCATGCAGAAACTGCGTGTGATTTAAATCCGGTGTCTGCGCGATGATGACCCACGGGTCGACGTTGAACTGCATCGGGGTTTTGTAGGCCTGCACGGCAATCTCGTCATCCGGCAGTGAGAAATCCGGAAACTCAAATAAGGGCTCAACACCGTTAAACGCAAACACCACGCCATAACGTTCGTGCGTGGGGAATCGAAACAGTTTGGCGGCCGGTGGTGGCTTCTCGCCGTTGCCGACTTTCACAGCCTTGCCGGAACCGTCGTAATAGAAGTGGTGATACGGGC
>CAYLLI010000034.1:0-15953 GCA_964384295.1 uncultured Chromatiaceae bacterium
CCGAAATCGCTCTCGGTACGGGTCAGACGAGCAAGCTTACCGTCCAGCCCGTCGAGGATCTGCGCAATAAAGATGGCTGCGGCAGCTTTTTCAAAATTGCCGTCAATCGACGCGATGATGGCGTAAAAACCCGCAAACATGGCGGCCGTGGTCATCAGATTCGGCAGCAGATAGATTCCCTTACTGCGCATCAACTCTGTTTTACCGGCTGACTGATTTGAATTGTTGGACATAGTGATTAAAACCGCCGCGCGACCGCCGCCCGCTCTCTGTGAAAGCGCAGTTTGCCATGAGGGCCGCCTGAATTCATCCGGCGCTCCGCCACTGAGGGCCGGTCAGCGGGGACTTAGCGGGTATTTTCACGCTAGAATACCGCCCGCCTATCCACTTATTCGAATCCGGTTACTCCTCACATGCGCCTTTCCAAGCTTCCGTTCAGCCCGCTTAAAGAAGTCCCCGCCGAAGCGGAAGTAACCAGCCACCAGCTACTACTGCGCGCAGGCTTTATTCGCCGCCTGTCGTCAGGTTTGTTCACCTGGATGCCTCTGGGGCTGCGAGTGCTGCGCAAAGTGGAAGCGCTCGTCCGCGAGGAAATGGACCGTGCGGGTGCGCTGGAAATACTGATGCCGGCCGTCCAGCCCGCAGAACTATGGGAAGAGACAGGCCGGTGGGACAAGTACGGCTCATTGCTGCTCCGGATCAGCGACCGGCACGACCGCGAGTTCTGCTTCGGGCCAACTCACGAAGAAGTGGTAACCGATGTCGCACGCAAGGAGCTGCGAAGTTATAAACAGCTGCCGGTCAACTACTACCAGATTCAGACCAAATTCCGCGATGAGATTCGCCCGCGCTTCGGGCTGATGCGGGCACGCGAATTTGTCATGAAAGACGCCTATTCGTTTCATGCCGATCAGGAGTCCCTGGAAGCCACTTACAACCGCATGGCCGAGGCCTACTCAGCTATCTTTACCCGCATCGGTTTGCGCTTTCGCGCAGTGGATGCGGCCGGTGGTGAAATCGGAGGATCACGTTCCTGCGAATTCCATGTACTGGCAGATTCGGGCGAAGACGGCATCGCCTATTGCGATACCGATAACTTTGCGATGAACGTTGAACTCGCACCGGCGCAACCACCGGCAGGCACGCGCGGGGCAGCGAGCGAAACGCTCACAAAAGTCGCAACGCCGGGCACTAAAACCATCGACGAAGTCAGCGAGTTTCTTAAAGTTGCGCCTGAGCGCTGCCTGAAGACCTTGTTGGTTGAGACTGACGACGGCGGAGTGGCGGCTTTGGTCGTGCGCGGCGATCACGAGCTGAATCCGCTGAAAGCCGAGCAACTCGAAGGCATCAAAGCACCGCTGACCATGGCCTCGGCCGAGCAGATCGAAGCAACCATTGGTGCTGTTCCCGGGTTTGCCGGTCCGGTCGGCTTAACCATTCCTTTGTGGGTCGACCACAGTGCCGCGTTTGTTCATGATTTCGTCTGCGGCGCCAACGAAACCGGTCAACATCTGACCGGGGTGAACTGGGGCCGTGATTTGCCGGAGCCTGACACGGCGGATCTGCGCAATGTGAACGCCGGTGACCTGACTCCGGACGGCGGCACCATTGCCATCGCCCGTGGTATTGAGGTCGGGCACATTTTCCAACTCGGCGATCAGTACAGTAGCAGCATGAACGTCAGCGTGCTGGATCAAAACGGCAAAGCCATTACGCCGGTTATGGGCTGCTATGGCATCGGAGTCTCACGACTGGTTGCCGCCGCTATCGAGCAGAATCATGACGAAAACGGCATTGTCTGGCCGGAAGCGATCAGCCCGTTTGCTGTGGTGCTGATTGCGCTGAACTACCAACGCTCTGCTGCGGTGCAAGAAGCCACCGATGCGCTGTATGAGTCGCTGACCACGCTGGGTATTGAAGTTCTGTTCGACGACCGTGACGCACGTCCGGGCGTGAAATTTGCCGATTCTGATTTAATGGGCATTCCCCATCGGCTGGTGGTTGGTGAACGGGGCCTGAAAGACGGCAAGATCGAATACCGTCATCGTACTGCCAGCGAAGCGGAAGAGGTAAACCGGGACGATGCATTGGCTTTCATTCAGGACAAACTGGCGGTTGACGCGTAGGTTTACGTGGGTCTTCGCCTGCCTGCTGATTGCGCTGTCCGCGCAGGCCAACAACAACGCCGTCGATCCGGAACTGAAAGCGCTGCTAACTGCAGCGGTCAATAACTCGGACAGTTTTGGTGACCGCTTTGATGCCGAAGTCTGGCTCAAAGACATGTCCTCACGGCTAAGTCCCATTGTTCCCGATCACGAGGAACGCATCAGCATTCTGACCCAGGTGCATCGGGAGGCGACCCGCGTCGACCTGCCGCCTGAACTGGTACTGGCGGTTATCGATATTGAAAGCCGGTTCGATCGCTACGCCATATCAAGTGCGGGTGCGCGCGGATTGATGCAGGTGATGCCTTTCTGGCTCGAAGAACTCGACCGCCCTGATGACAACCTGTTTGAAATTGATATCAATGTGCGAATCGGCTGCACGATTCTGAAACACTACATGGATCGTGAAAACGGCGATATGACCCGGGCACTGGCACGCTACAACGGCAGCTACGGCAAAACCTGGTACTCAGAGAGAGTGCTGGGTCGTCTCAGCACACAGTGGTTTCGCAACTAAACTCGCGCGGTTTTCCCGATTCTGCTTAACCCCGCGCTTCTGCGCCGCTACACTACCCTTCTGATTCAATGTCATCTCAGTAAGGGCAATTATGAGCGTCACGCTGTACCACAATCCCCGCTGCTCGAAGTCACGGCAAACGCTGCAACTGTTGCAGGAGCGAAATCTAGAGCCGGCTGTCATCGAATACCTGAAGACGCCGCCGGATGCCGCAACACTCTCCGCCATCATCGGAATGCTGGGCACGGATGCTGCAGGCATCATGCGCACCGGTGAAGCCGAATACAAAGCAGCAAAGGAAGAAGTGCTTGCGATGGACGAGAACGCGAAGCTTGAATGGTTGAGCGCCAACCCGAAAGTGATTCAGCGGCCCGTCGTAATTAACAACGGTCAGGCTCGCATCGGCAGACCGCCGGAAAGCGTTCTTGAGATCGTTTGAATGAAAGCGCAGAGAACCAACACGTCATGAAAGATATTCTCGTTTTGTATTATTCCCGCTACGGCTCAACCGCTGCGCTGGCGCAACAGATCGCTCACGGCGTAAACAGTGTCGAAGGCTGCCAGGCTCGACTGCGCACCGTCCCCGCTGTCTCAACAGAAATAGAAGCCACCGCCGCGTCAGTACCTGACTCCGGCGCGCCCTACGCTACCCTTGAAGATCTAAAAGAATGTTCAGGACTCCTGTTGGGAAGTCCCACCCGCTTCGGCAACATGGCGGCCGCATTGAAGTACTTTCTTGACGGCACCGCTGCCGACTGGATGGCGGGCACTCTCAGCGGCAAACCCGCCGGCGTGTTCACCTCCACCGGCAGCCTTCACGGCGGTCAGGAAACCACGCTGCTCAGCATGATGTTGCCGCTAATGCATCACGGCATGTTGCTCGTGGGCGTGCCCTACTCTGAGCAAGCGCTCAGCGATACCCGCACCGGCGGTACTCCGTATGGCGCCAGCCATTTCGCCACCGAACAAACCGACACAGACCTGAGCTCGCATGAAATCGACATCGCGCGGGCATTGGGCAAACGCGTGGCGGAAACCGCTGTGCGCCTGTGCTGAAGCCTGAACAACGTCAATTAAATCCGGAATTCTTCAATGACTAAACTGCGCGGCATTTCAATCAGTCTGATTATTCTGCTGAGCATAGCGACGACGTTGTGGCTGCAGCTCGAAACTACCAGCCAGGTCTGGGTGATTGTGCTGTTCGGTTCGATCACACCCGTACTGATGCTGGCGGGCGCTCTGCGCAAGATTCGCAACTGGGGCAACCTGATCGCGTTAGCGATGATCTTCTATACCACCGCCGGAATCATGGACACGATCGCAAGCCTCGGCGAGTTTTCGCTCGCGCCGCTGGTGGCCGCGCTGTCGATCGGGCTATTCTTCACGTCTATCTATGCGCAACGTAACGAGCCCGGCTAACGTGCCGCGCGCACCGGCATAGTTACTCCAGCACCTGACGCACGAACGGCACGGTCAACCGTCGCTGCGCCACCAATGCTTCTTTATCCAGGCGATCCAACAGATTGAACAACGTACTGGGGCTGCGCGCTACCCGGGTCAACAGGTAACTGGCGGTTTCATCGGGCAACTCCAGCCCGCGCCAGGCCGCCCGCTGCTGCAGGGCTTTGGCGCTTTCTGCATCGGACAAAGCCTGCAGACGGAATGTGGCGCCCGAAGCCAGGCGCGAAGCAAGGTCGGGCAACTTCAGTGATGCGCCGGCAGGAGCCACGCCCGCGGAGACCACAAAACGACCGCCGGCCTGAAACACGTCTTCATACAGCCGGAACAGAGCCGCTTCCCAGTCAGGCCGGCCCGCAACAGCATCCAGATCATCCAGACAGACAATCGAGATATTGCCCATACCCTCAAGCATTTGCGGGGACATTTGTGCGTCTGACAAAGGCAGATAAACCGCACTTTGCTCTTTGGATGACGCCTCGGACACCAGCGCCTGCAGCAAATGAGACTTGCCGGAGTCGGCCGGCCCCCACAACCAGATAACGTTCTGCCCGCCGTCTAAGAGCTTTCTTAACGCGAACACGGCCGCCTCGTTAACGCCATCGTAAAAACTATCGAACACGGCGTAGTCTGCGAGCTGCACATCCAACGGTAACTGCTGCATAGAATTTATACCCGGGGTTTCCCGCGCTGCTGCAGCGCACGCCGGCCCCAGGTCCAGATATAGTCCAGACCGCTGATCAGGCTGCTGACAAACACGCCGGTACCAAGAATCAACAGCACGGTGCTACCCGGCAGCCCGAACGCTTGCTCAGCGACAATACCCAGCACAAACAGCAACTGCAGGAACGTATTTACTTTACTGATCCAGGTCGGATCGGCATACACCTCACCGATCAACCACTGGTAGGTGAACCCCCCGACAACAATCGCAAGGTCGCGCCCGATGACAACACCGGTTAACCACAGCGGCACGAATCCGGCACCGGTTAGCACAACAAACATGGCCACCAGCAGGAACTTATCAGCCAGCGGATCAAGAAAGCCGCCCAGGCGACTGGCCCAGCCACACCGCTTGGCAAGGAAACCGTCCAACGCATCCGACACCGCGGCGATAAACAAAAGTCCCAGAGCATCGCTAAAGTTATTGTTGGCAAGCAGGTACAAGATCGGACCGATCAGAATGACTCTGAAGACGCAGATCCAGTTCGGTATCTGCCGGGCTTGAAACAGAGCGCTCAGCGTCATGGCGTGCCGCTACCGGCTCAACCTGAAAACAAGGCCGTCGCTGGCGACGCGAAAACTGCTCCAGTCAGCGTTACCTTCCTGAGGCTCTGCAGGGGCAGCGGTTTCCACTGCTTCAAACACGCCGCCTCTCGCGATATCGCGGCTCAGACGTTCACTGTCGCTGCGCGCGGTGACCGAAAACTCAACCGCAGAACCCAAAACTCTGGAAACACCGACTTGGTCAACGATGGACAGAGACCGCAAGTAACGCAGCGCACGGGAATACTGCTCAAGGCTGACAATGTCGCGAACCGTGACAGTGATTGCATCCGCATCCGCCGCATAGGTGGCCAACTGTTGCGCCAGAATGTCGGCAACCACGCGCGGACCGGCGGCGACATCGCCCTCCCACTCGGAAACCCGTTCCTCCGCGACATACATTGACCAGCGAACCTGCGTACCTTCAGCGCCCACCTCACGCAACCGCCCCACCAAAGTTGCATCCGCCGCATAACGCTCGGACGCTGCGACCAACACATCGCCGAAACCGCCCCAGGCGTCGGCAACGGACACCTTGCTCAGGTCCTCCCCGTCAAGCAGGGGCAGAACTACGGGCAATCCGCGCGCGTCGGCTGCTGCGTACAGGCTGTCGCGGTAGCGGTCAGCGCTGTCATCCTGCGAAAACATGCCAGCGGCACCCAGCAAATCGCGGCGCCCCTGGCCCTGATCAACGGCCAGCCACACCATGACAACGGGCCGTTCCGCACTCCAGACGGGCAACCCGGCAGCATCGAGCTGACGACGAAGCGCAACCGGGTCAAACGTCACCTGAATCAGATTCTTTTCCAGAATTCGATACTGGCGAATGAACGGCGCCGCGTTACTGAATGAGGCAGCCTGCTCCTCCGGCAGCGCCTCAAGACCGGTGACCTTTACCAGCACCTGGTTCAGGGCTTTGGAGAAAGCCGCAGAACGCGCGGCGCCGGTGTTCTCCTCAAGCGCCACTTCGGCAACGTAAAGATCGTCTACCCGCGCTGCCTCCGCGGTCACCACCACAGCCAATGCGAGCGAAAAAAGCGCGAATAAAGTTAGTTGTTTCACAGAAAGATTCATCATTCCGACCAGACTCACGCTATTATAGCCCCGCACTCAGGCTCTGCGGAGCCGGCCGATCAAATCAAGAGACACTCATGAGCACTAAGACCCCAGTAACCTACCGTGATGCAGGCGTTGACATCGATGCCGGCAACGAACTGGTTGACCGCATCAAACCCGTGGTTAAGGCGACCCGTCGTCCGGGCGTGCTTGGCGGCATCGGCGGGTTTGGCGGGTTGTTTGAGCTCGATACCGAGCGTTATCGTCAACCGGTACTGGTGTCAGGAGCTGATGGTGTCGGCACCAAATTGCGACTCGCGATTGATCTGAATCTGCACGATACGGTCGGCATAGACCTGGTTGCGATGTGCGTGAACGATGTCCTGGCGCTGGGCGCAGAGCCATTGTTCTTCCTCGATTACTACGGCTGCGGCAAACTGGAGAATGATGTTGCCGCTAATGTTATTGCCGGCATCGCCGAGGGCTGCCAACGCGCCGGTGCCGCCCTGCTCGGTGGCGAAACCGCGGAACTGCCGGGCATGTACCCGGAAGGCGATTACGATCTGGCCGGGTTCTGCGTCGCTGTTGTCGAGAAAGCTGCCATTATTGACGGCAGCACCATTTCCGCCGGCGACGTGCTGATCGGTCTGGAATCGTCCGGCCCGCATTCGAACGGCTATTCACTGATTCGCAAAGTGCTTGAGAACAGCGGCATGCAGGCGACATCGCCGTGGGGTGACACCACCATTGGCGAACTGCTGCTGGAACCCACACGAATTTACGTCAAGCCCGTTCTCGGCCTGATTGAAACCACCGCGGTAAAAGGCATTGCACACATCACCGGCGGCGGCCTTGCTGAGAATCTGGAGCGCGTGTTGCCGGGGGACGTTGATGCAACGGTAGACCCCACTGCCTGGCAACGACCCGAAATTTTCAACTGGCTGCAGCAGGAAGGTGGCATTCCGGAGAGCGAAATGCAGCGCACCTTCAACTGCGGCATCGGGCTGGTGTTAGTCGTCGACGCGGCAGATGCGGCAGGCGCAGTCGAGTTTCTGAACACCGCCGGTGAAACCGCCCACGTGATCGGCAGCATTAAAGACGGCAACGGTACAGTTAACCTGCAGTCATGATGCGCACCGTCATCATGGTGTCGGGCAGCGGCACCAACCTGCAAGCCATACTGGATGCAAAACTGGACGACGTGGATATCGTCGCTGTCGTCAGCGATAACCCGACAGCGTTCGGTTTAACGCGGGCACAACAGGCAGGGATCCCTGCGTTGACCGTCGACTACCGCTCATTCGATCAGCGCAGCGATTTTGACACCGCACTGCACGAAACACTGAATTCCCTGCAACCCGATTTGATCGTTCTGGCCGGTTTTATGCGTATTCTGGCAGCCGCGCTGGTCACTGAATACGACGGCCGCATGATTAACATTCACCCGTCGTTGCTGCCGGCGTACCCGGGATTGAATACCTATCAACGTGCCATTGACGCGGGCGAGACAGAACACGGCACGACCGTGCATTTCGTCATTCCGGAGCTTGATGCCGGCCCCGCCATCCTGCAATACAAGGTCCGCATCCACGCGGATGACACTCCCGAATCGCTGGCAAAGCGCGTGCAACAAGGCGAATACAGTATCTATCCTCAGGCCATCAAACTGCTGGCAAGCGGTCAACTGAAGTTGCAAAACGGCGTTGTATACAGTGACGGGCAAGTGCTCGGGACGCCGGAGATCGTGCATGAGCAGGACACGAACTAAACTTTTATCCATTCTGCTGACCGGATTGCTGGCCGCTGCCAGCGCGCTTGCCGAAACCGAACTGGCACCGTTTGAACTGGTGTTTGAACTCAGTGCCTTCGGCTTGTCAGGCGAAGGCACCATCTCGCTGCAAGCCACGGAAACGCCGAACACCTACATCTACAGCAGCAGCACCCAGGCGACCGGAATCGCACGTTTGATCCGGCCCAATGCGGCCACAGAAACCAGCCGGTTTAGCGTTGCGGGGGATCAACTGGTACCGGATGAATACCGGTTTGATTCCGGCAGCGGCAAACCGACGGAAGACAGTTACGCAAAGTTTGACTGGGTTGCGGGCGTTGCTCATTCGAACCATCAGGAAGAACTGGCGGATGTTGCACTTCGGCCAGGCACGCTCGACCGGATGAGCGCCGATCTGCAAACGACTCTGGATCTGCAGGCGGGAAAAACGCCGGTTGCCTACACAATGATTCACCGCAACGCTGCAAAAACCTATGCGTTCACGTATCAGGGTAACGAGGTTGTGGAGACGCCCGCCGGACGTTTCGAGACAGTCAAATACCTGCGTCAGCGCGATGGCTCAAGCCGGGCAGCCACCATCTGGTATGCGCCCGAACTCGATTACCAACCGGTAAAAGTGGTGCAGACAAAACGCGGCAAAACGACCGGCACTTTGTTGCTGAAGAGCTACAGGATCGACGCGCTTACGCTTTCGGCAAAGTAACGCCCGTTTGTCCCTGATACTTACCGCCGCGATCTGCGTAAGACGTTTCGCAAACTTCATCGGACTCAAAGAACAACATCTGAGCCACACCCTCGTTGGCATAGATCTTTGCCGGCAGCGTTGTCGTGTTGGAAAACTCCAGCGTGACATGCCCTTCCCACTCAGGCTCAAGCGGCGTGACGTTCACGATGATGCCGCAGCGGGCATAGGTCGACTTGCCCAGACACACGGTGAGCACGCTGCGCGGGATCCGGAAATACTCGACCGTCCGGGCCAGTGCAAATGAATTCGGCGGAATTACGCAGACGTCGCTGTCAACGCTGACAAAACTGTCATCGGCAAAATTCTTCGGATCAACGACCGCTGAGTTGATGTTGGTGAACACCTTAAACTCGGAGGCACATCGCACGTCATAACCGTAGCTGGAAGTGCCGTACGAAATAATCGGCCCCTGCTCGTTGCGGCGAATCTGGCCGGGCTCAAACGGCTCGATCATGCCGTGTTCTTCTGACATACGCCGGATCCAGTGATCAGCTTTGATGGACATGCGTGCTCCTTACAGAAAAATTTCGGTTGCTGCGAACTACTCAACAACAATCTTGGGAAATGCTTTTTTATAGTCTTTCTTGCGCAGTGACAACGCTGCAGCCGTGTTACGGGCAATGCGCTTAAACTCTTGTGCCGCAGGGCCTTCGGGATCCGCCAGCACGCTGGGGTTGCCACTGTCGGCTTCGAGCCGGATAGACGCATTCAAAGGCAGCTGACCCAGCAGCGGCAAGTCATAGTCCTGCGCCATGCCGGCACCGCCACCCTCACCGAACAACGGTGTCGACTCATTGCAGTGCGGGCAAACAAACACGCTCATGTTCTCCACGACTCCGAGTACATGGACATTCACCTTCTCGAACATCTTGTACCCTTTGCGCGCGTCCAACAGTGCAATGTCCTGCGGCGTCGTCACAATGACTGCGCCCGCTACCGGAATCTTCTGACTCAGCGTCAATTGAATATCGCCGGTGCCCGGCGGCATGTCGACGATCAGGTAATCGAGCTCGGGCCAGTTGGTTTGAAACGTCAACTGAGTCAGCGCCTGAGTGACCATCGGTCCGCGCCAGACTGCGGGGTCTTCTTCCGCAAACAAGTTGCCGGCCGAGATCATGCTCATGCCGTGACACTGCAGCGGCTCAAAGTTTTTGCCGTCTTTGCTGACAGGTTGCTGACCGGTGGAACCCAGCATGCGCGCCTGACTCGGCCCGTAGATATCGGCATCAAGCACACCGACGCTGGCACCGTCAGCATGCAATGCAGCTGCAAGATTGGCAGCAACCGTCGATTTGCCGACCCCGCCCTTTCCGGAAGCAACGGCAATGACGTTCTTGACGTTCGGCAACGGCGACAGATTGCCCTGTACCGAATGCCCCACTACTTTGCTTTCGATGGAAACGGCGACGGAAACACCCGTTTTTTCGCTAAGTTGGGCCGCCAGATCAGCCTCAATTCCTGCCTGATCGGAGCCCAGATAGAACCCGAGCGGCAACGACACTTGAATGACGGCGTCAGAATCGCCTGAAACCAGCGTAGCGCCTGCTGTTGCGAGGTCCTGCTGGAGAAACGGTACAGCCGTCTCAGACAGGGCTTTTTCCAGCGATTTATCGGCTTCGGTTGGCATATTCGTGACGGATTTAACAGAAGACAAGGGGCCTAAAGCGCGACATTGTAACGCAAGATTGCGTGAGCCTTGCCGGTGGTTTTTAAACCCCTGTAAAGCGGCTCGCTCGACGGGTGTTTTTTGACACCCTGACCGGATTACAGAGACTGCAATGAAGCTGTTTAGCGCCATAAAAGCTGAGAAGAACATCTCCCGCCTGTTTGAAGAGCGGGACTGTCAGACGGCTGCCGCAAAAAAGGCGCTGCAGAACCTGGGCAACCTGGGCCAGGGTGCGGTGCCGATCATCATCAACTCACTGGCCAATGCCGACAAACGGCAAAGCAACGCGCTGGTGAATGTGCTCGCCGACTTAATCGATGAGCGCAGCTTTCCGCTGTACGCCGAAGGGTTGAAACACGAAGACCGTCGCTGTGCGTCCGGTGTCGCCTGGGCACTGTCGAACTCGACCAGCTACAGCACTGAACGCCTGCTCGCATTGATTGGCGAAGAAGACGTATCGATGGCGATGATGATCGACATCCTTCGCGCCCAGTCAGACAGGGTCAACGTGCGCAGCCTGCTGGCTCGTGCCTATCAGCTGGATCATCAGGACCAGATTGCAGTGTTCAAACTGGTGCGCGAGTTTGTCGGACCGGAGCTGCTACCGGAACTGATCGCCCGTATCGATGGCGGTGATCCCAAAGCACGTGTTTCGCTCATTCGCATCATTTCGAAGTTTAAGCGCCCCGAAGTGGCCAAGGTTCTCGAAAAACTGTTAAAGGACTCTGACCGCAACGTCCGGCAGGCTGCTATCGAAGGTCTGCTCCAGTTCAACAAGATTAAAGACATTCAAGTTGTCTGCGCGATGCTGTGCGATCCGGACTTCGGGGTACAGGGCAAGGCCGTCGAGCTACTGGTTCAGCTGAAGGATCCCGGCACCGTGCCACATCTCGTCAATGCGCTGAAAGACGAGTCCGAATACACGCGTCGTTCGGCCGTTGAGGTTCTTAACGAACTCGCCGACGCCGACAGCATCAAGTACCTGCTGAATGCAATAGGCGACAACGACTGGTGGGTGCGATCACGCGCCTGCGATGCACTTGCGAACATCGGCGGTCCGAAGGTCACCAACGCTGCTCTGCACCTGATCCGCGACAAGGACGAAAACATTCGGCGTTCGGCCATCGAGATTCTGAACCAGACCAAAGACGAACGTGCTATCAAACATCTGATTGCAGCAACGAAAGATCAGGACTGGTGGGTGCGCGAACGGGCGGCGGACGCACTGGGTGACATCGGCACGCGGGATGCAATTCCGGCACTGATCGAGATGCTGCAGAACGAAGATAAGTCCGTGCCGGCAGCACTGCGTGCACTGGCCAAAGTGGGCGATGAAGGCATCGTCCACAAAGTGATGCCACTGACGAAACACGAGACCAATGAGGTCCGGATCGAAGCGATTCGCGCTCTGTCGATGGTGGCCTCGGAACAAAACGCTGAAGACATCCGCGCGCGAATTACCGCCGCCGCCAAAGGCCGCGACGAAGCCGTCAAAGAAGCCGCAGGCGAAGCGCTGGCGCGCATCGATCATCGCATCAACGACAGCATTATTGGTGCGAGCTCGCGCAACCAGCGCCTGACCGACACCGGTCACACGATGCTCGGTGAAATGCCGACGGCCACTCTGCAAAGCTCGGCTACCGACACCCGAATCAACATCGACGAGCTGGATCCGGACGACATGATTGAAGGTCGTTACCGCTACATTCAGAAAGTCGGTAAGGGTGCGTTCGGTACCGTCCTGCTGGTTGAGGACACGGTGGTTAACGAACAACTCATTCTGAAATTCCTGAACCCGCAGATCAGCACCGACGACGAGATGATGAACCGCTTTGTGCATGAGCTGCGGTTCTCACGAAAGATTACGCACAACAACGTAATCCGGATCTACGACTTCCTGAAGCTGGGCGGCAACTACGCTATCTCGATGGAGTACTTCCCGTCGCACACGTTGAGTGCTGAAATTCAGAAACAGAAACCGATGCCGCTGCGCAAAGCGCTGAGCTGGGCGAAAGACATTGCCGTCGGCATGACCGAAGCACACCAGGCCGGCGTGGTGCACCGCGATCTGAAGCCTGCCAACCTGCTGATCAATGACGACGGTCTGCTGAAGATCGTAGACTTTGGCGTGGCCGCAGCAGCAGGCCCCGGCGCACAGGAAACGGAACTCACCAAGACCGGTTACGTGATCGGCTCGCCGAAATACATGGCGCCCGAGCAGATTCTCGGCAAGAAGGTCGACCATCACGCCGATATCTACAGCCTCGGCGTCATCATGTACGAGATGCTGACCGGCGTACCGCCTTATAGCAAAGGCGACCACATGGCCGTGATGTACCAGCACGTGCAGGGCAACTGCAAACCGTGCGAGGAGATCAACCCCAACATTCCGCCGAACCTTGCCGCCGTGGTTCGCAAGACCATGTCGATCGAGATCAAGGACCGCTATGGCTCAATGGCGGAGTTGATTGAGGCCCTGGACAACCTGAAAACGAGCTCGGCCGCATAAACCCGGGACACTTGCAGAGAATTCGTTATGGCACGCATTGACGCTTTTTTAAAACTCGGACTGTCGCAGGGCTGCTCGGATGTGCATCTCGCCGTCGGCGTGCCGCCGATGCTGCGCATGCATGGCGACCTGAAGCCCATCAAGTTCCGCGAACTGGGTGCTGCGGAACTCGAAGGCTACATCGATGAGATTCTGTCAAAGAACCAGAAAGAACTGTTCAACGGGGGTCAGGACATCGACTTTTCCTACGTCTCTGAGGAAAGCGGTCGGTTCCGGGTCAACCTGTTCCGCAAAGCCACAGGTGTCGGCGCCTGTTTCCGCTTCATTCCGTCGGAAGTGCCGACACTGGAATCACTGAACCTGCCCAAAATTATTCCGAAGCTCTGCGACAATCATCAGGGCATGGTGCTCGTCACCGGCTCCACCGGTACCGGCAAGTCGACAACGCTTGCAGCGATGATTCATCACATGAATCAGCACCGCAAACTGAACATCATCACGTTGGAAGACCCGATTGAGTTTGTTCACGTACCTGATCAAAGCCAGGTGATTCAGCGCGAGCTGGGCACTCACCTCACCTCCTTCGCCGACGGCATTCGCGCCTCGCTGCGTGAAGACCCGGATGTGGTTCTGGTGGGCGAGCTGCGTGATGCGGAAACCATTTCAATGGCCATGACCGCTGCTGAAACCGGCCATCTGGTTTTCGGCACACTCCACACCATTGGCGCGGTGAAAACGATCGACCGGATTATTGATGCACTGCCTGGGGATCAACGCGAGCAGACCAAGAGCTTTCTCGCACAAAGCCTGCGGGCCGTGGTGACGCAGAACCTGATCAAAACGCCGGACGGTCGCGGCCGTACGGCAGTGCTCGAAGTAATGGTCAACACCCGGGCGATTGCCAATCTGATCATGACCGATCAGAGCCATCAGATTCCGTCACAGCTGCAAACCGGCCAGAACGAAGGCATGCAGTTGATGGACCAGGCCCTGCTCGATGCGATTCAGGAACAACGCGCAGACCCGGACGATGCGTTCAAGTATGCCCATGACAAAGAACTGTTCCAGCGCTTTGTCACCGACACCCAGATTCTCTCGGCCAAGTAACCCAACCGTTTGCGGACACGACTATGAGCAACCAGATCGATCACTACCTTCGACAACTGATCGCCAACGACGGCTCCGACCTGCACCTTATTGCCGGACAACCGCCGCGTACGCGTGTGTATGGAGAAATTAAGCCGATCGAAAATGAAATCCTGAAAGCTGACCGGGCACAGGAAATGTTTCTGGAAATCATGGACGACAAGGCACGGCGCGAGTTCGACAAAAATGATACCTGCGACTTCGCCTACAACATTGAAGGCCTTGCCCGGTTCCGCGTGAACATCATGCGTCACCTCGGCGGCATGGGCGCCGTGTTACGGGCAATTCCGAGCACCGCCAAAACACTGATGGACCTGAACATGCCGCCGGCAGTCACGCGGCTCAGCAAAGAGCCGCAGGGCTTGATTCTAGTGACCGGCAAAACCGGTAGCGGTAAGTCCACTACGCTGGCAGCGATGATTGACGCCATTAACGACCGCCTGCACGGACATATCGTGACGATTGAAGACCCGATCGAATTCGTCCACCAGCGCAAGAAGTGCTTAATCAGTCAACGCGAAATCGGCCAGCACACCGGAAGCTTTAACGATGCTCTGCATTCGGCCCTGCGTGAAGACCCCGACGTGATTCTGGTGGGCGAGATGCGCGACCTTGAAACCATCAGTATCGCTGTGACGGCTGCAGAGATGGGCATTCTCGTCATGGGCACGCTGCACACCAACGGTGCTGCACAGACGGTGGACCGGATCGTGAACGTGTTCCCGACAGACAAGCAGTCGCATGTCCGGACCATGCTTTCAACGTCACTGCGCGGCGTGATCTCTCAACAGCTGGTGCCGCGCAAGGACAACAAAGGCCTGGTGGCAGCTCTGGAAATTCTTGTCAACAACTCGGCCACCGCCAACCTGATTCGTCAGGGCAAACTCGATCAGCTGGAAACCGCGATGCAGTCGGGCAAGCGCGCCGGCATGTGCACGATGGATTCGACGCTGAAAGACCTGATGGACAAAGCCATCATCAGCGGCTCTGCGGCGTATGAAGTGGCCAATGACAAGCAGAAGTTCTCTGCGGTAAAACATCAAACCTGACCGCTGCGAAAACCCCTGACTGCGGTCTATTGATGCAGCATTTCTAAGCCCGCGGGGCTAGAATACGCTCCATGTCACACGATACTTCCGCACCGGCAGCCGCAGGCTCCCGGAAAATTCTGGTTACCGGTGCGCTGCCCTACGCCAACGGTTCCATCCATATCGGTCATCTGGTTGAGTACATTCAGGCTGATATCTGGGTGCGCTTTCAGAAGCTGGCCGGCAATCAGTGCACCTTTGTCTGCGCCAGCGATGCCCACGGCACACCGATCATGCTGCGTGCCCGCGCCGAGAACATTGCCCCGGAAGCGCTTGTGGAGCGCTATCGCCAGGAGCATCAGACTGACTTTGCCGGCTTCCACATTGACTTCGATAACTACTACAGCACGCATTCGGAAGAAAACCGGGAACTCGTTGAGGACATTTACGGCAAGCTGCAGGCGCGTGATCTGATTTCAACCAAAGACGTCGAACAGGCCTATGACGAGAAAGCCGGGTTGTTTCTGCGGGACCTGTTTGTCAACGGCACCGGCCCCAACTGCGGTGCCGTGGACCAATAGGGTTACATTTGCTATGTCTGCGGTGCC
>CAYLLI010000035.1:0-6302 GCA_964384295.1 uncultured Chromatiaceae bacterium
GCGCGGAATCGGTGTCCTGATTACCGACCACAGCGTCCGCGAAACCCTGGGAATTTGT
The DNA here is from genome assembly GCA_964384295.1 of uncultured Chromatiaceae bacterium. Classification (GTDB taxonomy): domain Bacteria; phylum Pseudomonadota; class Gammaproteobacteria; order Steroidobacterales; genus JABIQA01. Next base: position 59 of record CAYLLI010000035.1, read on the forward strand.
GAACGGGCTTACATACTGTCGGATGGCGGGGTGATCGCGTCAGGAACCGCGGAAGACATCATTGCCAACGAGCACGTTAAAAAGGTCTATCTGGGCGACGATTTCAAGCTCTGAACCGCCTTCAAAGCCACGCCAGTCACTCACTTCTGCAGTAAACTATGACACAGTTACTGCGTTGCACGGGCTGACCGTCCGATAATTGAGTTTGTCGGTCGACAACGACCAATTTATTCAGGAACTCACGTCACAACATGGCAAAACTCTCACTGCAGCTGAAACTGGGTCAGCAACTTGCCATGACCCCACAGCTCCAGCAGGCCATTCGCCTGCTGCAAATGCCGGTGATGGAGCTGAACGCGCAGATTGAAGAAGCCCTTGAAACCAATGTGATGCTGGAGCAGGAAGAACCGGCGGCCGCAGAGCAGCCGGAGGCTTCCGCCGAAGACACCGGCACCGACGTTATCGAAGGTGAGGAATTTGACAGCAGCAGCTGGGACGACTCGGGCAGCAGTGCCGGCGGGTCAGACATCCAACAAGACTTCGCCGACCGCAGCACAGAGTCCCTAAGCGAACACCTGCTGTGGCAAATTGACACCGGTGGCTTCTCACCGCGGGAGGTGGTGATTGCACAAACGTTCGTCGACGCCATCAACGAAGACGGCTACCTGACCGAGACTCTGGAAAACCTTGCGGCTACGCTCCCTGCCGGGCCGGCGTTTTCTACGGCGGAAATTGAAACCACTCTGGAAAAAGTTCAGGCGCTTGATCCGATCGGCGTTGGCGCCAGAGATCTTGCTGAATGCATTACCCTGCAGTTGCAGCAACTCGACAGCTCGGAACCCGGCATCGCGCTGGCGCTGAAGATTGCCGCGACGGGTCTGCAACGGGTCGCCGATAACGATCTAGCGATGCTGCGTCGGGAGCTCGGTGTCGCCGAAGAGGAACTGGACACGGCACTTGCGCTGATTCGAACCTGCCACCCGAAACCCGGGCTGGCCATCTCGGCTGAAACTCCCGACTACATTATTCCCGACGTTTATGTGCGCAAACAGGACGGTCATTGGGTCGTGGAAGTGAATCGCAGCACGTCGCCCAAACTGTCCGTTAACAGCACCTATGCCAGTGCACTCGATAGCTCTGAAGGCTACAACACGCTGCGCTCGCAGTTGCAGGAAGCCCGTTTTTTAATCAGAAGCTTGGAGATACGCAATCAAACTCTGACGAAAGTCGCGATGTGCATTGTCGAACGCCAAACCGGCTTTCTGGAACACGGCGAGACTGCGATGAAGCCAATGGTGCTAAAAGACATTGCTGAAGCGGTCGAGATGCACGAATCGACGATATCGCGGGTCACCACCAATAAGTACATGCATACGCCGCGCGGTGTATTTGAGTTTAAGTACTTTTTCTCCAGCCAGCTCACCGCTGCGGACGGCACCGGAGAGTCCTCTACTGCGCTGCGCGCCCGCATCAAACGCCTGATTGGCGAAGAGGCTCCGGACAAGCCTCTGAGCGACAGCAAACTGGCGAAACTATTGGCTGCCGACGGCAGCAACATTGCCCGGCGTACCGTCGCAAAATACCGGGAAGCAATGAATATTCCATCGTCAAGTGAACGAAAAAAACGTGCGGTACACTAAGGGCTTGAAGGAGTCATCCCTTCAGGTCACTGACAATAAAAACGATAACGTTAAGGAGTGAACTATGCAGATAAACATTAGCGGTCACCATGTCGACGTCACTGACGCACTGCGCCAGCATGTTGCAGACAAGTTTCAGCGAATTGAACGTCACTTCGATAATGTCACTGACGTACAGGTTATTCTGACGGTAGAAAAACTTGAGCATAAAGCTGAGGCTACCATTCACGTCAGCGGTGCCACTTTGTTTGCCGATTCGGTCGAAGAAAACATGTACGCTGCCATCGACTCTATGACTGACAAACTGGACCGTCAGGTCAGAAAACACAAAGAAAAAATTACCGATCATCACGCCCGCGAGTCACAAAAACGCAACGTTTCCTGACACATGAGAATTCTGATCGTCAGCGGCTTGTCAGGCTCCGGCAAGAGTGTCGCATTGCATATGCTGGAGGACCTTGGCTTCTACTGCATCGACAACGTCCCCGGCGCATTGCTGGGCTCAATGGTTTCTCAACTGATCGAAAGCAAAGATCCGCTTTATGAGAACCTCGCACTCGGTATTGACGGCCGCAACAATGCAGATGATCTGAAGAAACTACCCGAACTGTTCTACAGCCTTCGGCAACAGAACGTCAGCTCCGATATCGTCTACCTCCATGCCGATATCGACGTGCTGTTGAAGCGCTACCGAGAAACCCGGCGCAAACACCCGCTCCGCGGTGAAGGCATGAGCATGCACGAAGCCATTGAGCACGAACGCAAGCTGCTGCGACCGATCTCAAACTCATCCGATCTGGTCATCGACACCACGAATACCAGCGTATACGAGCTGCGCGAATTGATTCGTGAACGCGTTGGCGCTCGCGACGACAATGAGATCTCTCTGCTGATCGAATCATTCGGCTACAAGCACGGCGTGCCGTTTGATGCGGATTTCGTGTTCGACGTCCGTTGCCTGCCTAACCCGTACTGGCAGCAAGCGTTAAGACCTCTGGACGGACGCGATCAGGAAATCATCGATTACCTGGAACCGAACGAAGCGGTACGGACGATGGTTCAGGACATCCTGAACTTCCTGCGACACCGGATTCCGGAGTTCATTGAAGCACGGCGCAACTACATGACCGTGGCAATCGGCTGCACCGGTGGTCAGCACAGATCGGTGTATGTTGTTGAGAAGATCACAGCCGCATTACAGGACGAATATCGCAATATCATCAGTCGTCATAACGAACTGCAGAAGAAGCCGCCGAACACGGAAGATTAGCGGTTTACTGAAAGGATACTCGCAGGCGGGCACAGTCCCCTGCTACACTGCGCATCGAAGGCGCCACGTCTGGTTCCGGATAACCGGTTTTGGCAACCACCGTCACGATTGCAGGCAGTCCCAATGACGAAAGACGACACAATCGATGTTGGCGCACTCAGCGACCTGATCGAAAACGGCAAAACTGTTGCCGTTGAGGCCGCTCTATCCGATCTGCATCCGTCCGAAATCGCCCTTGCCATTGAATCATTGCCACCGGCTAAACGGCTGGTGGCCTGGGATGCGGCGCCCGCAGAATGCGAAGGCGATGTGCTGCTGGAACTGAATGATGAAGTTCGTACCGGCCTGCTGGACAGCCTGAGCACCGAGAACGTCATCGCCGCGGCAGAGGGCATGGAGCTCGATGACCTCGCCGACTTTGTCGCAGACCTGCCCGAGGACATTTCGGCCGAGGTTGTGCAGTCACTGAGCCTGCGTGATCGTCAGCGACTTGAGTCGGTGATGGCATGGCCGGAAGACACCGCTGGCGGACTCATGAACCCCGCCACGGTGTCGGTCAAGCCCGACATCACCGTTGAAGTCACGCTGCGCTACCTGCGTATGCTCGGCGCCCTGCCCGACAACACGACCAGTATCTTTGTCGTCGACAGCGACAATATTTATCAGGGCAACGTGTTGCTCTCAAAGCTGGTCACCAGTGATCCCCAGACTATCGTCAGCGCGCTGTGCGATGAGGAAGCTCAGGCGATTTCCGTATCAGCATCTGAGGCCGAGGTTGCCAGAACCTTTAAGCGTCTGGATATGGTCACGGCAGCAGTCATCGACGATGACGGCATTCTGCTCGGACAGATCACCGTGGATGACGTCGTCGATGTGATGCAGGAACTGGCAGATCATGACGTGCTCAGTATGGCGGGCCTGGACGAGGACGACGATATGTTTGCACCGGTTATCACGAGCAGCCAGCGACGTGCCGTCTGGCTGGGCGTGAACCTTGCAACCGCATTTATCGCCGCCGCCGTGGTGGGTCTGTTTCAACCCACACTCGAAAAGGTAGTCATTCTCGCCGTGCTGATGCCGGTGGTTGCCAGCATGGGCGGCATCGCCGGCAATCAGACCTTAACCCTGATGATTCGGGGTATGGCACTCGGCCGTGTGCAGGACTCGAACCAGCGCTGGCTGCTCACTAAAGAGCTGTCGGTGGCCATACTGAACGGTTTGTTCTGGGCTGCCGTCGTAGCGGTGGTTACCGTGGTGTTTTTCGCCAGCTGGCAGGTCGGTGCGATTATTGCTGCCGCGTTGTCGATCAACCTGCTTGCCGCGGCGTTTGCCGGCTTTACTATCCCTCTCGTACTGCGCAGGCTGAATATTGATCCCGCACTCGCCGGCGGCGTCGTGCTGACAACCATTACCGATGTGATCGGCTTTCTCGCATTCTTAGGTCTCGGGACGCTGTTCCTCACCTGATACGTCGGCCGGCTCTGCATCAGAGTCATCACCACTCAGGTATTCCTGCTCCAGCGCGTTCCATCCGCTGATACCGCTGACCGAAGTCATATCGTCGCCCTGCATAAATGCGAGTAGCTCGTCTTTATGCTCCATGGCATCGCGATACCCCAAATCAATAAGCCTGCGCGTGTACTTTGATTCGAATAACAGATAGCTAAGCAGCTGTCGTCCACCGGTATTCATTGCACCCACTCCACGCAGCAACAACCGAATCGGCCACGGCAGCTCGGATGCGCATTCTCCGGCAATCGTTCGAATATCCTCACTCGGAAGCATGACAAAGGCCTCGATAAAGCGAAGACGCTCGCCCTCGTTCTCGATGGCATGCTCCGGCACATTGCCAATAATCGTGTTCAGCCGCGTCAGTCGCTCCAGATCGCCGGCCAGACCGTCCATAAACAAGGCATCGAGCATGTAGCCTGCAATGCGGCCAAGGTTCGGCGAGCGCGCTGTAGCCGCACTGACCGGGTCTTCGACTTCATTGCGCACACCGATCACCAGAATCCGGTCAGCGCCGAGACGAACTGCCGGTGACAACGGCGTTGCCTGACGCATTGCGCCGTCACCAAAGTACTCATCTCCCAGCTTCACAGGCGGAAATACCATCGGCACGGCAACGCTTGCCATCAGATGATCCAGCGTCAGGGTTTCCGCGCGACCTTTTCTGCGGACCCGGTCCCAGTCCAGAAAATCCTTATGCGCCTGATAAAACGTAAATGAGCGGGCCGAGTCGTAGCCGGCAGCCGTCACCGCAACGGCGTCGAGATACCCCCTCTCCAGCGACCGGTCAATGTTCTGCATCCGGACGTTTTGCTGCAGCAGGTCGCGCAGCGGCGAATTGTCGAGCAACGCTTTGGGCGGTTTTACCAGCATGCCGCCGGTGACCAATGCACCGAGCCAACGCAGGCTGCTGCCGAGCATCGTCCACGCATCAGACTTGAATACCTGGGCCGAGTGAAAATGCCCCCATACCAGCTCCATATCGGCTATTGCCGACCTGAACAGCTTCGCGCGACTGGCGAGCACAACGGCATTGATGGCACCCGCTGATGTGCCGCTAATGACGGAGAACGGGTTGGGAGACCGTTTCGGCGTGAGCTCAGCCACAGCTTTGAGCACGCCGACCTGATAAGCGCAGCGGGCCCCGCCGCCGGGCAGAACAAGCCCGACCTTCAAACCGGGCTCCTGAGCATTTCCGTTCGATTTCTTTCTAAACATTGCAGCTGATAGTAACGCGATGCCGCATACCCTGCATCTGCTATACCGGTTTGTACGAAATGACCTTCACAGGCTACGTATCAACAGGAGAACCCCATGACCTTGCGCAAACAACTTCTTTCTTCGCTGCTGCTGCTAGTGGGTATCAGCTCGTCCGCCGTTGCTCTGGAAGCCGGCGAAGCGGCGCCGGATTTCAAACTCCAGGATCAGAATGGAGAGTGGCACACGCTGAACCAGTATCGCGGACAGTGGGTGGCCGTGTACTTCTACCCGAAAGATGACACGCCGGGATGCACAACCGAAGCCTGCGCGTTCCGCGACAACATTTTTGCATTTGACGCCATCGATGCGGTGGTTCTCGGTGTCAGCCTCGATGATGTCGAGTCACATGCAGAGTTCGCCGAGAAATACTCACTGCCCTTCTCTATTCTGGCAGACACCGAAAAGACGACAGCAAAGGATTACGGTGTCTACTCCAAGATCGGCATGTTTGAAATGGCGAAGCGCCAATCATTCATCATTGATCCCGAGGGCAATGTGGCGAAGCACTACGTTAAAGTGAACGCCGACACTCATTCGAAAACCGTTCTCGAAGACATCAAACAGC
>CAYLLI010000035.1:6312-15569 GCA_964384295.1 uncultured Chromatiaceae bacterium
AAACAGCTGCAGGGAACCTGACCTGACTGAAAAGCCATAAAAAAAGCGGTGCCGTTGGCACCGCTTTTTTTATGCTCTTGTTGTGAAGCTGATTGCAAGCCTGAGCTACGCTGACTTCGGACCAGGCTCATCAGGACTCGGGGCTGCTGTACCCGACGATGCATCCAGCCGGGTAAACATGTTACCGAGGTAACGTCCTACCATTCCCCAGGTTGCGGCAATGCCGGCGCCGACGGCAGCCATAGCACCCAGACCAAGACCGACACCGTCAGTCAGCCCGGCAAACGCGATACTGCTGATCGCATCGCCACCGCGATACACCGCAATATCGATGACAGGCTTGGCTTTAAAGCGCGTCTCACGGTCGACTGCCGTAAACAGCATTTCGCGGGCAGGCCGGGTTATCGCATAGTTGCCGGCGCGGCGGGCTACCTGCAAAGCAAGCACGACAGTAAGCAGCGGTGCAAATGCCAGAATCAGCAGGCCGGCAGCGATCAGGAAAGGCACCAGCGCCAGGGTGGTCGCCATACCAAAGCGCTCGACAATCCGGCTGGTCGCAAACATACCGATACCAAACGTCAGAATATTCACAACCAAGTCGACGACCGCCAGAACTTCGGTTCGCTCAGCGCGCGTCTCGATAAACTGCGCCAGAAGATTCTTCTGTTCGAAATACACAAATGACCCGATCGATGTGTACAAAAGGATAAACGCGCCGATTGCCAACAAGTACGGATTCGTCACAAACATCTTGAAACCCGCAAACGGATTACCGCCGATCTTTGCGGCACTCAAATCTGCCTGCACAGACTCGTTGTGCAGGTCGACAATCTTCAGACGCTCCAGATACAGCACGATACCGATCGGCAGAATCAGCACGAGCGCCGCGATCAGCATCAGTTTGTCGGTACCGAGATTCTCGGCAAACAGCGCAGGCAGCAACGGGCCAACCAGAGCACCGGCGCTGGAGCCGGCGGCAATGAACGCGAACAACCTGTTCGACTGCTCTTTGGTGAACAGATCCGACATGAAGCTCCAGAAGACCGAGATGTGGAAAAGACTGAACACACTGACCCAGACGTAAAAAATCTTATCGATAAGCACACGGTCTTCAACGCCGCTGACGCCAAAGTAAAAGCCGACAAAGGTGGCGGCAAAAAAGGCATACACGCCTGGCACCAGATACTTGAAACTTACTTTGGAAACGGCAAACCCGTAGATCGCTACGGCAATAACGCTGACAAAGAAGTTAATGTTCCAGAGAAAGCTGACTTCGGTGTCGGTCCATTCGCTGGCCATCGCATCGCGCACCGGACGCAGGATGTACCAGGCCGCCATCAGCGTAAAAATAAACGCAAACGCCAGCAGTACCGAACGCAGTTCGTTGTGCTCAATATTCGATGCGGTCTTCATAAAGCGCGACACAACATTCTGTTTTTTCTCATTCATCCGGTTTCTCACATACTCAGCGGCATGCCGGAACGATGTACCGGCAGCCATCCATGAACATCAGGAAAACTTAGTCTGCTGCGAGCTCAGCGAACATCGAATCCCAGTCGGGGGTATTCGGTTCGCTCTCAGCATAGGTTTCAAAGGTCTTGCCGATGGCGGCTGGCGATTGCAGCGCCTCAACGCAAATAATACCAACGTCTTCGCGGGTGATCGTGCCTGATGTTGTGTCGCCCTGCGCGAAAACAACAGTGGACTGCGCGCCGGGCTTATCGATCAAGCCGCCGGGGCGTACGATGGTGTATGGCACACCACTTTCCCGCAATGCATTCTCGCCCTTCAGTTTCCATTGCAAAATATTGTCGAACATCTTGTTCAGAAAATGATCCGGCTGAGTCACACCGGACGAGGACACCAGAACAAACTGTTTGACCTCCAGCGCGGCCGCGACATCCGCAAGATTTCTGACGCCACCGTAGTCGACCGCTTCGGGCCCGTTGGCCGCATCGTTGCGCGACGACCCAATCGAAGTAATGACGTAGTCTGCGCCGGTCATCGCTTCAATCAACTGATCAGGCTCACGAACGTCCGCCACCCGATAAGCAACGGTATCCCCCCACAAGCCTCTGGCCTTTTCCTCATTCCGAACCATAGTGACAACGTCGTACCCCTCGAGCAGCAGGTGCTTCACCACGGCTTGTCCCGTTCCGCCCGTGGCCCCGGCCACCAGCACCGTACCTTTGGCAGCCTGGCTGTGCCCGCCCGCCAGAGCGCTGAACGAAACAACACAAAGCACCAGCATTAAAGTGCGTCGTGACAAAGAGGTAATAGATGAAGTCATAGCATCGACCCGAAGTTGAATCGAAGCAGTATATCTGCAGGAATACATCCACGAGCGGGCCGGAAGGCTTGCGCTGGCTGGCTATTCACTGGCTGGTCACTAAGCGTTCGGAGAAACCCTACTCGCTCGTCACCCGCAGGATTTTCATCGAGTTAGTGCCGCCCGAGATGCCCTTCAGATCACCCTGCGTAAACACCAGCAAATCGCCGGGATCCACCTGATGCAGATCCAGAAGCTTGTTGAACATATCCTGATGGAGGCTTTCCGCATCGGTGTGCTTGCCATCGAAGAACACCGGGTACACGCCGCGATACAGCGTAACGCGACGTCGGGTGGCCTTATGACGCGTAAATGCGAAGATCGGAATATCCGACCGGATGCGTGACATCCAGCGTGCTGTGGAACCCGATTCGGTCAGCGCAACAATAGCGGCAATATCCATATGCGCACTCATGTACATGACAGCCATCGCAACGGCCTCATCAATGTGCTCGAAGTGCTCGTCACGGCGTTTGCTACGACCGCTGATCAGATCATGTGCTTCGGCACCGACACATATCTCGGCCATGGCAGCTACGGCCTTCACAGGAAAATCACCAACAGCCGATTCGGCTGACAGCATGACCGCATCCGTTCCATCCATGACGGCATTCGCCACATCGGACACTTCGGCCCGCGTTGGAATCTGACTGTGAATCATCGACTCCATCATTTGCGTCGCAGTGATGACCACCTTATGACGGGTGCGCGTGGTTTTAATGATGCGCTTCTGCAAGCTGGTTAACGACGCATACCCGACCTCAACGCCGAGATCACCGCGCGCCACCATCACCGCATCACTCGCATCAATGATGCTTTCAAGATTCGCGACGGCTTCACTGCGCTCAATTTTTGCGACCAGATGTGCTTCCGAACCGGCAGCACGCAGCAGCTGACGAGCTTCGTCCAGATCTTCTGCTTTGCGCACAAACGACACAGCCATCCAGTCGATCTCGAGCTCGGCGGCCAGCTGAATATCTTCGCGATCTTTCTCGGTTAAAGCAGGCGCAGACAAACCGCCGCCATGGAGATTAATGCCTTTGTGATTGCTGAGCTCACCCCCGACCTGAACCGTGCAGAGAATTCGCGGTTTTTCAACCGCATCGACCACCATCGACAGGTGACCGTCATCAAGCAGCAGCACGTTACCGGGTTTGACGTCGTCGGGGAGGTTTTCATAAGCAACGCCGACCTGCGATGCGTCACCTGCATCACTATCCAGACTGCTGTCGAGAACAAACGGCTGACCTTCCTTCAGTTCGACAGGCCCGTCTTTGAAGCGCTGGATGCGAATTTTCGGGCCTTGCAGGTCACCAAGAATACCGATGTGTTTGCCGACCTTATGCGATGCATCCCGAACCAACTGAACACGACGTTTGTGCTCGTCAGGACCGCCGTGTGAAAAATTCAGACGAAACACATCCGCGCCGGCCTCAATCAGTTGCTCGAGCACTTCGGGGCTATCGGTTGCCGGCCCCAGCGTGGCAATAATTTTCGTGCGTCGTATGGTTTCATCGGTCATAGCGGAATTATCCCACATTAGTGCCACACTGTTGCAGCACAATTACACCGGCCCAAGCTCAGACCGAAGCAGAAAATAACGTGGGTGCTATTCAGGCCGACGATTACCCGGCGCGGGTTTCAAGAATAGCCACGGCAGGCAGCTTTTTGCCTTCGAGAAATTCAAGGAAAGCACCGCCGCCGGTTGAGATATAGGAGATCTTGTCGCTGAGGTCATACTTTTCCAGCGCCGCCAGTGTGTCGCCGCCGCCCGCAATGCTGAACGCCTCGCTCTTTGCAATGGCTTCGCCAAGCAGCCGGGTACCGTTGCCAAACTGATCGATTTCAAAGACCCCCAGAGGACCGTTCCAAACCACGGTGCCCGCGTTCGCAATAATGTCCGCATACAAAGCGGCAGTCTTCTCACCAACGTCGAGAATCATCTCGTCATCGGCAGTGGCGTCCAGAGCGCGCGCATGAGCCTTTGCATCGGCACTGAATTCGGTCGCGTTCACAACGTCAACCGGCATTGGAATATCGGCATCTGCCTGCAGCTTTTTCGCCTGCTCAACCATGTCAGCTTCGAATAACGATTTGCCGACCGGATGCCCGGCTGCTGCGATAAAGGTGTTGGCAATGCCGCCGCCGACAATCATCGAATCCACATGTTTGGACAACTCTTCGAGCACGCTGAGTTTGGTTGAAACCTTTGACCCGCCGACAATCGCCACAACGGGACGCGCAGGGTTGTCCATTGCTTTACCGAGAGCATCCAGTTCAGCCTGCAACAGCGGCCCCGCACACGCGACGGGAGCATATTTGGCAACGCCATGGGTACTGGCCTGGGCACGATGAGCGGTACCAAATGCGTCCATGACATACACGTCGCACAGCGCTGCCATGCGTTTCGCGAGCTCGTCGTCGTTGGCCTTCTCACCAACATTGAAGCGGACGTTTTCGCACAGCACGATCTCGCCAGGCGCAACATCGACTCCGTCCAACCAGTCGCTGGCCAGGCGAACATCCTGATTCAGCAAAACACTCAGGTGCCGGGCAACGGGACCGAGCGAGAACTGATCTTCGAACTGACCTTCAGTCGGACGACCAAGATGCGACAGCAGGATGACCGCAGCGCCTGCTTCCAGAGCAGCCTTAATCGTCGGCAACGTTGCCCGGATCCGGGCATCGCTGGTGACACGGCCATCTTCGACCGGCACATTCAGATCCAGCCGGATCATCACGCGCTTGCCGGCCAAGTCCTGCTCGGTCATTGTCAACACTGCCATACTGATTTCCCTGTCAGAGTCTGATACTGCGATTGCTTACCTGGCGTTAACCCACGCCAGCGTCGTGTCGAGCATGCGGTTGGAAAAGCCCCACTCGTTGTCGTACCAGGAACAGACTTTAACGAGGTTGCCATCCACTACTTTGGTAAGCGTGGCGTCGAAGATCGACGATGCGGGGTTATGATTGAAATCGATCGAAACCAACGGTTCGTCGTTGTATTCAAGGATGCCTTTCAGGGGCCCTTCACTCGCGGCTTTGAGCAGCCCGTTCACTTCTTCAACGGTGGTGTCGCGGGCAGCCGTAAACGTCAGATCAACCATCGACACATTGATGGTTGGCACGCGCATCGAGAACCCATCAAGCTTACCGTTTAGTTCGGGCAGCACGAGACCCACCGAAGCTGCTGCGCCGGTCTTAGTCGGAATCATCGACATCGTTGCAGAGCGCGCCCGCCGCAGGTCTTTGTGATAGACGTCGGTCAATACCTGGTCGTTGGTGTACGCGTGAACGGTCGTCATCAGGCCATTTTCCAGACCAATCGCATCATGCAGCGGCTTAACCAACGGAGCCAGGCAGTTGGTCGTGCACGAAGCGTTTGAAATCACCGTGTGGCTTGCGTCCAGCAGGTCGTCGTTAACCCCGTAGACAATGGTCGCATCGACATTGGTGCCGCCGGGTGCGGAAATCAGAACCTTCTTCGCGCCGGCATCAATGTGTGCCTGAGACTTTTCTTTACTGGCAAAGAAACCGGTGCATTCCAGCACCACGTCGACATCGAGCTCACCCCAGGGCAAATCAGCAGGATTACGCTCCGCAAATGTTTTGATGCGGTGGCCGTCAACCACCAACACATCGCCGTCAGCCTCAACGTCGAAGTTAAAGCGGCCATGAGCTGTATCGTTTCGGGTCAGATGGGCGTATGTGTTCACATCCCCCAAATCATTAATGGCGACAATCTCGAACTCATTGGTCCGGCCGCTTTCATAGATTGCGCGCAGGATGCATCGGCCGATACGCCCGTAACCATTGAGTGCTACTTTTACTGCCATTACTGTTACTCCTGTTCTACCGTGGGCAAGCCCTCAAGCCACCCCCGTAAACATGACCGTGAAGTAAAGACTGACTATAACAACGACTGCACGCTCGCTTTGACGTTGTCGACAGTAAATCCGAATTTCTCAAACAACTGACCTGCCGGTGCAGACTCGCCGAAACGATCAAGGCCAATGATGACCCCGGCAGGGCCTGCATACCGGTGCCAACCGCCGGTCACACCTGCCTCGACAACAACACGCTTGTCTATCGCTGCCGACAATACCGACTCTTGATAGGCGGCATCCTGTGCCTCAAAAACCTCGACACAGGGCATTGAGACGACTCTTACTTCGATGTTTTCGGCTGCCAGTTGTTCCGCCGCACCAATGGCCAGTTCCACCTCGGAACCGGTCGCAATAATTACAGCTTTGGGATTTTCCCCATCACGCAGCACGTAGCCACCGCGGCGAATATTGGCAACCTGTTCGGTCGAGCGTGGCTGAGCCGGCAAGCCCTGACGCGACAACACCAGACTGGTCGGGCCATCACGTCGCTCAATGGCATCCTGCCACGCAACGGCTGTTTCTGTGGTGTCGCAAGGACGCCATACCGCCATGTTTGGCATCAGTCGCAGGCTGGCCACGTGTTCAACCGGCTGATGGGTCGGACCGTCTTCACCCAACCCGATCGAATCGTGGGTGAACACAAGAATGTTCTGAATTTCCATTAGCGCAGCCATGCGCAATGCATTGCGGGCGTAATCAGAGAATGTCAGGAAAGTGCCGCCGTACCCGATGAAACCACCGTGCAGCGTGATGCCATTCAAAATGGCTGCCATACCGAACTCGCGTACCCCGAACGAAACATAGTTGGCGTCAGCATCGTCCGCGGTCAACCACTTCGAAGCACTGTGCTCCGTCAGGTTCGAACCGGTGAGGTCCGCAGAGCCACCCAGCAACTCCGGCAACAGCGGCGCGAACGCATTCAAGGCAATCTGCGACGCCTTCCGGGTCGCAACCTTGGCATCGGACGCGGCGATTTCAGCAATCGCTGCAGCAGACGTCTTCGCCCAATCCGCCGGCAACTCGCCCTGCATTCGACGCGTAAGCTCTGCTGCCAATTCCGGATGGGCCGCTTCATACGCTGCAAACTGCTCGGTCCAGGCGGCTTCAGCCGCACTCCCCGATGCCGTGGCATCCCAGGCAGACTTAATAGCATCAGGAACTTCAAACGGCTCATAAGGCCAGTTCAGCGCTTCGCGCGTCGCGGCAATTTCGTCATCACCCAGCGGCGCACCATGGGTTGCCTCGGTGCCCTGCTTGTTCGGCGAACCAAACCCGATGATCGTGCGACAACAAATTAATGAAGGCTTATCGCTGGCGAGTGCTTCATCAATAGCCGCCTGAATCGCTACCGGGTCATGACCGTCAACAGCGCGAACAACGTGCCAGCCATAGGCCTCAAAACGTCCCGGCGTATCGTCGGTAAACCAACCTTCAACTTCGCCATCGATGGAAATGCCATTGTCATCATAGAAACAGATCAGCTTGCCCAGCTTCAACGTTCCCGCGAGCGAGCAGGCTTCATGAGAAATCCCTTCCATCAAACAGCCGTCACCCAGAAACACCCAGGTCCGGTGGTCAACGATTTGATGACCTTCGCGATTAAACTGCGCAGCGAGAATCTTCTCCGCCATAGCCATACCGACCGCATTGGTAATGCCCTGCCCCAGCGGACCGGTCGTCGTCTCAATGCCGATTTCCGGTTCAAGCTCCGGGTGCCCGGCAGTCCGGTAACCCAGCTGGCGGAAGTTGCGAATCTCGTCGATACCGAGTGGATAACCGCTTAAATACGCCAGCGAATACTGCAACATCGATCCATGACCGTTGGATAACACAAACCGGTCGCGGTTAATCCAGAGCGGGTTTCCGGGGTTGTGGCTCAGGTTGTCGTTCCACAAGACCTCGGCAATATCGGCCATTCCCATCGGTGCGCCCGGGTGGCCGGAATTCGCTGCCTGCACTGCATCCATCGACAGTGCTCGAATAGCGTTGGCCAGATCTCTACGTGAAGGGTCTGCGCCCTGCGGAGCATTCGGAGTCTCGGGATTTGATGCCATTTTGTCTTTTTTATAGTTTGAGGCCGGAATGGCCGGGAACGGGCGCGCATTGTCTCTCACCTGAGCGAGGCTGGCAATATGCGGGCGTATTTGCCAACCCGGGGGCTGTCCCGAATGCGCAAAACAGGATGAATTATGTCTGCTCGGGCTAACGGGGCACGCCCGGAATGTCAGTATTTCGACCTGCGGCTTGCTCTACCCGCTCAATGCTGCCCTAAAACCCCTTACTTGACCCACAAGTGCGTTTATAATCCGCGCCTTGCTTAAATTATTAGGAACCCGGAAACACCATGGCAAACAACTACCAATTTACCTCTGAATCGGTCTCTGAAGGCCATCCCGACAAAATGGCTGACCAGGTGTCTGATGCGGTAGTCGATGCCGTCATCGCACACGATCCCGATGCACGTGTCGCCGTCGAGACCGTTGTAAAAACCGGCTTTGTCATGCTGGCCGGGGAGCTGACAACCACTGCCCCGACGAGCTTTGAACGCCTGGTCAGAGACGTGGTGCTGGATATTGGTTACAACAGTTCTGACATGGGCTTCGACGGCGAATCCTGTGCAGTGCTCAATGCTATCGGTGCGCAGTCACCGGATATTGCTCAGGGTGTTGACCGCGGTGACCCGCGCGAACAGGGTGCCGGCGACCAGGGCTTGATGTTTGGTTACGCCAGCAATGAAACCGATGTGCTCATGCCGGCCGCTATCTCGCTGGCTCATCAGCTGGTTAAACGTCAGGCTGATGTTCGCAAGAACGGGGAGCTCTCATGGCTGCGTCCGGATGCGAAAAGCCAGGTCACGCTGAACTATGAAGACGGCAAACCTGTCGGAATCGATGCAGTGGTGCTTTCCACCCAGCACGACCCGGACATTAGTCTGGAAGCTTTGCAGGAAGCGGTCATGGAAAGCATTATTAAACCCATCCTGCCGGCAGAATGGCTGAATGCAGACACCAAGTACCATATCAACCCGACAGGCAACTTCG
>CAYLLI010000035.1:15579-15870 GCA_964384295.1 uncultured Chromatiaceae bacterium
TAAGATCATTGTCGACACCTACGGCGGCATGGCCCGCCATGGCGGCGGCGCCTTCTCCGGCAAAGACCCGTCTAAAGTGGATCGCAGTGCCGCTTACGCCGGCCGCTACGTGGCGAAAAACATCGTTGCTGCCGGACTGGCTGAACGCTGCGAAGTTCAGGTGTCATATGCTATTGGTGTGGCTGAGCCCACATCGATCAGTGTCGAAACGTTCGGCACCGGCACCGTCGATCAGGGAACCCTGACGGCTCTGATCCGTGAACATTTTGACCTTACGCCGTATGGAATCCG
>CAYLLI010000036.1:0-1509 GCA_964384295.1 uncultured Chromatiaceae bacterium
GTTCAGGAAGTTCGTGTGTCCCGAATGCAGAAAGCTGTCAATCAGCCAGCCCTGAGCTGCGGCATACTGATCGATCGCGTCGCTGTATTCGTCCGCGGAAATGCCGGGCGTGTCGCTGTAGCGTGTGTCTTCAATCAGCAGGGTGTTCGAATCCAGTGGCAGCGTGTAGAAAAACCGGTAGCCGTCGTCCTGACTGTGGGTGGCGTCCATGATGATCGGGCGCTCAACAAAATGCGGCTTGGCGGTCCGCACAATCCGGCCGACAAATTTCTGGAACCGCACGTCAAGATTGGGGCTCGATTTTGGTCCGCGCCCGTCGATGACGGCTCTGGCATGCAGTTGGCTGCCGTTCGCCAGAGTGACTGAATCAGCCTGAATGTCTGTCACGCTGGCATCGGTCATGATTGTGCCGGACACCCGGCGGCGCGCGACGCTGTCGAGGCTGTGAGAGGTAATGCTGTGATAGCTGCCGCTTAACCGACGGTTTCGATTCGGAAATCGCACGTCGTAGTCTTGCCAGTTGTACTCAATCAGCGGGCGGATCCAGTTGCGCTGCGCATCAGTCAGGTCAGCGCCATGAAATGACCACGTGTGATTGCCGCCCAGCGCAGCCTCTTTCTCCAAAATGGTGACTTTCAGTTCCGGCAACGCGTCACTGAGGCGCAACGCAATCAGCGTGTTCGCGAGTCCGCCGCCCACCAGAATCAGGTCGGCGCGCAGTCGCTCCATCATTGCCGTGCTCTCAGGGTTCATGGTGCAGTTGCTGCCGAGTTCGCAGGCGTGAAGTAGGGAGTCAACGTCTCCAGCACCTCGGTGACCAATTCCTGGCGCGGTCGGCCGCGCCACCGGGCAACGACTTCCTGATCGCCGTTTAGCAGCAACAGACAGGGTTCCGCGATATCCAGTGAGTATCGATTTGCCCAGTAGTCTTCGAGGTCGATACCGATGGGAATTTCCTCGAACACATGCCGACGAATCGCTTTAGCCACACTGTCGTAATCCGGCTTAGGGTCGTCGAGACTGCCGGTAACCCGGTAGCTGGAAAGCGCCGGCAAACTGGCCCGCAGCTTTTTCTCCCATTTGCCCAGCCAGCGCAGTTTGCGGGCATCGACGACGATGACCAGCACCGCTTCGTTGGCTTTCGGCTCGAACGGATAGGCATTGCCGTAATGGTCGGACAGCACAGGCGGACTGGCCGGTTCGGCATGAAGGGCTGAGGCCAATACCAGCAAGACAAGTAGAAGGGTGCTTCTCATGCGCGGATTATCGCTTATCGGCGCAGGCTTCGGAGAGTTTTTTCAGCGCCCGACACCCACTGGCGCGCGGAAACCTTCGCTCCGCGGAACTTCGCTGGCGATTTCGCAGTCGTCAGTTACTGTAGGTAAGCCGCTGGCGCGGGAAGGCCAGCTCAGAACCGGGTGATCTGTGGCAGCAATCAGCATTGTTATTCCAGCTTTGAACGAAGCGCGGGCCTTGCCGGCAACGCTTGAACGGCTGCGCGCTGTCATC
>CAYLLI010000036.1:1519-15813 GCA_964384295.1 uncultured Chromatiaceae bacterium
CTGTCATCGATGGCAACACTGACGTTGAGGTTATTGTCGTTGACGGCGGCAGCACGGATGACACCGTCGCGATCGCCCGCCGTTTTCCGGGCGCAGTCGTCCGGACGGCTCCGGTCGGGCGGGGTAGCCAGATGAATGCGGGCGCTGCGATCGCATCCGGAGAGTTGCTCGTGTTCTTGCACGCCGATACGAGGCTGCCGGCCGGCTCTCTCGCAACGCTGCAAGAACTTGCCGTAAAGCCCGTCTGGGGCGGCTTTCGTCAGGCTTTCTCAGGCACAGCTTCGGGTCTTAAAACCATCTCTGCCATTCACAATCTGCGCTGCGCACTCACCGGCGTGTTCTACGGTGACCAGGTGATGTTCGTCAGTCGCCCGTTGTTCCGACAGGCCGGAGGGTTTGTCGAAGATGAACTCGAGGATATCCGGTTGTCAGAAACGCTGTTAAACATTCAGCAGCCGGTGTTTCTTGAGCAAACCGTTGTTACCGATTCGCGAAAGTTTGAGCAGATGGGGCCGCTGCGGAGTTTCGTGCGGTGTCTGCTCATTTTGATCAGCTATCAGTTGCGCCTGCCTCTTTGGGGCCGGCGTTTTTTTGCACCCATTCGTTAGACGCGGGTAGCGGGAGAGCCACTATGGCAAAAGAATTGGCAAAACGGGTGTTCGCAGTCGGATTGTTGGCGCTGTTGCCACTGATGACAGTGCAGGCAAAGTTGTTTGTTCCGGATAGTGACCTGTGGGCGTTTTGGGCGACCGCGGATGACGCCAATCCTCAGCAGGTGGACCATTCCGCGTGGCAGGCATTGCTGGATCGCTATCGCAGCGTCAATGCGGCTGATTCAATCGCACGCTTTGATTACGCCGGCGTCACGATGGAGGATCGTGAACTCCTGAAGGCTTACCTGAATGCGCTGTCGGGTCTGGATCCGCGCATGTTAAGCCGCGCTGAGCAGCGCGCGTACTGGATCAATCTTTACAACGCGCTGACTGTTGAGGTCGTGCTGCGCTATTACCCGGTCAAGTCCATTCGAAAAATCGAAGGTGGTTTATTTGATCTCGGTCCGTGGTCTGAGCCTTACCTGACGATCGCCGGACAGACACTCACGTTAAATGACATTGAGCATCGCATTCTGCGTCCCGGCTGGAATGATCCGCGCATTCACTATGCCGTGAACTGTGCGAGCCTGGGCTGTCCGGATCTGGCTGCAGAGGCATACACGGCAGCAAACACCGAAGCGCTGCTTGATGCCAACGCGCGCGCGTACATCAATCATCCCCGTGGTGTGACCGTCGCAGGCAATAAAGCGACTGCATCGAGCATCTACAACTGGTTTGACGTGGACTTCGGTGGCGATGAAGCAGGTGTTGTCGCGCACTGGCTGCAGTACGCTGATGCAGAACTCGCGGCCGAGCTCGCCGCTGCCGGCGACAAACTGAAAATCAAATACGGTTACGACTGGTCTCTCAACGAAAGTGTCGACGCGGATTGATGAATCCAACGCAAGCGATTGAGCGGGCAGCTCGGTGTGGGTTTGTGGTGTTCATCGTGCTGGCAATATCGCCTGCCGCAATGTCCGACACTCCGGCTATCGACGCCGTGGTATCCGACGACCTTGATCCTGCACTCACGGAACGCGGTTGGCAGCTGCTGACCAAAAAGCGCACCCCCGTGACGGGCTTTCGATTCGCCGACGGCTCGATTCAAATCAACGTTGCCTCAAGTAAGTCGCTGATCTACCGGTTGCCCGGTGAATCGGAGCCGACGCGTTTTGATGACACCGGGTCAGCTCTGCTGATGTTGACGTGGGATTGGCGCGTAGAGTCGGTGTCCGAGCCTACGCGCGGTGGCAGCGCTGCGGGCAAGGATCCGGATTGGCCGGTGGTGGTTTACGCGGCCTTCGCCGTTGATTCGAAGTATCAGTCGTGGTGGCGGCGCATGATGAACCGGGTTGTGTTCGGTGTGGCCGGTTTGCCTGCCAGCGGCAATGTGCTCACGTATGTGTGGCAGCCGGCCGGCAGTGATGCAGCGATGTATCCGAACCCTTACATACCCAAAACCGGCATGATCTTCGCGTTGCCAGCCGCAGAGCAGGGTGGTTGGCAAACCCACCAGCGCAACCTGTATGAAGACTTCGCTGCCGCATTCGGGTATCCGCCTGCCGAGGTGCTGTATCTGGCCGTATCCGCTGACGGCGAGGACGCGGGTGTGACGAGTCGCGCGCTGCTGAAGGGGTTTCGCTTAGAGCGTTAGCGGTACCCTTCGGCCTGAAGCGTAAAGAGTTTCGCGTAGACGGCCGGACTGGCCATTAGTTCCTCATGCGTGCCGCACTCAACAATGCGGCCTTGCTCCAGCACCGCGATCTTGTCGGCTTGTCTGACTGTGGAGAAGCGGTGCGAGATCAGCACGGTGATTTTGCCGCGGGTGTGTTCGCGGAAATATTCAAACAGCTCGGCTTCAGCAGCGGCATCCATTGCAGCGGTGGGTTCGTCGAGCACGAGCACGTCGGCATCACTGCGCATGAAGGCACGTGACAGGGCGATTTTTTGCCACTGGCCGGTCGACAGCTCTTTGCCGTTTTTGAACCAGCTGCCGAGTTGAGTCATGAACCCGTCATCCATGCGCTCGATAAACGGCGTTGCCATGCCTTTGTCGGCGGAGGTGCGCCAGCGCGGTTCGTCATCAAAACCGTTCACGTCGCCGGCGCCGATGTTTTCGCCCACCTTGAACTGATAGCGATTGAAGTCCTGAAAGATGACGCCGATGACCCGATGCAGACTTTCAATGTCCCACTCCTGCACATCGCGTCCGTGCACCAGCACCCGGCCGGCTGCCGGACTGTAGAAGCCGCACAGCAGTTTGATGATGGTGCTCTTGCCGGCGCCGTTCTCGCCGACCAGCGCGAGACTCTCGCCGGGCTTCAGATGCAGGTTGATGTCCTTCAGCGTGGGTTCGGGTTCGTCCGGATAGCTGAAGCTGACGTGTTCAAAGCGAATGCCGTCACCCGGGTCAGGGCCTGTCACGGCTGAGCCGCGCTGTTCCACCGGCGCTTGCTCAAGGTACTCATACAGATTAGTGAGATACAGATTGTCTTCGTACATGCCGCCGATTGAGCCGAGCCCTGCAGCGACCGCTGCCTGTCCCTGACGAAACAACAGTAGGTACATGGTCATCTCGCCGATGGTGATGGATGTGTCGACAGCCGCGACGACAATCCACGCATACGCACCGTACAACGCGACGGTGCCGACCAGCGTCAGTATCAGGCCCCAGGTTTCGCGGCGCAGGGTCAGCGCCCGGTCTTCGCGATAGATTTTCTTAAAGATCGCGCGGTAGCGGTCAAGCAGCATGTCGCCGAGACCAAACAGCTTGACCTCCTGCGCATGGTCTTCGCGGGCAAGCACGATTTCCAGGTAGTTTTGCAGTCGCGATTCCGGTGCGCGAAACCGGAACAGCCGGAATGCATCACCTGAAAACTTGGCTTCGGCAATAAAGGCGGGCAGGCCGGCAAGCACCAGCAGTACCATCGCCCACAACGAAAACTGCGCGATCAGGACGCCGAAGCTGATCAGCGCGATGAGTTGCTGAATCAGTGCGAAGCTCCGCATTACGAGGCTGAGCGGACGGCTTGATGCTTCGCGCCGGGCACGCTGCAGCTTGTCGTAAAACTCCGAGTCTTCAAACTGACTGAGATCCAGCGTCAGCGCTTTCTCAAGAATCATTTCGTTGACGCGCTGACCCAGTTCCGCCCGCAGCAGTGACTGGCAGGCATTGATGCCGCGCTGGGCGCCGCTTAACAGGGCAATGATGCAGCCTTCGAGCAGCACGAGTTGCAGCACGCCGGAATACTGCGGCTCGGCACCGGCGCTTACGCTGTTCATCTGTGTGACGACAGAATCAACAATGAGCTTGCCGACCCAGGCGACCGCAGCGGGCAGCAGGCCTGCTGCCAGTGTCAGCAGCGCGAGCGTGAGTGTCAGGCGATGATTGGTTATCCAGACGAGCCCCAGGGCACGACCGGTATAGGCAAACACAGCAAAGCCGCGGCGGGTTGCTTCACGCCAGTTCGGCGCGGGCTTGTTGCTGATGCTGGCATGGGCTGCGGTCATTCAGCTACGTTAAACCATCCGGCAACAGGCTCTGATGCGCGCAGTCTGGGGGTTCGGCAGTCGGTCGCTGCAGCCGGGTGATCAGAGGCGGGCGACGGAGTAGTGCGGATCGTCCTCGGCTTCTTCGATCTCGACCAACTTGCCGGCGGTCGTAATCAGCTTGCGGCATTCCGGGCTCAAGTGGCGCAGCCGCAGCCGTTTGCCCGCTTTGCGATAGCGCTCTGTCAGCGCATTCAGTGCTTCCATGCTCGAGTAATCGGCAACACGCGCTTCTTTGAAATCGATAATGACCTGTGCCGGATCGGTTGCCGGCGACATTCGTTCGGCAAACTCGCGCACCGAACCGAAGTACAACACGCCCTGCAGGTTGTAGATGCGGGTGTCGTCGTCAATGTCGTGCGGATTCAGACGGACGTGCTGCGCGCTCTCCCACGCAAACACCAGTGCCGACACCACGACGCCGGCGAGCACGGCAAGCGCGAGGTTGTGCATAAACACCGTAACTAGCGTCACGACCAGAATCACGAAGACTTCACTCGCCGGCACTTTGCCAATGGTCGTGAACGTCGCCCATTCAAAGGTACCGATGACCACCATGAACATGACGCCAACCAATGCTGCAATCGGAATCTGGCTGATGACAGGGCCACCGGTCATGATCAGGACAGCAAGCGCTAACGCTGCGACCACGCCGCTGGTGCGGCCCCGGCCACCGGATTTAATGTTGATCAGGCTTTGTCCGATCATTGCGCAACCGCCCATGCCGCCGAACAGACCGGACAAAAAGTTAGCGCCGCCCTGAGCAAAGCACTCCCGGTTGCCCTGGCCCCGGGTTTCCGTCATATCGTCGATCAGTTGCAGCGTCATCAGAGACTCAATCAGTCCGACCATAGCCACGGTCAGAGCGACGCCACCGATGAGCAAGATTGTGGCCTCATTCCAGACGATGTCGCCGGGCCAGACCAGCATCGGCAGAGCGCTGTCGAGCTCGGGGCTGCCGGTGCCTTCGTAAAGCACGTCGGCGATCGTTTTGGTGCTGACCAGATCCAGGTGTGTCAGCAAACTGACCGCAATAATGGCAACGAGAATTGACGGCACCGATTCGGTGAGTCGTGGAAAAAACTGAATGATCAGCATGGTCAGTGCTGCGAGCGCGACCATCGTGTAGAGCTCGATGCCGATGAGCCAGCTGCCGTCGGGCGCTTTGAACGAGTCGAACTGCGCCAGCAGAATCAGAATTGCCAGTCCGTTCACGAAGCCCATCATGACGGGATGGGGTACGAGGCGAATAAAACGTCCGAGCTTCAGTACGCCAACCAGCCCTTGTATCAGACCGGCCAGCATTAGCGTGGCAAACAGGTACTGCATGCCCAGGTTGTCGATGCCGAGTGCTGCACCATCGGTATTGCCGATCTCAACCACCTTGGCCACGACGACGGCGACAGCGCCCGTTGCGCCGGAGATCATTCCGGGCCGGCCGCCAAACGACGACGTGATAAAGCCGAGAAACACAGCCGACCAGAGGCCGACGATCGGATCGACGCCGGCAATGAAGGAGAAGGCGATCGCTTCGGGAACCAATGCGAGTGCAACGGTCAAACCGGACAGTGTGTCGTCTTTCCAGTTGCCGTTCTTTTTGACGAACAGTTTGAAAATCATGGGATGCAAGGCGCTGTAGCCGCTGACAAGTCTGCGGCGTAGCTTGATCTAACAGGGTTTTTGATGAGCCCGGAGTCGGGTCGGGCTGTCGAAGGGGCGCCACTATACCGAAAACCGCTTTTAGTTGCCGGACTTTTAATTATGTGAAGCCGGTTCTGCTTCGGTAAAATGCAGAGTGTAGGCTGCGTGTTGAGTTTGCGGCCCTGCGGTTCTTCCACGTCCGGGCCTCGGCAGCTTTGCTATCAGGTGCAAGGAGACACCGGTTTTGAACCAGTTATGGCTATCACTGTTTGCGTTTGCGGCGACGATTGTCTTTATCGTCGTTCTGCGACCGGTGGCATTAAAGCTGGATCTCACCGATAAGCCGGGGCAGCGTAAGCAGCACGAGGGCGTGGTGCCGCTGGTCGGCGGTATTGCGATTTATCTGGCGCTGCTCGTGACCTTCGGGCTTGAACTCCAGATAGCTCCGGCTGACCGTGCACCCGCGGTCTCGTTTATTGCTTTCCTGATTGCCGGTTTCTTGTTGGTGCTCACCGGCGCACTCGACGACCGGTTTGGTCTGCCGCCCTGGCTGCGGGTGCTCATCGAAGTACTTGCGGCACTGACGATGGTCTATGGCGGTGGTGTCTATTTCTACGACCTCGGTCCGCTGCTGCCGTCGGGCAATATTCTGTATCTCGGCGCCTGGTCCGTGCCGTTTACCGTGTTTGTCACGGTCGGGCTCATTAACGCCATTAATATGTGCGACGGACTCGACGGCCTGAGCGGCAATCTGACGCTGGTGATGCTGGCAGGTCTCGGCATTGCCAACACGTTCTGGGGTGGCGGTGGTCACCTGCAAATACTGAACGTTTTGTCGGCCTGTGTGGCGGGCTTTCTGGTGTTTAATCAGCGGGTGTTTTGGCGCAACAAGGCATGGGTGTTTCTGGGGGATGCCGGCAGCATGATGCTCGGGCTCGCTCTGATGTGGTGCCTGATCGATATCACGGATGTTCAGCCGCGGGTTATTTCGCCGGCGGTGGGGTTGTGGTTTGTTGCGTTGCCGGTCTTCGACACGGTGACGATCATGATCCGCCGACTATTGCGTAAGCAATCACCGTTCAAAGCCGATGCGCAGCATTTGCATCATTTGTTGGTGCGATCCGGTATGCCGGTCAGTGTTGCCATCATGACAATCTGCTCGTTGGCAGCACTCGGATGTGTGGTGGGCTTGTTGTGCCGGGCGTATCAGGTCCCGGACGTCGTGGTTGCACTGATGTTCGTTGTTACCGGGCTTGTCTATCTCGCGTTTGTTTCCCGTGCCTGGCGGCACCGCGAATTGTTTGGCCGGCGCATCGTCTGATACCTGACTGCATTGTTTGCATCGAATAGCGTTTTTGGATGGTGGGTTATGACTATCCGTGCTAGCTTCAAGCCATGATGCCGTATCCGCCATTCAGTCTGCCGAGTCTGGTTTTCAGCCTGCTGATCATCACGTTTTTTATCGTGCTGCGTTACCTGCTGCTCGCGGGCTTTTTCTACTGGGCGCTGTGGAAACGTCCGCCGGAGAAAGTGCACGCGCGCAGGCTCGCCAAGCAACCGCCGTCGCAAGCCATCATGCGTCATGAGATTTACTGGTCGGTGGTTTCATCTTTTGTTTACGCAGCTTCCGGTGTCTGGATTATTGAAGCCTGGCGCAGCGGCGGCACCCGTATTTATTTTGACGTGGCTGACTATGGTGTTCCGTATTTGTTCGTCAGCCTTGCTATCTACATGTTTTTGCATGACACCTATTTCTACTGGACTCATCGTGCCATGCATCACCCGAAAATCTTTCCGGTTGTGCACAAGGTGCATCACGAATCACGCCAGCCAACCCCGTGGGCCGGGTTTTCGTTTCACCCGACGGAAGCGGTGATCGGTGCGCTGATTATTCCTGTGTTGGTTTCGATCATTCCGGTGCATGCCGGTGTGCTGATTTTTATGCTGGTGCTGATGACGGTGACAGGCATCACCAATCATGCCGGCTGGGAAATAATTCCGGACCGCTGGATCTCAGGCTTTATAGGCAAACACTGGATTTCAGCGACGCACCACAACGTGCATCATCTGAAGTACAAGACTAACTTCGCGCTGTATTTCCGGTTTTGGGACCGGCTGATGGGTACTGATGAAATGGAGTTGCCCGATACAGTGGCTGCAGCGGAGCATTCTTAGCCGTCTACGTTTGCGGCTCTGACAGCAGCACCGACAAAAATGCAGCGCCGTACCGTTCCAGCTTTGCATGGCCGATGCCGCTGACACCCAGCATGTCTTCGAGCTTGCGCGGTTTTTGCACCAGCAGCTGATGCAATGTGCTGTCGTGAAACACAACGTAAGGCGGCACGCCGTGCTCAGCGGCCAGTCGCTGCCGGCATTCCCGCAATGCCTCCCACAACGGTTGCTCTTCGGGTGGAATGTCGGCGTTCGCTGCTGTGGCGCGTTTGGCGCCGCTTTGCACCGCCTTGAGCCGGGCGGGTGCCGCCGGATCAATTCTCAGCAACACTTCTGTCTCCCCGCGCAGCACCGGACGACTTGCAGCGGTGAGTACCAAAGCACCATAGCGTTCCGCATCCGCACGCAGATAGCCCTGCACAACGAGCTGGCGAATAATCGACCGCCAGTTTTGCGCCGGTTTGTCGCTGCCGATGCCAAACACGCTGAGCGAGTTATGGCCGTGCTGCTTCACTTTGGCCGTGAGTTTGCCGAGTAACACATCAACCACATGAGCGGCACCGAAGCGCTGTTCGGTGCGGTACACGGCTGACAATAATTTTTGTGCGTCTGTGGTGCCGGGTCGAGTGGCGGGTGGCTGCAGGCAGTTGTCGCAGTTGCCGCAGTCGGTGTTCGCTTCCTCACCGAAATAGCGGAGCAGCGGGGAACGCCGGCAGGCAGTAATTTCACACCAGCCGAGCAGAGTGTCGAGTTTGTCGCGTTCGTGCTTTTTGTACGCCTCGCTGGCAACCGATTCGTCGACCATCTGACGCAAGCGCACAACGTCCTGAAGACCATAGATCATCCAGGCTTCGGCAGGTTGCCCGTCACGTCCCGCGCGCCCGGTTTCCTGGTAGTACGCCTCCAGGCTTTTCGGTAAATCGAGATGCGCAACGAAGCGGACGTCGGGCTTGTCGATGCCCATGCCGAAGGCAATGGTGGCGACGATGATCAGCCCGTCCTCATTCAAAAAGCGTCGCTGATGTTCCGCGCGCACCCCGGCTTCGAGGCCGGCATGATAGGGCAGGGCGTTGTAGCCAAGTCCGTTCAGTCGCGCAGCAACGCTTTCGGTTTTCTTGCGCGATAAACAGTAAACAATGCCTGCCTCGCCGCGATGGCCTGACAGAAACCGGTCGAGTTGACTGTTGGCATCGGTCTTTGCCTGAACCTGATAGCGGATGTTGGGCCGGTCGAAGTTGCTGATCAGCGTTGCGGCATCGGTGAGTGCCAGCCGGTCAATGATTTCGCTGCGGGTGAGTTCGGTGGCTGTGGCGGTCAGCGCCATTCGCGGCACGCCCGGAAACCAGTCCCGCAGCTCATGCAGCGCCAAATAGTCCTGACGGAAATCATGCCCCCATTGCGACACGCAGTGCGCTTCATCGATGGCGATCAGAGAGACCGGAATACTTTGCAGCAGTGCGCGGGTGGCAGGCTGAATGAGGCGTTCGGGCGCGATATACAGCAGTTTGAGGTCACCGTTGCGCAACTGGGCTGCAATGTCGCGTTGCTCGTCGACGGTCAGCGATGAGTTCAGAAAAGCCGCGCTGACACCGAGTTCCTGCAGTGCGCTGACCTGGTCCTGCATCAACGCAATCAACGGCGAAATGACCAGGGCTGTGCCTTCGAGCAGTTGCGCAGGCACCTGATAGCAGACGGATTTACCGCCGCCGGTCGGCATCAGTACCAATGAATCCCGGCCTGCCAGCGCCCGGTCGATGGCGGTTTGCTGTTGGCCACGAAATGCGTCGTAACCGTAGACGGTTTGCAGAATGTCCTGAGCGCGGGTGTTCACGCCGCAAGAATACCAGTGAACGACACGCTGCGGTGAACGGGTTTCTGTCGCAGGTGCGCGGTAACGAAACGCGTTAGGCTTTTATCGTGTTGTCTTTGTACAGTGCGAGCTCGGCGACTGAAATATCGGCATCGAACTCGCGCATCCAACCCACTACGGCAATGCGCTGCAGCTCTGCCTGATTCAGTGGCGCACGCACGCCGTTCGGTGTGAAAGCGTCCCACGGAATCTGCAGCCGCTGCCACTCGGGTGTGATAAACGCAGTGTGCCGGTAGGACTGCTCATACCAGCGGCAATCGTTGGTACGCACGTGCACGTTGTAGTCTTCATTGTTGCCGTAAACGAGCAATTCGATACCGTCGTAATCAGAAGCGTCGAAGTAGCGGTAGTTTCTGCCGAAGAAATATGCCATCTGGATAAAGCCGCCGTTACTTTCCCGGGTGACATTGCCGGTCAGCCGGATAGCGTCCTTGCCCTCGATCCGGTCGATTTCAAACTCGGCGTTCGAGATGCCGCCCATGACACGGTCGCTGAAGCCGGTCCAGCCGCTGCTGCTGTAGGTCTGAATTTCGCCGTCTTTAAAACTGCTTAAGACAAGCCGCTCGGGCAGCACCCGTTTGTGGCCGGCGGCAAATGCCGGAATACAGGCCGGCAGACAGGCAAGGGCGGTAAGAGATCCGGCTGCCGCCAACAAGCTTCTTCGCTGTGGGTTCATGTCGCGCCTCCTGCAAAAACATTGCGCTACATAAAACCATTCGCCGCCTGCGCGGGCTTGGATGCGGATACTGCGAAGCAGCGTTGGCGTCAGGCCGGGTTAAGCGCTCTTGCGGACCGCCCGGACGCAATCTTCGGCAGACATCAGATTGATGCCGATTGAGCTCAGCTCCTGCCAGCCCTGTTGCGTGAAATTGGAGATGCCGTTTTTGATGGCAACAACCCGAAAGTCCCGTTCGCTGGCTTCGTAAACGGTGGCGCGAATGCAGTTGGGGTAATTGCAGCCGGCGAGCACAATGGTATCGACGCCCAGCGATTCCAGATGTGCCTGCAATGCGCTTTTGTAGAAAGCACCCCAGCGTGATTTGTAGACGTACCACTCGTTGGGTCCGATTTGCTGA
Source organism: uncultured Chromatiaceae bacterium (assembly GCA_964384295.1). Lineage (GTDB taxonomy): Bacteria > Pseudomonadota > Gammaproteobacteria > Steroidobacterales > JABIQA01. The sequence continues at coordinate 12,421 of CAYLLI010000036.1, forward strand.
GGCTCGTTATTCAGCAGTTGCTCATCGTCAGGCGCGGGTGCATCGGGTGGCAGAAGCTCGGGTGCGATTTCGCGACCGGGGTGGCCCGCTAAGAACATTTGTGCACCGTTTTTTAACGCGTCACGCCGGCAGAGCTCTGCGTTGGAGCCGTCCGGCAGATAAAGTCTCAGAATGTGGACGATGGGCCGGTTGGCAGCACGAAACTGCTCACACAGCTCGGCCATCTGCGGCAGCGCCGCCGACGTGCCGCTGATTTCGAACGGCTGTCCGTCGAGCGTGTCTTTTTGCACATCGATCGTCACCAGTGCGGCGCGGTCGAAATGCGGAGAAGTCCAGTCGGTCATGGCACAAGCCCTGTCACAAAACGGGCTGCAATATGGCATAAGATGCGAACCATGCAGCAGGACGATGGTCCGTGTTGTCCGCAGTCCGGTTTTTTAACGACAGGCAAGCTCATGCTGAACTTGGATTTTTCACAGCGCGTTGCGCTTGATACGAATGCGATTGACTGGCAACCAAGCCCGATGCCGGGTGTGTTGCGTAAGCCGTTAGCGCGCGAAGAGGCCGAGCGCGGGCATGCAACGAGTATCGTGCGGTACGAACCGGGATCGCGGTTTTCCGAACACGGTCATCCGCTGGGTGAAGAGATTCTGGTGCTCGACGGCGTGTTCTCGGACCACACCGGCGATTACCCGGCCGGAACGTACTTTCGCAACCCGGAAGGTTTTCGCCACGCTCCGTTTAGCGATGAAGGCTGCACGCTGCTGGTCAAGCTGCATCAGTTTCAGCCCGACGACGATGCCCACGTGGTTATTGATACGAACACCGAGGCCTGGCGGCCCGGGCACGGCAACCTGCAGGTCATGCCGCTGCATCAGCACGGTGACGAGCATGTGGCCCTGGTGCGCTGGCCGGCCGGCGAGGTGTTTCAACTGCACCGGCATTTCGGCGGCGAAGAGATCTTCGTGATCTCCGGCGAGTTTATTGACGAGCACGGGCGCTATTCAGCCGGAAGCTGGCTGCGTAGTCCGCACAACAGCGTGCATCAGCCGCGTGTGGAACAGGAGACCGTTATCTGGGTTAAGACGGGCCATCTTCCGGTGCTGTGAGTCTTTCGATTTATTTTATAAATCAAAAAAATCTATTTAATTCATTTTAAATATCATTGTCGTTTCCGTATTGTGGCTCTCACGTTGAGCAAACGCAGGCAGCGAACCCAATTCGCTGCTGCCATTATCAGGAGGTAACGATATGTTAGAAAACAAAGAAGGCCAGCCGGTCCCGGCGGCAACGTTCAGAACCCGCACCGACAGTGATTGGGTCGAGTTGACTTCCGACGATATTTTTAAAGGCAAAACGGTGGTGGTGTTCTCGCTGCCGGGAGCGTTTACCCCCACGTGTTCTTCCGCGCATGTGCCGCGCTACGATCAGCTCGCCGATACGCTGAAAGCGGCGGGCGTTGATGAGATCGTGTGTATCTCGGTCAACGATGCGTTTGTCATGAACGAGTGGGCACGTGATCAGCACGCCGACAACATCACGTTCCTGCCCGACGGCAACGGCGAGTTCACCGGCGGCATGGGCATGCTCGTGGACAAAGAGGACCTCGGGTTTGGTAAGCGCTCGTGGCGCTATTCAATGCTCGTGAAAGACGGCGTGGTCGACAAAATGTTCATCGAGCCGGATGAGCCGGGCGATCCGTTCCATGTCTCCGACGCTGACACGATGCTGAATTACGTGGCGCCGGACGCGCAAAAGCCGCCGAGTGTTAGTGTTCTGACCCGTCCCGGCTGCCCGCACTGCGCGCGTGCGAAAGCGCTGTTGCAAGATGCCGGCATTCAGTACGAAGAACTCGTTTTGAACCACGACTACACCGACCGCAGCTTGCGGGCCATTGCGGCAGCAAGCACGTTTCCGCAGGTATTTGTTGACGGCGAGAAGATCGGCGGTGCCGATGACGTCGAGGCCTGGTTGAAAGCCAGTTAAGCTTCGAGGCGGCCTGCGTCCCGCGTGCTGCGGGCGCAGGCCTGTTCGGCAGAACGGTAAAAGGACCACTAAGTGGTTCGCAAAGCATAGCGATTGAGGCTTCTCTCAGGCAGAATGAGCGCGTTGTCGCAGTTCAATTAGCCGGAGTGAGGGTGCTGTCGCGAAGCGCGCCCCGGAGATTTATGTTTCGATTTTCTGCTGACCGGGTTCCGGTCGCGTGCATTCTGCTGTTCAGCCTGCTGGATTTTGCGGTGTACTTTGCCGTTGATAGCGTGCCGGTGCTTGCCGCCTATCTGTTGCTCACCATCGTGCCGAAAGGTTGCGTATCGGCATGGAACCATCACCATCAGCATTCCAAAACGTTTCACTCCACGCCATTGAACCGGGTGCTCGAGTTTTTCTATGCACTGCATACCGGCGTAACCACCAACCTTTGGGTTCTGCATCATGTGCAGGGACACCACCGTAACTTTCTTGACCAGAGCAAAGATGAGAGTGGCTGGCAACGCAGCGACGGCACCACGATGGGACCGCTGGAGTACACGCTGACGATCTTTGCTACGGCGTATCAGCGTGGCTTTAAGGTCGGAAAGAAGTTCCCCCGTTTGCAACGCGATTTTGTGCTGTATGGTTTGCTGACGGTGGCAGGGGTGGCTGCGTTGTGTGTCTACCGTCCTGTGCCTGCACTGTTTGTATTCGTGCTGCCGATGGCAATTGCTTTGGCATTCACCGCCTGGGTGACCTACGACCATCATGCCGGCCTGGATACCGACGATGAGATGGCAGCGTCGTACAACAACCTGAGCCCTGTCTTTAACCTGTTCACCGGTAATCTCGGTTATCACACTGCCCATCATCACAAGCAGGGGCTCCATTGGTCAAAACTCCCCGAGCTTCACGCAAAGCTTGCCGACCGCATTCCGCCGGAGCTGATTCGCGATACCGCGTTTGTGATGACCACCGACGATGCCGACGCTGCGGCCGCCAAAGTGTCCAGGCACGGCGATGCTGAGCCGCAGGTCAAGCGCGCCGCTTAAATCCTCCCGCGTTCGGGGTCGTATGAATCGGCCGGACGCCTTCTTCAAGGCATTTTCTGCCGTTCTCACTGAACGACGGACCTATCCGGTCTGGTCGTGGTCAAAATTCTCTGAAGTCCCTCGTTTTCGTCCGTTTCTGCTGTTTGACATAAGGTTTTGCCGTAAATCGCCCGAATTTCTCATGGAAGTTGCTGAAATGTGAGGTGTGTTCTTGTTCGCGTCCGCCATCGCGGTGACTATTCCTGACAGATTATTGTTGAATCGAACACTACTTGGAGAATTGACGGTGCTTAAACAGATAAAGGCACTCTTCGTACTCAGTTTCGCGATCATTCTTGCAGCCTGTGGGGCGGGCGGCAGCGAAGGGGAG
>CAYLLI010000037.1:0-15680 GCA_964384295.1 uncultured Chromatiaceae bacterium
TAAGGCAACAGGCAAGCCCATCGAGCGACCCGACCCGGACGGCGAACTCGAAGCACGACTCATTGAGCTATTCAGAGAGGATGTGCGCAAGCTTGAAGCGTTCACGGGGCAGCCGTTCAAACGCTGGCGATCGTACTGAACGAAAAAGCGAACAAAAAAAAGGCCGGTGAATACCGGCCTTTTTAATTGCTGTTTCGCTCGATTACTTACTTTCGTTGTCGTAACGATCGACCGATTCGCGAATCACTTTGTAAGCTTCATCCATGCCTTCCCAGCCAAGGACTTTCACCCACTTGTTGGGCTCCAGTGCTTTGTACTGCTCAAAGAAATGGCTGATGCGGTCAAGCATGATGTCAGCGATATCGTTGTAGTCTTTAACCCGGTCGAAACGCTTCGTCAGTTTGTGAGTCGGGACCGCCAATACTTTCTCATCGATACCGGCCTCATCTTCCATCATCAAAACACCAATCGGCCGGCACGCCACAACGGCGCCGGGAACAATCGGGCGGGAACCGTAGACCATGACATCAACCGGATCACCATCATCAGACAACGTATGAGGCACGAAACCGTAGTTACATGGGTAGGTCATCGCCGTGTACAAAAAGCGGTCAACAAACAATGCGCCGCTGTCTTTATCCAGTTCGTACTTGATCGGGTCACCACCGAGCGGGACTTCAATAATGACGTTGACCTCTTCAGGGGCACTCTTGCCCACTGGAATTTTAGAAATATCCATGATTTACCAACACTTAAAACGTAATACACAATAAAAAAGCCGGCGTTGCGACCGTCAGGTCATCGCCAGCTACGAAGATTTGTTACCGCACCGCTCCTGAAGAGCCAGTACAAACAAGGTACCTATATCAAAATGCCAGAGTTCCCTGTGACTGTCCAGATATTGGTTATACAAATCCAGCATATCCTTAGTCGTCTTGCCGTCATTGCACGCTGCAAGCCAGCGATTTTCGGGATTCCGGGGGCCGCTTGTGCCGGTGCCGGCACTGTACTCAAGATGATATGACCAGACCGTCACTCCGTACCACAGCCCCGTCAGCAACTGCTTCTGACTCTCCGGCGGCAGCTTCATGTATTCGCTGCCGAGAATTTCCTCATCAGCGGCAGCTCCCGCCAACCAAACGATGAGCAGAATGCTGCTCAGGAACCGATTAGCCATTAACCCTGCAAATCGTCCAAGTGCTGACGCAAAGGCTGCTGAATATCCTCGTGCTCCAGAGCCAGGTCGAGATTGGCCGTGACATAGCCGTACTTGTTGCCGCAGTCATAGCGAATTCCATCAAACCGGCAGGCCGTCACCGATTGCTCTTCAAGCAATCCGGCAATCGCATCAGTCAGTTGAATCTCACCTCCGGCGCCACGCTCTGTCGTCTCCAGACGATTAAAGATCTCGGGAGTTAACAGGTAGCGACCGACCACGGCCAGGTTGGATGGCGCATCCTCCGGGGCAGGCTTTTCAACAATCTGTTGCAACTCATTCGCTGCATCAATATCGACAATGCCGTAGCTCGACGTCCTCTCTTCGGGAACAGGCTCAACAGCAATAACACTATTGCCTGTTCGCTCATACACATCGCACAGCTGACTCAGGCAGCCCGTATCGGAACGAATAAGATCATCGGGCAAGTGAACAAAAAACGGTTCATTACCCACCACTTCTTTCGCGCACAAAACGGCATGGCCAAGACCGAGAGGCTCACCCTGTTCAACGTAATAAAAACGCACACCGGCTGGAACAGTCTCGTGGAGCAATTCCAGCAATGCATCCTTGCCCGAATCCTTTAGCAGCGTTTCCAACTCATAGTTGGTCTGAAAATGACGTTCGATCGCGCCCTTGCTGCGGTGAGTAATAAAGACCAGCCGGGTTGCACCCGCCGCGACAGCCTCCTCTACCGCATACTGAATCAACGGCTTATCAACAATCGGAAGCATTTCCTTGGGAATAGCTTTGGTTGCGGGCAAAAACCGTGTTCCCCTGCCGGCGACGGGAAAGACCGCTGTATTTACTTTGGTGCTCATGCGCACAAACCTGTCTATCAACTGCTGCAACAGCGCGCATGATACCTGTTTTAAGTCGGCTTCACCCGACAGGGTCCGCAGAAACCGGCAATGGCGAGAAACCCGCCATTGCCGGAGCGCACCTACTTACTTTGAGCAATACGAATGTTGCCGCGGTTTGCCTCAAGCACCTGAGGCCCGATACCTTTTACTTCAAGCAACTGATCAGGGCTCTTGAACTTGCCGTTCGCCTTCCGGTACTCGACGATGGCCTGAGCCCGGGAAAGCCCCACACCGTCCAGCTCCTCAGCCAGCGTCGGAGCATCTGCCCGATTAATATCCACCGGCCCTGCCATTGCCAGCACCGGCAGCGCCGCAACACACAAACTTAGCCATTGATTTCGCATCATCCTACTCCTCTGTGAACAACAGGCGACATACCTGCTGAACCAAAATGCTAGAAGCGAGGATCGGCGATAGCTGCCGAAGAAACAGATGCATTGCGATCGAAACTAAACGAGACTGAAAATATGCACTTTCAGACGATAAAGGCAGCGCTCCGGGTTTAACCCAACACAGCGCCCAGTGCGAGCTCCCGGTGAGGCACGACAGTCTCCCATTCCCGGCAGCTCGGACACTGCCAGAGACGCTCCATCGTGGTATAGCCGCACTCACTGCAACGATAACGGGCAGAGGTTGCTGCGATCTTTTGCAACGCCTTACGAATTCGCTCAAGCGTAGCCGCAGCGACACCCGCATCATTGGAATGGAGATGCTCCATATCAATCAGTGCCGCCAATATCGGATGACTGGATGCGTAGTCCTGCAAACAGCGGATGGCAACCGGATTTTGGATACTCTCATCACGAACGGCAGCAATTGCGATCGCATTGCGCGCCGATTCGTCACCCTCGATCAAAGCCGCCAGTATCTCGCCCATGTCATCACTGCGATCAGCATCGCGACAGCTTTTGGCGAGTTTCGGAATAATGTGTGAAATCAACTGCGGTGACTCATGCATCAATGCGGTGTACAGATCAATCGCAGCAGCACAGTTGCCGGCAGCCTGCAGGGCATCAGCGCGCATTAAGCGGGCTCTGACACTATCAGGCGTGCGCTCTAATGCCTTGCTTAACATTTCATCAGCGTACGTGTTCTCGCCGGACAACGCCGCCTGCTCGGCCATCTCGCAGTAATAATGAGCAACGTGATCCGGACCTTCACCGGCACCACCGCTCGCCACAAGCTTTTCGTAAGCCGCTATCGCCTGCTCCCAGTCATGGGTCATCTCGTAGATACGAACCAGCTTACGCAACGCGGCAGACCGGTGTTTCGACTGCTCATCAAACTTTGTGAAAATCGCCTCAGCGCGATCGTACAAACCGGAGCGCATGTAATCCTCGGCCAACGCAAAAAATGCCTGATCACGCTGCTCCTGCGTGAGATTTGGTCTGGCAATCAGGTTCTGATGCACGCGGATTGCCCGCTCGACTTCACCCCGTCGTCGAAACAAGCCACCCAATGCAAAATGCGTTTCCAGCGTATCGTTATCGACTTCGACCATCCGGATGAACACTTCCAGTGCCTGGTCCGGCTGCTCATTCAACAGGAAGTTGAGGCCCTTAATGTAATCGGCATTCAGCGCATTTCCGCTACCAGGATCCCTGTCCTCGCGTTCTTCCAGATAACGGGCATACACGTAGCCGAGGGCCGCTGCGATAAACAGCAAACCGGCTAACAGAAAGGTAGCCTCACTGGGCATCGTTCACCGGAATCTCACGCAATGATTTAACCTCTCCTTCTGCCAGTCGCAGCGACTTCTGCAAGCGCCGGCGCTGGCTCACCAAGCCCAGCACCCAACCCGCCACACACAGCATGCCGAACACAACGCCCACTCCGAAGGCCAGAATGAACGCCAGTGATTTTTGCAGCGTGAAAGAGAAAAACGCCAGATCAACATCGACAGTACCCTGGTTCAAAGCCGCAAAAACCACCGCAATCGTCATCGCGGCGAGCAACAAAGCAAAGACAAACAGGTTTCTAAGCATCGGATGGACTCAGTTGAGCGTTAAAACGATTGTAATTGAAAAGCGTATAGCCGACATCAAGATTATTAAGAGCCCGTTTGACAGACCTGGTTATCGAAGGCAAAAAAAAGCTGCCCGGGGGCAGCTTTTTTGTTAAAGATGAACGAGTCTACTTAATCGGCAAATGCTGATTGCTGTTTACTCTTTCACGCAACTCTTTACCGGGCTTAAAGTGCGGAACGTATTTGCCCGACAGTGCCACCGCTTCGCCCGATTTCGGGTTACGCCCCATGCGGGGTGGCCGAAAGTGCAAAGAGAAACTGCCGAAACCGCGAATCTCAATGCGCCCGCCGTTCGCAAGCGACTGACTCATCAGTTCAAGCAAGTGCTTAATCGCCAACTCAACGTCCTTAGCTGGCAGATGACGCTGTTTCTTTGCAACAACTTCAATCAATTCGGACTTTGTCATAGCCAAGATCGGCTCCTCCTAATCTTAAAAAGAAGGCACCGACGTGAAATCGCGTCGGTGCCTGCTCCTAATTACTCACCAGAACCAATCTTCTCTTTCAGCAGGTCGCCGAGAGTCGTGCCACCGCTTGAGCTCTCCGCATCGCTGCGATAGCTCTGAACGGCTTCAGCTTCTTCCTGCGCTTCTTTCGCCTTGATAGACAGCGCAATCATGCGGCTCTTGCGATCCAGACCGGTAACACGGGCTTCAACGTCTTCGCCAGCCTTCAACAGTGTGCGGGCATCTTCAACGCGCTCTGCAGAGATCTCAGATGCACGCAGCTGACCTTCCACACCTTCGGCAAGCTCAACAATCGCTGCTCTCGCATCAACTTCAAGAATCTTGCCTTTAACGATTGAACCTTTGGGGTTCTCGGCCAGATAGGTTGAGACGGGGTCAGAATCGAGCTGCTTAACACCCAGCGAAATACGTTCGCGCTCAGGATCAACCGCAAGAATAACGGTTTCGATTTCGTCACCTTTCTTGAAGTTGTGAACAGCGTCTTCGCCGCCCTCATCCCAGGAAATATCAGACAAGTGAACCAGACCGTCGATGCCACCCGGCAGACCAATGAAGATACCGAAATCGGTGATCGACTTGATGTTGCCGCTGATCTTGTCGCCCTTGTTGTACTGCTCGGCGAAGTCTGACCATGGGTTTGATTTGCACTGCTTGATACCCAGTGAAATACGACGACGCTCTTCGTCAATCTCAAGGACCATAACTTCAACTTCATCGCCAACAGCAACCACTTTGGCCGGGTTGACGTTTTTGTTGGTCCAGTCCATTTCAGATACGTGCACCAGACCTTCAACGCCGTCTTCGATCTCAACGAAACAACCGTAGTCAGCAATGTTGGTGACCTTGCCGTAAATACGGGTGTTCTGCGGGTAACGACGTGAAATCGCCTGCCAGGGATCTGATCCCAGCTGCTTCATGCCCAGCGACACGCGGGTTTTCTCGCGGTCAAAACGCAGAATCTTCACTTCGATTTCGTCACCGACGTTAACCACTTCTGACGGGTGCTTAACGCGCTTCCACGCCATGTCGGTGATATGCAGCAGACCGTCGATGCCGCCGAGATCGACGAATGCACCGTAGTCGGTCAGGTTCTTCACAACACCTTTAACAACGATACCTTCCTGCAGATTCTCAAGCAGTGCATCACGTTCAACGCTGTACTCTTCTTCCACAACCGCACGACGCGAAACCACTACGTTGTTACGCTTGCGATCGAGTTTGATTACTTTGAATTCGAGATCCTTACCTTCGAGGTAAGAAGGATCACGAACCGGACGTACATCCACCAGAGAACCGGGCAGGAACGCACGCACAAATTCAACTTCAACGGTAAAGCCGCCTTTCACGCGACCATTAATCACACCGTTAACAATCTTGCCGGCTTCATAGGCCTCTTCCAGCATCGTCCAGGTGCGTTCACGCTTCGCGCGTTCACGGGACAAGCGGGTTTCACCGCTGCCGTCTTCCAATGCATCCAGAGCAACTTCAACTTCGTCGCCCACTTCAACTTCCTCGCGGAACTGGCTTTTGGGAATAACAGCTTCTGATTTAAGGCCGGCGCTGACGATGACAACGTCGTTAGAGATTTCGATTACCTGGCCGGAGATGATGATGCCGGATTTAATATCCTGGTTAGCGAGACTTTGCTCGAACAGTTCTGCAAAACTTTCAGTCATTATATTTTTCACTGCCTTACGGCAGGCCAATTTCATTCATCGGCGGAATTGCTGATGAAAACACTAAAAAAAACACGCAAGTACAACCACGCACTTACGCACCCAACTACCTGATTACTCTGGAGAGATTTAACGGCTGATTGGATAGGCTTCCGCCGTCCAGTCCAGCACCGTTTGCACAACTTCGGAAATGCTCAGGCCCGTCGTATCCAGCACTCTGGAGTCGGGACCGGGCTTCAACGGAGCGATGGTTCGCTCGCTGTCCCGCTTGTCTCGCTCAGCCAAGTCTCTGGAAAGGTCGCGCAGACTAGCATCCATTCCTTTGTCTTTCAACTGCTTATAACGCCGCCGGGCACGTTCTTCGACCGAGGCAGTGAGAAAAATCTTGAGCCGGGAATCCGGAAACACCACAGACCCCATATCGCGGCCATCCGCCACCAGACCGGGAGCGGCCTGAAAGTCGCGCTGTCGCTGGATCAGCGCGTCCCGGACTTCACCAACGGCCGCCACAATGGAGGCTCCGCGGGAACAATCCTCTTCCCGGATTCTGGCGCTCACGTCTTTGTTTTCCATAAGGATTCCGCCATCGGCAGCGGCAAAATCGAACCTAACGTCAAGCTGACGCGCAAGCTCTGCGAGCGCTGCTGTCTCGGTCCAGTCGATCCCTCTATTGATTGCAGCCAATGCAACCAGGCGGTACAACGCCCCGCTATCGAGCAAATAAAATCCGAGCTCTGCTGCCACCAAACGGGCAACCGTGCCCTTGCCGGCACCACCGGGCCCGTCGATGGCAATAACGGGCACGTCTGTCATTGCACCGCGTCCGCGGTTCTATCTGACGAAATATTCAGACCCAGTTGTGTCATGCATTCAACAAACCCGGGGAACGAAGTCGCAACGTTCGCGGTATTCAATATTGTTACCGGGCCATTCGCGCGCGATGCCAGCACGGCAAAGGCCATAGCGATGCGATGGTCACCCAGACTATCGACCGTACCGCCCTGCACCTGACCGCCGCGAATCACGGCGCCGTCCGGGCGCTCTTCAACATCAACACCCAGGGCTTTCAGTCCTGCCACCATCGCAGCAATACGATCACTCTCCTTCGCCCGCAGTTCTTCGGCACCGGAAACCACGGTTTCACCATCGGCAACCGCAGCCAGCGCAAACACCATCGGAAATTCGTCGATGGCCAGCGGCACCAGCTCAGGCGGAATCGCTGTGCCCTTCAACTGCTTTGCATTAACGGTCAACGTGGCTACCGGCTCACCACCCACCTGACGCGGATTCGACTCAATGATTTCAGCCCCCATTAGCCGCAATATATCGAGAATGCCGGTGCGGCTTGGGTTCATACCCACATCGGTAACGGTCACCGGACCCGTGCCGGATAAGCAGCCGGCAGCCAATGGAAACGTTGCTGATGAGATGTCCGCCGGCACATCAACGTCAGCCGCATGCAGCTCACTACCCCCGCAAACCGTAGCGCTGAGGCCATCGACTTCCACCTGCACCCCGAACGCTTTCAGCATCCGCTCCGTGTGATCGCGGGTAACGGCCGGCTCCAGCACCGTGGTGTTTCCGGAGGCATACAGCCCGGCTAACAACACCGCGGATTTCACCTGAGCACTGGCAACCGGACTCGTAAAGTGAATAGCTTGCAGCGACGTGCCACCGTGGATAGTGACCGGCGGCGTGCCGTCAGTCGTATCAATCGTTGCCCCCATCTCCCGAAGCGGCCCCGCGACGCGCTCCATCGGACGCACGGATAATGACTCGTCGCCAATCAGTTCCACATCGAACCGCTGTGCTGCCAACAACCCCATCATGAGCCGCATGGCTGTACCGGAATTGCCGAGATCAACAGGACCCTGAGGCGGCTGCAACCCATGCATGCCGACGCCGTGAATAATGACTTCCGTGATCGCTGGTCGCTCAATCTGAACGCCCATCGATTCCATGGCTTTGAGTGTTGCCAGACAATCCTCTCCGGGCAGAAAACCCCGCACGCGGGTCACACCTTTTGCGATAGCACCAAACATGATTGCGCGATGAGAAATCGACTTATCTCCCGCAACACTTACCGTTCCGGCAAGCTGACTGCCCGGACTAACAACAAACTGCTGTGAACTGCTATTCACTGATCCGCTCCAACACGCGCGTGACTGCCGCGACAAACGCGGTGTTTTCAGATTCCGTACCAACCGTAACGCGCAGGTAGTTTGGTAACCCGTAGTTGCCGACCGGGCGGACGATGACACCCTCCCGCAGCAATGCTTCATAGACAGGCATCGCAGGCCGGCCCATATCAATCAGCACAAAGTTGCCGTACGAGGGCAGCACGCGAACGCCCTTCACGTCCGACAGCGCTGCGGTCAGCCAACTCAATCCGGCAGCATTATCGTCACGACTCGATGCAATGTAGTCCTGTGCCTGAAGCGCCGCAGAGGCGGCCGCCAAAGCAATACTGTTCGCGTTGAACGGTTGCCGAATCCTGTTAAGCAGCTCAGCCAGCTCAGGGCTGCTGATCGCATAACCCAGACGCAAGCCGGCCAATCCGTAGATCTTTGAAAACGTGCGGGTGATAACGAGATTGGGAAACTCAGCCAACCACTGCAGCGACTGCCGCACGGCACCCTCACCGAGATATTCGCAATACGCCTCATCAAGCACCACCAACGCGGTCTGAGGCACAGCATTAATAAAGGTGTGAAGTTGTTCAGTATCCAGCAAACTGCCGGTGGGATTGTTGGGGTTAGCCACGAACACGAGTCGCGTATCAGCATCAATCGCTGCCAGCATCGCTTCCGGGTTGTGTCCCAATGGCTGCTGCGGATGATCGACAGCATTTGCCGGGGCTACGCGTGATTCCGCACCCGTCGCCTGCACCGCCAACGGGTACACAACAAAGGCGTACTCAGAGAAAACCGCATTCGTGCCGGGAGTCAGAAACGCTTCGGCCAACAGCACGAGAACGTCATTCGAACCGTTACCCAAAGTAATCTGTACCGGGTCAATTTCCAGGTGAGCAGCCAACCGCTGTTTCAGATAGTAGCCTGCACCATCAGGATAGCGATTGGTATTGGCGGCGGCCTTTTGCATCGCTGCGAGCACCGCAGGTGCAGGCCCGGCGGGGTTCTCGTTGCTGGCCAGCTTGATCGCATCAACGATGCCGTATTCACGCTCGAGCTCCTCAACCGGTTTGCCGGGCACATACGGCTGTAACCCTGCGACACCCGGTGCCGCACGCTCAAGAATCAGTTTGGTGGTTGTATCAGACACCGCGCCCCGCGCACCTAAAACACTACAACAGTGCTTTCGGATAGGAGCCGAGCACACGCATCAGCTGGGCACCCGCTTCCAGCTCATCCAGAGCTGCACGCACATTGTCATCTTCGGCATGGCCATCGATATCAATAAAAAACACGTAGTGCCATTTGCGACGATGGGAAGGCCGCGATTCGATCCGGGTCATGTTCACGTTGTGCTTTGCCAAAGGCTTCAACATTGACTGCAGCGCGCCGGCATCGTCGGTATTTGCGGCGGAGATGATCAAAGTGGTCTTGTCGTCGCCACTGGCCGGCGGCACGCGATGACCAATCACTAAAAACCGGGTCGTATTGTCCCGACTGTCTTCAATGTTAGAAACCAGTACGTTAAGTCCGTAGACATCTGCGGCGGAATCGCCGGCAATCGCAGCAGTGCCCTCCTCTTCCCGTGCACGACGCGCACCTTCTGCATTGCTGCTGCAGGGAATCTGCTCGGCATCGGGAAGGAACTCGGTTAACCACGCACGGCACTGCGCAAGGGCTTGCGGATGCGCACACACCCGGCGAACCGACTCACGGTCCTCCATGTTGCCCAGCAGGTGCTGACGAATCCGCATTTCAACCTCGCCGCAGATACTCAGCGACGAAGACACAAACATGTCCAGCGTGTGATTGACCATCCCGGCACTGGAGTTTTCAATCGGAACAACGCCGAAGCGTGCAGCGCCGTTCTCGACCTCATGAAAGACGTCCTCGATGGTTGCCAGCGGCAATGCTCCGACCGAATGGCCGAAGTGTTTGAATACAGCTGCGTGGGTGAACGTGCCTTCCGGACCGAGATAACCAACCTTCAAAGGTTCTTCGTGGGCGCGACAAGCCGACATGATCTCGCGGAACAACCGCATCATCTCGTCGTCTTCAAGGGGCCCTTCATTGCGCTCAGCAACCGCCCGCAACACCTGGGCTTCGCGCTCCGGCCTGTAAAATTCAACCAGGCCACTGCTCGAATCGGTTCGCTTGGCTTCGCCGATTTGCTTTGCCAAAGCCGCCCGTTTGCTGATCAGCGCTTCGAGCGCCTCGTCAACCTCGTCGATCTGAGCACGAATACCGGTCAGGTCTTCCTGCGAGACTTTCTTTGAATCTGACATAGCGCCCCCGGATAAGCCCGCTACCCGGCCAAACTACTGACCGGGACAACGAACATTCAATACACCTTCAATGTTGCGGATCGCATCCAGCGTGCCTTCAGGCACCTCACCGTCGAGATCCACAATTGTGTAAGCAATATCGCCGCGCGACTTGTTCAGCAGGTCTTCAACGTTCAGCCCGGCGTCAGCCAGGCAGGTTGAGATCTGCGCCACCATATTCGGCTTATTTTCATTTGCAACCGTAATGCGCGTACCGGAACCAACCGGCGGCATGTCCGCCTCAGGAAAGTTCACCGAATAACGCACGATGCCATGCTCAAGATAGTCACGCATGTTCTGCGCCACCATTAACGCACAGTTGGTCTCGGCTTCCGCCGTTGAGGCGCCCAGATGCGGCAGCGTAATGACCTTGTCATTACCGAGCAGCTCGCGGGATGGAAAGTCGGTAACGTAACGACCGAGGTGTCCGGCTTCAAGGCTCTCAAGCACGGCCGCATCATCAACAATGCCGCCACGCGCGAGGTTCAGCACGACGCCGTTCTGATTCATCGATGCGATACGGCGCGCATTGACCAGGTTCTTCGTGTCTTCGAGCAGAGGCACATGCAGCGTCACCATATCGGAACGGCTGAACAGATCGTCGAGACTGCGGGCCTGCTCAACGCCGGATGACAACTGCCATGCACGTGACACAGTGATGTGGCTATCGAACCCAATCACGTTCATACCAAGAGCATGAGCCGCATTGGCCACCTGCACACCGATGGCACCGAGACCGACAACACCCAGTGTGCGACCCGGCAACTCATAGCCGACGAATTTTTTCTTACCGGCCTCTACCTTTTTATTGAGCTCATCGCCTTCGCCCTCAAGCGCCTGCGTGTACTCGTAAGCCTGACAGAGGTTTCTGGCTGCCAGCAGCATGCCGCCCAATACCAGTTCTTTAACCGCATTGGCGTTAGCTCCGGGCGCGTTGAATACCGGCACACCGCGACGGGTGAACTCGTCGATGGGAATATTGTTCACACCAGCACCCGCACGGGCTATGGCTTTCACGGTATCGGGCCAATCCTCGCCGTGCATTTTATAAGAACGCAGCAAAATCGCGTCCGGAGACTCGACGCTGTCGCCAACGGTGTATTGATCGGCCGGAAGGAGCTTCAGGCCCTCCGGAGAAATGTTATTCAGAGTAAGAACGTTGTACATGACTGCCTGCTAAAAAGTGTTAAGTCGTAATAGAGGGCGACGGATTAACCGTTACGTTTTTCAAAATCACCCATAAAGTCGATGAGCGCATTCACGGCTTCTTCAGAAACCGCATTGTAAATACTCGCGCGCATTCCGCCGACAGACCGATGGCCTTTCAGATTCATCAGTCCTGCCTGTTCGGCTTCCGCCAGAAACTGACCATCAAGCTCAGGTTTCGCCAAGGTAAACGGGATATTCATCCATGAACGGTACGGCAGAGCCACCGGGTTGGCGTAGAAGTCAGAACCATCAATCGCTGCATAGAGCGCATCCGACTTCCGCTTGTTCAACTCACCCATTGCCGCAAGCCCGCCCTGGCGTTTGATCCACTTAAAGACCAAGCCGGACAGATACCAGGCAAACGTCGGCGGCGTATTGGACATCGAGCCTGCTTCGGCCTGAGTCTGATAGCGGAGAATCGGCGACAGGTTCTCACCGCCCTTTTCAATCAGGTCTTTACGGGCAATCACGATAGTGAGGCCGGCCGGGCCGATGTTCTTCTGCGCGCCCGCATAAATAACGCCAAACCGGTTCACGTCAATGGGACGCGAGAGAATGGTCGATGACATGTCGGAGACCACCGGCACGTTACCGACGTCCGGCAACTCATGAAACTCAAGCCCGCCAATGGTTTCGTTCTGACACAGATGAAAGTACGCCGCGCCCGGATCGAGCTGCCAGTCGCTGACGGGCGGAACATCCGTGTAGGAAGAATCAGCCCCGTCGGCGACCAGGTTCGCGGTGGTCACCGGTTGCGCATGCTTGTACGCCTTCTTGGACCAGCTTCCGGTCACGAGGTAATCGGCTGACTGGCCGGGCTGACACAGATTCATCGGCAACAGCGCAAACTGTTGCGTAGCGCCGCCCTGCAGAAACAGCACTGCGTAATCGTCAGAGATACCCATCAACTCGCGCAGGTCGGCCTCTGCTTCTACGGCAATGGCATCAAACGCCTTACTGCGGTGACTGATCTCCATCACCGACATACCGGAACCGCCGAGATCGGTCAGCTGAGACTGCGCTTCTTCCAGCACTTCAAGGGGCAGCGCGGCCGGGCCGGCACTGAAGTTAAATACTCGAGACATTGTTGTCCTTATCCATTCAAATTTTCATTTGTTCGCCGAGATCAACCGCTCAAACGAACCGGTGTTGCAGCTCCCGCGGGAGACCACTGATCACTTTTTGGTCACAAAACCTGCAACCGTGCCGCGACCCGGCACTGTATTTATGCGTCTTAAAAGTCAGTTAAGCGGGCCTGTCAGGCATCCGGGGATGCATCAGCGGCTGTTGCGTCGGACTCATCCGAACCCTCATCGTCACCACCGAGGTTGGCAATGCGATCGAGACCGACCAGTCTCTCGTCATCCGACATACGAATCAGTCGCACGCCCTGCGTATTACGCCCCTGAACCGAGATGTCCGCAACCGGGGTCCGGACCAGCGTGCCCGATGAACTAATCAGCATGACCTCATCGTCTTCAATAACCTGACACGCACTGACCATTCGGCCATTGCGCTCACTCGTCTGAATGGCGATAACGCCCTGGCCACCGCGACCCTGAGTCGAAAACTCATCAGTCGGCGTGCGTTTTCCGTAACCGTTCTCTGAGACCGTTAGCACGTCGCCTTCGCCGATAATAATCAGCGCGATCACTTCATGATCGTCCGGAACCTTAATGCCGCGAACACCCGCGGCGCCACGCCCCATCGCCCTGACGTCAGTTTCTTTAAACCGAATGGCTTTGCCAGAACTGGCGTACAGCATGATCTCGCTGCTGCCATCAGTAATCGCAACGTCAACCAGCTTGTCACCGTCGCGCAAATCGACGGCGATGATGCCGTTCGTGCGCGGCCGCGAGAACGCTTCCAAAGCAGTTTTCTTCACAGTGCCACGACCCGTCGCCATGAAGACAAACTGATCTTCGCCGAAATCCTTCACCGGCAGCACGGCATTAATGCGCTCCTCCGGTTGCAACGGCAATAGATTCACGATGGGCTTACCGCGTGAACCACGGCTCGCCCGCGGCACTTGGTAAACCTTCAGCCAATACACTTTGCCGAGGCTGGAGAAGCACAACAGCGTATCGTGACTGTTCGCGACAAACAGTTTGTCGATGAAATCTTCGTCTTTCATCTTCGTCGCAGAACGCCCGCGTCCGCCACGCTTCTGCGCCTGATAGGTATCAAGGCCCTGCGACTTCGCGTAGCCGCCATGCGACAGCGTAACGACCAACTCCTCACGAGGAATGAGGTCTTCAACGGTGACGTCGCTGTAGTCTTCAATGATCTCGGTACGCCGGTCATCGCCGTACGTTTCGCGAATCTCAGCCAGCTCATCACGAATCACCTGAACCAAACGATCCGGGTTCTCCAGAATCTCGATATACTCTCTAACTTTATCCAGTATATCCTTGTATTCATTAACTATTTTATCTCGCTCAAGACCTGTCAAACGGTTCAGCTTGAGCTCCAGAATCGCCTGCGCCTGAGTCTCGGAAAGACGGTATCCGCCATCCACCAGACCGACGTCATCCGACAGTCCGTCCGGCTTCGTATTCACGCCGCCGGCACGCTCCAACATGCCAACCACATCGCCCGGCTCCCACACCTGGCCAACCAGTGCTTCACGCGCTTCTGCCGGACTCGGCGATGCCTTGATCAACGCAATGACGGGATCAATATTCTTCAGAGCAACGGCCTGACCTTCCAAAATGTGCGCGCGGTCGCGAGCCTTGCGAAGGTCAAAAATGGTGCGTCGTGTGACGACTTCACGGCGATGACGGATAAAAGCATCGAGAATCTCACGCAGGTTCAGCAACCGCGGCTGGCCATCACGCAGCGCCACCATGTTGATGCCGAAGACCGTCTGCAATGGTGTCTGCTTATAGAGGTTGTTCATGACAACCTCAGGCAACATATCGCGGCGCAGTTCAATCACAACCCGCAGCCCGTCCTTGTCGGACTCATCGCGCAGCTCGGTAATACCCTCAATTTTCTTATCGCGGACAAGCTCGGCAATCTTCTCGATTAACCGCGCTTTGTTGACCTGATACGGCAGCTCAGTGACGACAATAGCTTCTTTGCCTTTGCTATCCACATCTTCGATGTGATGCCGAGCACGGATATGGACCCGCCCCCGGCCGGTCGTGTACGCCTGATAAATGCCCTGCGAGCCGTTAATAATGCCTGCCGTCGGGAAGTCCGGCCCGGGCATTTTCTCCATCAGCTGCATGACAGTGATATCGGGATCGTCAATCAGCGCCAGCGTCGCGTCGATCACCTCATTGAGGTTGTGCGGTGGAATATTGGTCGCCATACCAACCGCAATACCGGCAGAGCCATTGACCAACAGGTTCGGCACGCGCGTCGGCAGCACCGTCGGTTCCGTCTCGCTGCCATCGTAGTTTTCAGCGAAGTCGACCGTTTCCTTATCGATATCGGCAAGCAGCTCCCCTGCCATACGAGTCATGCGAACTTCGGTGTAGCGCATTGCTGCCGGCGCATCGCCGTCGATCGAGCCAAAGTTGCCCTGACCGTCGACCAACAAGTAACGCAACGAAAACGGCTGCGCCATACGAACGATTGTGTCGTAAACCGCTGAGTCGCCATGCGGGTGGTACTTACCAATCACATCACCCACCACACGGGCCGACTTTTTATAGGGTTTACTGTGATCGTTGCCGAGTTCGCGCATCGCATACAACACGCGCCGGTGAACCGGTTTTAAGCCGTCACGAACGTCAGGTAATGCACGTCCGACGATTACG
>CAYLLI010000038.1:0-15360 GCA_964384295.1 uncultured Chromatiaceae bacterium
ACGGCAAGCTGTTTATTGCCCAATACGACCAAGACAGAGTCATGGCTTTCGATGGGATCCCGACTCAAAATGGAGCAGGCGCGGCGTTTGCACTGGGCCAAATTGATCTGACATCCACGCAGTCCGGCGCTAGCGAGTCGCTGCTCAGCGGTCCCGTTAGCGTTCACGCGAATGGTGGCAAACTCTATGTGACGGAGTACGGCAATTCGCGGGTATTGGTCTACAACACGATTCCAGCGGCCGGACCCGGCGTAGCTGATTTTGTCATTGGCCAGCCCGATTTTTCCAGCGTTGGCTCGAACTGCACTGCGTCAGGCATGAGTCGCCCCTATGAAACGCTGGTGGTTGGTTCGCAACTGTTTGTTGTCGACTCAGCAAACCACCGTGTGATGATTTGGAATAGTTTGCCCACCGTAAGCGGTACGCCTGCAGACGTTATTGTTGGGCAGCCTGACCCTACCACGTGCACAAAAACACTATCCCAGTCCGGTCTAGATGGTCCCACCGGCCTATGGACTGACGGTACACGCTTGTACGTTGCGGACCGCGGCAACAACAGAATAATGGTTTGGGACACGATTCCAACAACTGACGGCGAACCCGCTGACTGGGTGATGGGCCAGTCTGATTTTCTGTCGGATACCGGTGGAACCGCCATCGACAAGTTTGATTTCAGCGAACCGGGTATTGATTCTGATGGCACCCGTATGTGCGTTGGTGATGACAGCAACAACCGTGTTTTAGTCTGGAACACGCTTCCCATAGAGGGTGATCAGTTGCCCGATGTTGTGTTGGGCCAAGCTGATTTTGATAACGGCGCATCTAATGACGATGATCAGGACGGAAACTTCGACTCGATCCCTACCGCACGCACGTTGTCGACACCGACAACTTGCACCTTTATTGGCAACCAGTTGTTTGTGACGGATTTGGACAATAATCGGGTGCTGGTTTTCGACATCGACTAACCGGTTCACCGTCAGTCGTTGACCAGGCCCTAGCCGCAATACTTGTTCAGGCTAGGCAGATTCTATCGATCTCGGCGAGCTGCTCTTCGGTCAGTTCCACATTGCCCGCAGCCGCGTTGGCGGTGACTTGCTCCGGCTTCGTGACACCGGCGATCACGCTACCGACGTAGTCACGGTTGGTTAGCCCGCTCATCGCGATTTCGAGCATGCTGACGCCGATGGTTTCGCCGTAGCTGATCAGCTGCTCAACCTTGTCGAGGCGTTCTTCCGTCTTGAAGGAACCGCCCCATGCGGCTAACCGCGAACCTTCCGGGTCGGGTTGTCCTTTGCGGTATTTGCCCGTCAGCATGCCGGACTCCAGCGGGAAGTACGGGATGATGCTGATATTGCCTTTTTGGGCGACCGGCAACAGATCGTCTTCAATGCCGCGGGTAAACAGGCTGTACCAGTTCTGTGCCGATACGTAGTGACTGGTGCCCGCAGCATCCGCAGCGGCTTCCGCTTCCGCCAGTTGCTCGCCGTTCATATTTGAGCAGCCGATGTAGCGGACTTTCCCTTGCTGAATCAGATCTTCGAGCGCGCGCAGCGTTTCTTCGGCGGGGGTGTCAACATCCGGGAAATGGTATTGGTACAAGTCGAGATAGTCTGTGTTCAACCGTGTCAGGCTGTCTTCGATCTTTTTCATGATGTAGTCGCGCGTACCGCCGTTTTCGATGCTGCCGCCTTTGCCGCCGGTCTGCGCGCCGAATTTTGTGGTCAGGATGATGTCCTGTCGTTTGCCTGCTAGCGCCTTAGCGAGAAACTCCTCGGAGGATTTCGGTGCGACACCGTAGATATCCGCCGTGTCAAAAAAGTTGATTCCTGCATCCAGTGCGGCATTCACGCAGGCGGTCGTGGTCTCCTGATCGACCATCGGGCCGAACATCATGCAGCCAAGGCCGACGACGGAAACCTGTAAATCAGAGTTGCCCAGTTGCTTAGTTTTCATGTTGCTGTGTCCTGAATAGCGGGTGTTTCGGCGGATGCATTACCATGTCGGAATCGCACCCACAAAGCAAAGGTCATGAGCATCGCGTTCAAAATGCCCATCATGACAAACGGAGAGGTCCGGCCAATGCTGTCAAAGATCTCGCCGCCAATCTTCGTGGCGAACAGAATGCCGATGGCGCCGACCAGACCGAACACCCCGACCACAGCGCCACGGATGCGTTCCGGTGCTTCCTGACCCAGCAACGCGCCGGCCGAGACAATGACGCTGATCTCGCCGATGCCGAGCAGAATGCACATCAGATAAATATTGCTGCCAAACGGGTCCGCAATGGTACCCATCAGCGTGTAGCCGATAGCAGCGATGCCCAGTCCGAGCGCCAAACCGGATACGCGACCGATTTTGTCAGAGATCATGCCCATAAAGACGGCCCACGCCATCGCGGAGAGTTGAATAATGCCGAACAGCATGCCGGCCTTCGCAAGACTGTCCGCAGATTCCATGCCGAGCTCATTGCCGAGCTGCGAAACCCATAGCGAGAAGAACGTACCGATAACAACCAGGTCGCCGCGACCGATAAAGGCGGCCAGAAATGCCAGCAGCATCCGTGGTCGCTTACCTTCGCTGATGCCTGCCTTGATTTGTTGCATCAGAGGCGTTCGTTCAGCCGGCTTAGACTCGCCGGCTTTGAGGCCCAGCCCGAGGACGACAGCGGCGAATATGCAGATTCCGGTGGCAGTCCAGTAGGCGTAACGCCCCGCATCCACCGGATTTGCGCCGTACTCCTGATACATGGCCGGGGTTTTGGCCAGCAGCGTCGCCATCAGCACAACGCCCAGCCCGTTGAAAATGGATGTCACACCAACCCAGCGGGCCCGGGATGCTTCCTGAATATAGTCAACGATACAGGCGCTCAGCATGATGGGCACGACAGCTGCACCGATGCCGAACAGGCAGCGAAAGACAAACAGCTGCGTGACTGAGCTGGCTAATGGGTACACGAAGTAGCCCGCTCCGAGCAGCAGGAATCCCGTAACGAAGATCATGCGTCTGCCGGTTCGGTCTGACAGGGCACCGGCAAAACCCATGACAATAATGACGACAACTTCCTGCAGAGCCGCAAGGTTTCCGGTCAGCGCGCCTTGTTCCGACTCGGGAATTTTGAGCACTTCAGTGAGCAGGTAGGGCTGAATGAAACCCATGTACGAAATGACGGAAATGCTGCTCAGGCAGGCGAACAGCACTGCAACGATGTTGAGACCGGAGTAACCGGGTGTGAACCACAGCGGGCCGAACTTAATTCCGGCCGGATCAGGCTTGTGCATGCTGCTTTCCTGCAGTCTGGTTGTGGATGGTCAGAGTAACCAGCTAAGCAGGGCGTTGGTTATCGGCAATCGCGACTCTGTGCATCAGACGGTGTGCCGGAAAGAAGTCGTTAATGCCCCGGTGCGCAGTGCAGCGGTTGTCCCAGAATGCCACGGAGTTTTTCTCCCAGCGAAAGCGCACCATGTACTCTTCCTGAGTCATGTGTTCGTACAGGAAGTCCAGAAGCATTTTGCTTTCCGCATCGGATAGCTCGTTTACCTTGTACGTCATCAGCGGGTTCACGAACAGGCATTTCTCGTTGGTTTCGGGGTGCGTTCTTACCATCGGGTGGGTCACCGGCGGCGTGCCTTCCCGAAACTTCTGCCAGCGCTCAGGACCGTAAGATTTAAGTACGCCCGGGCCCATCGTCTCAACGAGATCGTGAGTTGCCGTCAGCCCGCTCAAAAACTGCTGCATGGCCTCGGAGAGGCCGGCGTAGGCTGCGCCCATGTTGACCCAAACGGTGTCGCCCTTGCCGTTAGGCACGTCCAGCGCATGCAGTACTGAGCCACGCGAGGGTATTTCCAGAAAAGTGTCATCGGCATGCCAGTTCACATCGCTGCCGACGGAACTGTACTCGTTCATTTCCTGGCGGCGAATCTGCGGGTAGCCGTCAAGCAACGGTACGAAGCCGGGCTTTTGCACTTCATCGCCAAAATTCATTGCGAAGGCGATGTGCTGTTCCGGAGCGAAGTCCTGATCCCTGAAAAAAAGCACTTTGTACTGCAGCCACAGCTCATGGATCACGGTAACGGTGTCTGCATCCAGTTCCTGCGTGATATCGATGTTCAGTATCTCGGCGCCCAGACCACCGGTCATGGGTTTAACGATCATGTTTGCGGTTGCTGAATTTTCAGCCTGCATTGCGTTCGACATCGGAGAGTTCCTTTAGTGTGGTTGCGGAAACCGGCGCGCTGAATGCGCCGGTCTGACAGTCGATCAGGTTTGCTGCGAACAGCGCACCGTACTTGGTAAAGTCGATGGCCGGGTTCGTTCGCAGGCGTTCACGGTCGGCCAGTGAGTGCAAAGTCTGGGCGACACACAGACCAAAGCGTTGCCCGAGAATAGCCGCCGGCATATCGGGCAGGCACTGTTGCAGCAGACCCAGAATCCGGTTCAAAGCTGTCCCGTGTTCGCTTGACCACAGCGCGTTCAAATCAACGGCCGGGTTGCCGATCATCTGCGATAAGAATCGAATGTAGTTGGGGCCGCCTTCGGTGCCGTCGATTTCGTCGACGATGGGATAGACCACGGCTTCCATGCAGCTTCTGACCGAGGGTGCGCCGCTAGCCTGCTCAAGCATTTCGTGGCGTCGCCGGTTAACGCTTTCCATACGGTAATCGTAGATGGCTGAGACCAGCGTTTCTTTATTACCGAAATGATAGTGCGTGGCCGATGAGTTCTTCTGACCGGCAGCCACATTGACCTGCCGCAGAGATACGGCATCAATACCCTGCTCACCGAACAGGCGTTCGGCGGCCAGAATGATGTGATGGCGAGTGGTATCGCTCGCAGAATTGGACTTGGCTGACATGATTTAAATCATGTGCTTTATTTTAGTGCTAAGTCAAGCGAAAATCGAAGTATTCAATAAAATCAGTTGGTTATTGATTATCGTCCCGAGGAATCTACGCTTTTTTAGACTCGCTGCCCGCAAAAACCCGGCCAAAATAGTCTTCGATCGACGCTTCAAGGACGGCAGCCGTTTCAGTCGGTATACCGGCCAGCGCCTGAGCCAGCTGTTTTTTGTAGTCGAGCTGCATCGCCCGTTGAATCTGAATACGTTGCGCCTGCGGTGACCCGGCTCCGTGCATGGACTCAGTCAGGTAGCCCACCGCATTTCTTCCCAGCGTCATGTTCTCGATGAGCCGCAGTATTCGTATACGACTCTCCGTCGGGATGTCGGCACGACCCTGCAGATACTTGCGAATCAAAGCGCCGGCTTCTTCGTGATTCAGGTCTGCTTCAGAAGGCAGCGTTACCATGAGGCCGCCGGCCAGGTCCTGCGCCAGCCGCCCGATTTCGTACGGCATCTTCGTGACATGATGTTTGCACACGTTAGCGAGCATATCGTCTGCAAGATACGCGCCCGATTTGGTTTTGCTGGACTGATAGCTCGCTGCGATCCCGGTGCTGTAAATCGTTTCATTAAGATGCGTCATCTCGACCAGCTTGTCTTTGATATGCGAGGCACGTTCCACACCATTGTATTCGGCCGCAGTTGCAGCAGCACCAATGAGGACATCGCCTACACCTGACTTACAGACATAGCTGCGGCGGTGATAACAGGTAAAGCGTTCAACCAGCATTGCGGCAAAGTCGTATTCGCCGTTCATGAATACCTGCTCACGCGGAATGAAGACATCATCAAAAATGATCATCGCTTCCTGCCCGGCGAAATCTGCGTTGCCGGCATCAATCGGGCCGTCAGCGCTGCGCGTGTCGCAGGACTGTCTGCCGTAGATGTAGGTAATGCCTTCGGCATCTACCGGAACCGCGCCGACCACGGCGAAGTCCTTGTCCGCTTCGCCCAGTCGCAGAGTCGGCATGACGAGCAACCAGTGAGAGTTAATGCAACCCGTTTGGTGTGCTTTCGCACCGCTGACATAGATGCCTTCATCGGTGCGTTTCGTGATATGAAGGTACAGATCCTGATCGGCTTGCTCATGCGGCGCCTTGCTGCGGTCTCCTTTCACATCCGTCATCGCCCCACCGATGACGTAGCCGTGGCTTTGCACCATGCCAATGAAGTCTTTAAAGCGTTCGTGATAGCCGGTGCCGTACTTTTCGTCCATCTCGTAGGTTACGGAGAACAGCGAGTTCATTGCGTCCATGCCGACGCAGCGCTGAAAACAGGTGCCGGTGAGCTGCCCTAAGCGGCGCTGCATCTTGTTCTGGTTGATCAGGTCTTCCGGGCTTTCAGCGATATGGAGAAAACGGTTGATGCGTTCACCGGTAAACGGGGACACCGCAGTGGCAATATCCGGCTGACTCTCAGCGAGGTCATACGTCGCAGCTACCGCATTCACGGATGGCCGGATGATCGGATGGTCGACCGGGTTCTCGACCAGTTCGCCCATCAGGAATACTTTGAGTTTACGATTCCGCAGGCTGGCGATGTAGTCGCTGCTGTTTTTGATTTTTGTGCCACTGGGCGTGTCTAAAGGAGTCATAGCTGTACCGGCTGAAAGCTTATGTTTTATTGATGATAGCGTGTCAGTCTAGCACGCGGAAACCTTTGCATAGCGGCAGCTGCGGTCTTGTTTTGACAGCGTTATACCGGGTTGCCATATGTAATGTTTATGGTTTGGTGAGCGACAGCTCATAGAGTATTCTCAATTCAATGCCACTGTTTAGCAGGTCCCCGAATGTCAGTGTCACCATTGCTTAATCGCGAGTTTCGCAAGCTCTTTACTGCCCAGGTTATTGCGTTGGTCGGTACAGGCTTATCCACTGTTGCGTTGACCCTGCTTGCTTATGATCTCGCGGGTGGCAATGCCGGTGTTGTTCTTGGTACTGCGCTGGCATTCAAGATGATCGCTTATGTGGTGTTTGCGCCCGTGATCGGTGGCCTTGCGCACCGGTTTCCCCGCAAGGCGCTGTTGATTTCGCTTGATCTTGTCAGGGCGTTAGTCGTGCTTGCCATGCCTTTTGTCACCGAGGTCTGGCAAATCTATACCCTGATCTTTTTGCTGAATCTGTTTTCCGCCGGATTCAAGCCGGCATTTGCGGCGAGCATTCCCGATGTGCTGCCCGATGAGGCAACGTATACCAAAGCACTGAGCTACTCACGCCTTGCCTACGATCTCGAGACTTTGCTGAGCCCCTTGATTGCGGGTTTGGCGCTGCTCTATGTCACTTACACCGGCTTGTTTATCAGCAATTCTCTGGCCTTCTTAGTGTCCGCCGGATTGATTCTGAGTTGCAGTATTCCGGCTGCGAACGCAGCTGAGCGTACGGGCGGTGTATGGAATCAGGTGAGCTTCGGGCTGCGTGCCTATCTTGCTACGCCGCGGCTGCGGGCATTGCTGGCGTTGTATGCGGGTGTGTCCGTGGCCAGCGCCATGGTGATTGTTAACACCGTCGTGTTTGTTAAAGAGGTGCTGCAGCTGCAGGACTCCGATGTTGCGATGGCTATGGCCGCAGCCGGATTCGGATCAATGGTGGCAGCACTGTCGGTGCCATCGGTGCTTGAGAAGATCGACGATCGCTCGCTGATGCTGGCGGGTTGCGTTTGTTTAGGTGCAGCCCTGCTGCTGATGGGAACCGGACCGGACTATTTTGAGTTACTGGCTATTTGGGTGCTGGCCGGACTCGGGCTGTCGATCGTGCAGACCCCGGCGGGCAGGGTGGTCAACCGGTCTTCATCAGCGGGAGACCGTCCCGCGTACTTTTCAGCACAGTTCGCACTGTCTCATGCGTGCTGGTTGGTAGCTTATCCCCTGGTAGGACGTTTGGGGGCCGATATTGGTGTTGCCGCGACGTCCTTTGCAATGGGTGTCGTGGTGCTTGGTTGTGCCGGTGTTGCCTATCTTATGTGGCCGCGAAACGATGGTCAGCTGCTTCAGCATGAGCATGATCCTGTGCTTCACGACCATCCGCATACGCACGGAGAGCATCACCAACACGAGCATGACGGAACAGAAGGGCCGGAACCTCATGTGCATGCTCACCGGCACGCTCCGATGCGCCATGCGCATGCTTTTGTGATTGACGAGCATCATCAGCGCTGGCCGCGCGCGGGCGCTGATTAAGCCAATAATCAGTAGCTGCGGTTGCCAAACCGCACGATAAAGTCGATGCCGTACTGGCGTCCACGCTGAGGCGATAGTGCCGCTGTTTCAATACCGGTGCGACAGTTGCCTCCGCCCGGGCAGCCACCTTTGTTCCAGGTGAGCCCTAAACCCGCGTCACTGAAGTACAGGAATGATGGCGCGGCGGTCGGCGTTTGGTCGTTCAGAATGTTGCTGACGTAGGTGCTCAACGTGAACCGACCGTTCTCCAGCCCGATGCGCCCGTTCCAGATCGTGCGTTCCGGAATCAGCAGCAGATTGGCTGCGCCGGTGTAGCGTTTCGACTCCCAGATTGCATCGGTGCGGGCAAACCAACCCAGGTTTGCGTTGATTTCGCGGTTGTACGCCAGTGAACCGATAACAGAGTGCTTCGGGCTGAAGGGTATGGCGTTGCCGCTGGCGTTATTACCGTTCGGATCGAGTCGACCTTTGTTCGGACCACTTGTGATCAGTCCTGCGCCGGTCGTATAGGCCAGCAGTTCGCTGTTGTAGTTTTTGTATTTACCGTCAGCGAGGCCGTAAGACAGACTGCCGGTAAACCGTTCTGTAAATGCAAACGAGCTTTCAAACTCAAGGCCAAATACTTCGGAGCGTCCCGCGTTCGCCAACACTTGGGAGATGACGCCGTTAATGTCCCGGGTTTCAAACGTGGTCTGATTCTTCCACTCGATGAAAAACACCGACAGATTGGCGAGCGCCCGTCCACCCAGCCATGTTGTCTTGGTACCGGCCTCATAAGTCCATGCGCGCTCTTCTTCGGTTTGGGTGAGACCGTCTTGCTTGTCTACCAGCGTTTGACACGGGTTGGCCGTGATGCGGAAGTAAGCTGAGTTGAACTCAGCCGGCTTGTTACCTTTGGACACCAGTCCGTAAACCATGACGTCATCGGTCGCTTGCCAGTTGAGGATAAAGCGTGGCGTCAGTGCGTCCGACTCGATTTCATCGTTGACTGCTTGCCCGAAGAAGGCATCGCCGGGTTCGATACAGGTGTAAGGTGAGTCGATGGACTTCTTGTCCTTCGCGTAACGGGCTTCCGCGCTAAACGTGAGGTTTTCGAGAATGTCGACATCGAACGTGCCGAATATAGAGCGGTTTTGAATCTTGGTGACCAGCGGATCTTCAAACTGTGCAAGACCGGAGACTTTCAAATTAATAAAGGGCACAAAGTAGTCGCCGGGGCAGTTGATTCCCTGGCAGCCGCCGGTAAAGCGTCGCTGCGCATTTTTGTTCGTCGACTTAAACAGGTAAGTGCCCAGTGAGCCGCGAACACGGTACTGTGACGGAGACGCCAATATGATTTCTGCCGACTTGTCGTCCACATCGATGGTTTGTTCGACGGTAAAAACACCTGCCAATGGTCTGCGCTCACGCTGATCAAGGTCATAGGCGGTCCTGAATTCGTCTTGGTTGATTGCGAGTCGGCCTACCAACTCCCATTCGCCGATTCCCTGATCGACTTGCAGCAGGAAACGCTTCTGTTCTCTGTCAGAGCCCGGACGCGTTGGAGCCGCAACGAATGTTTCATTTGCGCCGGGTGGTCCGAGCGGCGCTACGGCGATGACGCCGTCTTCAAAGTCGGGAATGTTGAAGCGGGCCTGACGGCTGTCACCGTTCTGCGGGGCTCCGGGAATGTAAGGTCCGGCAAACGGGTTCAAAGCGTTGTAGGTGACTTTATCAAAGTCGATTTCACCGCAGTACGCCCCCTGAGAGGTGTTGTACCAAACCTCGTTGGTGTTATCGACGGTGCCGTTGGTGCCGTCGGTTGGCAGAAAGCAGTTTAGCTCGCCGGGTTCGAGAATAAATTGCGCGTAATGATCGTCTTTTGCCTCGGTATAGCCGAGCTTCAGGCTGATTTCGGTGCTGTCTGTAGCCTGCCACAGCAACTTACCTGTGAGATCCACCGTTTCTGTACCGCCGAGGGTGCTGCTGTCGCCGCGGGTGGGAGCCAATGCCAGAAATCCCGTCGATTCTGCCTGATTCTCCTTCAGGCTGTTTTTCCATTCACCGCCGTAGGTGTCATAGGCCCCGGCAACAAAGTACTGCAGCTTGTCTTTGACGATCGCGCCGCTGTTCCAGCCGTTAACTTGCAGTGTGTCGTTCGAGGCACCCACAACCCGGGTTTCACCTTCCTGCTCATTGGTCGGTTTGCGCGTAATGTAGTTCACGGCTCCTGCAAACGTGGCACGGCCGAACAAAGCTGACTGCGGGCCGCGGATAATTTCGACGCGCTCTACCGGTCCGAGCGTAGCACTGGAAATGCTGCCGGATACGAATACGCCGTCTATGAAGTAGGACGCATTTGGTTCGCCACCGACTGCAGCCCCCGACTGACCCCTGACAACCGGGCGATCCAGTCGTCGACCGAGTTGCTGATTGGTGCTGAAGTTTGGTGTCAGCAGTGCGACATCATAATTGCTTGTTGCACCGACCTGCTGCAGTTGTTCAGCGGAGAGTGCGGTAATGGAAAGAGGAGTTTCCTGGAGCGACTCGGTCTTTTTCCGCGCCGTTACCACAATTTCTTCCAGTAAGCCGGCGTTGCCGGAAATACCACCTTTGCGCGGAGCGTCCTGTGCGCCCGCGTGTGCCGCAAAAAGCAGCAGGCTGGTTAGCGTGATCATGCGACTAAGGTTGTGCAAGTTAAGCTCCCGGACTTTAACTGTTTTCAAACAGGGAGCGCTTGTGTCAGCAAGAATGCGGCAGTCCGAGCGTCAAGTCAGACTATGAATGCGATGTGCCGAGTCTCCCCCTCGGTCCACCGAGATTAAATCACTTGGTTTAATTAGCGCAAGCAATATTTAAAGCGATTGGATTAATTCATTTGAATCAACGTGTTAGAACGAAAAAACCGCCGCTCCCCTGAGGGAACGGCGGCTTCTTCGGTGCTAACAGCGGTTCCGCTAGGCTGATTTAGCCGCTTTACGCTCGGCACGGTTCTTGGTCATTGGAACCGGTTCAACAACCCAGTTCTTCGATGTCCGGCGTCCCGGGCTCGGGATCGCATAGGCCGTATCTTTGCCGTTGCGTTTGTTCATCTCGTTGACGTCAATCCGCCAACCCGCATCGTCAAACTTCGTCAGCCATTCGCGATAAGCAACCACTGCCTTATCAGACGGTGTCAGCACTTCTTTCGTATTGCTGACCGGCGTCATTGTTGGATACACATCCAGCAACACGTCGATGTCCTGCTTCGCGATCTCTTTGTTGCGAGCGTGGATCGGCGCATCGTGTTTCGCTTCCAACATAAAGTTACGCATGTTCAGGAAGAAGATGCGGGTGTGGTTTTCATCGATCGGCTGTTCGAAGAAGTACTGGCGGAACGACTTGTCAGCTGCCACGTTAATATGAGTGGCAACAACGTTCGGTCCATGGGTACCGCCGCCGGCCCAGAGATCACCGGCGCGTTTGCGTGCTTCGCCCCAGGTTTCGCCTTTCAACGGGGGAGCATTAAAGCGGTGCATGAACCACATGCCCCAACCCTGAGTATGGTCCTCGGCATCGTACTCGTTAACGTGATACTCCTCACGATTCATCGCGGTAAAGCCATGAGTAGGATGCACGAACTCGTTATGGGCGGGGTCCAGCGCGTTCTCGATAGAACGTTCATAGTAGTAACCCACGTCCAGTTCCAGCACGGTGTTCGCGCGCCAGCCTTCGGTGCCGTACTCCTCGACTTCGAGCAGCGGCGGACGTTCTTCTTCCGGCAGGTCGCCGAGGAACGCAAACACGATGCCGTATTTTTCCTGTACCGGGTAGGCGTCGACTTTCGCGCGCGGCGGGACTTTGGTGCCGTAGCCGATTGAAGGGATGTTGACGCATTCACCTTTGCTGTTGAACTCCCAGCCGTGATACGGACAAACCACGCAACCGTTCTGAATGCGCGGAGTTGCCGGACCGGCCGACCATGCGCCGCCCAGTGAGCCGCCGCGGTGTACGCAGGTGTCGCTAATGACCGCTGCGTCGCCGTTTTCATCACGGAATGCGACCAGATTAACGCCGAGCACCTTCACCTTGCTCGGGGTTTCCATCGACAGGTTTTCACTCAGGACGATGGGGTACCAAAAATTGATATACATAGACTGCTCTCCTCAGGCATATGTCATGCTCAAATGTCGCTGACTATCCTGATACGCGAGGGCAGACGGGGCTATAGGTAATGCTACCTACCGGGTGGCCGTAATCTTGAAATTCCCAATAAAACCAAAGGGTTAAGTTTATTCGAAGTGCAGTGCTTCAATGGGGTCGAGCATGGCGGCCTTGCGCGCGGGCCAGATGCCGAAAAACAGCCCGACGCCGGCACTGAAGAGAAAGGCGATTGTTACCGCCTCCACTGATACGGGAGTTTGCCAACCGGCGACATTGGCCAGCAGCGCGGACGCCGTTCCGCCCAGAATAATGCCGATTGTTCCGCCGGCGACGCACAGGCTCATCGCTTCGATCAGAAATTGGGTCATGATGTTGGCGCGCGTGGCACCCAATGCCTTACGAATACCAATCTCGCGGGTCCTCTCTGTGACGGTGACGAGCATGATGTTCATGATGCCGATGCCGCCGACAATCAGACTGATGCCTGCGATTCCGGCGAGCAGGTAGGAAAAAATCTGCGCCGCTTCCTGCTGAATGTTCAGAAACTCTTTGCGATCACTCAGTGAGAAATCGTTGCGCGCGCCAGGCAAGATTTTATGCTCGCGTCTGAGCACACGCTCGACATCAATCATCGCCGTTTCTATTGTGGCTTCGGGCGCGATCTGCACGCTCATCGAGTCGATGCTGTCTTTGCCGGCGATTCGATATTGTGCGGTGGCCAATGGCACCCAGACATACTCGTCCGGGTTTCTGAATCCGGCCGAACCCTTCTCTTCAAGAATTCCGATGATCTCGAATGACGTGCCCTCTATGTTCAGACTTTGCCCGATCAGCAATGCAGGGTCTTTCTCAAACACTGCAGGTACTCCGCCGCCCAAAACCGCGATGCGCTTTTTCGCTGCGTTGTCACCTGCGGTAAACAATCGCCCGAATAGCAGCGTGTAGTTGCCTACGGCAGCAAAGTTGGGTGTCGCGCCGGTAATATTCAGATTGCGGTTCGCGTTCCCCAGCTTAATCTGTTTTCGCAACGAGACTTCAGGTACGACAGCGGTCACCGACAGTACGTCGCGTGCGATGGCTTCCGAATCACTTACCCTTAGGCTGCTGTCGGCGTTTGCGACGCCGCGCCGGAAGGATTGGCCCGCTCTTACGGATAAAATTTTCCCGCCGAGGCTGTCAATCTGCTCATTGATGGCCTGCTGGGCGCCCGTGCCCAGTGCCACCATCGTAATGACCGCAGAGACACCGATGATGATGCCGAGCATGGTCAGAAAAGCGCGAAAGAAATTCGCTCTTATTGACTGACCTGCTATGCGGAACATTTCGAGGATAAGCACGGTTTATTTCTTCTTCTTGTCGTCTTCTTTGTCTTTCATGCCCGGTACACCGCTGAAGTTGGTCATGATCTTGCGGAACCGCTCCTGCGATTCGATCAGACCGGTGCTTGGGAGCATGACAATAGTGTCGCCGTCTGTGACCCCGCTGATAACCTCACTGTAATCCAGATCGGTAATTCCTGTGTTGACGAACACCGGGCGGAAACCCTCAGGTTCCTCGAGCAACAACCAGTATCGGTTGCCAAACCGGTAGCCATCTTTGTTGCCCGCGTTCGCAGCAGCAGAGCGGCGTGCCTCCTGCAACTTCTGGCGAATCCAGTCTTCTTCAAGGCCTAGGTAGGTTTCGGCTGCCGACACGTCCCGCATCGTGCGGAGTGCCATTGTGGGTACGGCGGGTACATCCATGCTGCTGGCAATGTTCACATTGACTTCAGCGTTCATGCCCGGACGCAGCAATCCGCTTTCGTTGTTGATGGTGACCAGCACGGAAAACATTGTGACGGCTTCGTCTTCTTCGGCTTTTGGCTCGATCTTCAGCACTTTGCCTTTGAACGGTTGGTTCGGGTACGCAGCGACGGTGACCATGGCGGTCTGTTCGGGCTGGATTTTGCCGATGTCGGTTTCATCCACCAGCGCGCGCACCTGTACCGACGTCAGGTCTGCCATCTTCAGCAATATGGTGCCGCCGTTGACATCGGTTGTCGGTGACGAGATAACCTGACCTTGTTCAACGTTCTTTTCGATAATGGTGCCCGAAATCGGCGCGCGTACCTCGGTGTCATCGAGGGAGATTCTTGAGTTCTCAACCGATACTTCAGCGCGCACGACTTCAGCGCGCGCATTGGCATACTCGAGAATGCTTGTCTCCAGGTCCACTTTGTTCAGCGTGCCGGACTTGTGCAGTTTCTGAGCTCTTTCCTGTTGCGACTTGGCGATGTCACGCCGTGCAATGGCGGCTTCCAGTTCTGCGACCGCCTGATCGAGAAGGTTACGCGGACTGCGTTCGTCGATCTGAACTAGCAGCGCACCGGCCTCAATCAGGTCCCCGGTTTCAGCGTTAATTTGCAGAATCTCACCGGATGCCTTTGATTTCACTTCCACCGTGGTTTCCGGCTCGATCACTCCGGCGGCCTCAACCGTGACGACGATGTCGCGCTGTACAACCTGAGCGACACCATAGGTGACAGGCTCTTCGGGAGGCTTGCCGCAAGCCGTGACTGCAAGTGTGAGTAACACCGCTGTGAATTGTTTGCCGTTCATGCCTGAGCTGTCGTCCTGTTGTCTGAGTTCGTAATGTTGCGTCGTGTGTCGTTGGCCACCTTGCCGTCTTTCAGGTGGACTTCGCCACTCGCGTACGCTGCGATATCCGCTTCATGCGTGACCAGAATAATGGTCTGTCCGTCGGCGTGAAGCTTGTCAAAAATCGCCATGATTTCTTTGCCGGTGCTTGAGTCGAGGTTGCCGGTGGGCTCATCGGCCAACAGAATGCTGGGTTCCGTAATCAGGGCCCGCGCAATGGCGACGCGCTGTCGTTGCCCGCCGGACATCTCGGACGGTTTGTGCTTAATCCGGCTGCCTAGTCCTACCGCGTTGAGCATATCTGCAGCTTTCTCTCTGCGTTCCTTAAACGAGAGCCCCTTGTAGATCAGAGGCAGTTCGACGTTTTGCAGGGCTGTGGTCCTGTTGAGCAGATTGAAGGTTTGAAAAACGAAGCCGATTTCCGCGTTGCGAATGTGAGCGAGCTGATTGTCACGCAGGCTTGAGACCAGCTGCCCGTTAAGCCAGTACTCGCCGCTGTTCGGAGAGTCGAGACAGCCGAGTATGTT
>CAYLLI010000039.1:0-15310 GCA_964384295.1 uncultured Chromatiaceae bacterium
GTTCGTCGTACAAATATTTTTCGCGTGCCAGCGCCCGTTCCCGCGCGCTCAGTACTTTATCTTCAAACTCTTTCAGCTCAGCCGTGATGTAACGCTCCGCACCCTTCAGCGTTTGCCGTCGCGTGTATTCCTCTGGCGCCTTGGCGGCCTGACCCTTGCTAATTTCAATGAAGTAACCGTGTACGCGGTTGTAGCCGACTTTAAGGGTGGCGATGCCGGTGCGCTCCCGCTCGCGGGTTTCAAGATCAATCAGAAACTGATCGGCGTTGGTGCTCAGTGCACGTAACTCATCCAGCTCGGCGTCATAGGCTTCTTTGATGACGCCGCCGTCGCGAATCAACATCGGCGGGTTATCAACAATGGCAGAGGT
The DNA here is from genome assembly GCA_964384295.1 of uncultured Chromatiaceae bacterium. Classification (GTDB taxonomy): domain Bacteria; phylum Pseudomonadota; class Gammaproteobacteria; order Steroidobacterales; genus JABIQA01. The sequence continues at coordinate 371 of CAYLLI010000039.1, forward strand.
GAGCAGGGCGCATGAGTCATCGTGTTGCCCTATCTGCTTAGTTAGAATCTCCAGCAACGGAGCGCTAAGACTGCCGGTGTAGTTCCGAATGTCGGGCAGCGAGCCCAGTGCGCTACCGAGCTGCCACAAATCCCGTGGCCGGGCAGACAGCAATGCTACCCGGGACAAAATGCGTTCAAGATCCCCGATACTTTTAAGTTGCTCGTTAACGGCAGACGTGTCGCTTTCAAGTACTGCCGCAATTGCATCATAGCGACCCTGAATGGTCGGTTGATGTCGCAGCGGCCGGTTCAGCCAGCGGCGCAACAAGCGACTGCCCATCGGTGTTGTGCAGCGATCCATCACACCTGCGAGCGTGTGCTTGTCATTGCCGGAGAGGCTTGCGTCGATTTCCAGGTTGCGGCGGGTGGCGGCGTCCATCAACAACGCGTCGGCATGTTGTTCGTGAGCGAGACCCGTGATGTGCGGCAGTGCGGTGCGTTGTGTGTCTTTCACATATTGCAGCAGCGCACCGGCAGCGCGAATGGCTTCCACCAGCTCTTCACAACCAAAGCCGGATAAATCCTTCGTACCAAACTGCTCGCACAACAGCTGCGTTGCTGTGTCGCTGTCAAAGTGCCACGGCGGCATGCTTTGACTGCTGAAGTCGGCAATGGCAGGTAACGATTCGTCGCGCAGCAGTTCTGCCGGTTTAATCCGGGCAAGCTCGGCAATCAATGCTTCTTCGGAGGCAAGCTCCGTTACCTGAAACCGGCCGGAGCTGAGTTCCAGCCACGCCAGCCCGAAATGGTTCTTGCTGCCCGTGACTGCGGCAATCAGATTGTCGGTGCCGGAATCCAGCAGCGCTTCGTCAGTAAGCGTGCCCGGCGTCACGATGCGTACGACCTTGCGCTCAACAGGACCCTTGCTCGCTTTCGGATCGCCGACCTGCTCGCAAATTGCCACCGATTCGCCGGCCCGAACAATCTTTACCAGGTAGTTATCGACCGCGTGATACGGAATACCCGCCATCGGAATCGGTTCGCCACCCGATTTGCCACGCGACGTCAGCGTGATGTCGATTAACGACGCGGCTTTTTCAGCATCGGCATAAAACAGCTCATAAAAGTCGCCCATGCGATAGAACAGCAGCATATCGGGCACTTCGGCCTTGAGCCGGAAGTACTGCTGCATCATCGGTGTGTGAGTTGTCTGGTCTGCCGCGGTGGCCATTCAGTGGGTCTTTATTCTTCTGATTTCCGTAAGCATAACCAAAAAGGGGCGGCAGCCCCAAGGCGGCAGCGGTTATAGGAACGGTCGGTAGGCTTGGTCATCGAGCGTCCTTAGGATTGGGATGCTTGCCTTCGGTGAGATATCCCGATGGTGCATGCGCCTTGCGCTGCTATCAGGTCCGGGATCGGCATATTACTGATGCGCAGACTGGTCTGACTGAGGCATATGCTTCGGGGATACGAAGCTCCACGACCCTATACAGAATAGACTATGATAAAGGTGTCAGGCGTTATTGTTGTATGAAGCCCGCTTGATGTTGTTCCGGACGCCCGAGTGTTATGTCGTTTATTCGTTTCGTTTTTGCTTATCCGTTTCTGCTGAGCTGGCGTGCGCTTAGCCGCTTTGTGCTGCGACGGTTTGAAAGGCGAATTGCGAATGGCGTTGAAACCAATGACGCCGTGCTGCTCGATATTCTCAGTAATGCTAAAAACACATCAGTCGGCCAGCGTCTCGGGTTTCGCGACATTCTTGCGGCCGATGACCCGGTCGCCGCGTTCCGGCAGTCAGTACCTGTTCGTTCCTATGAGGATCATGCGGCTGATATTCAGGCCATTGCCAGCGGTGCAGGGGATGTGCTGTTTCCCGGCGCGCCGAACATGTTTGTTGCGACATCCGGGACCAGCAGCGATTCCAAATTGTTGCCGATGAATCGTCCGCAGCAGATTCGCACGCTGCAGCATATTGCATTACTCGCGCCCGCCATTCGCTGGCAGGCCGCGCCCGAACTTCGGCTCAAACAACGCAGTATCAATCTGATGCTCGCGAGCAACCCGCGCAATCGCCTGCCGGGTGGCTTAAAACTGGGTATGTCGAGCGGCGGTGGTTTGCGCAACGTGTTGCGCGCGGCGCCCTTTATCTGGACGTCACCGGCCGAAGTGTTTGAACTTACCGATCACGAGACCGCGCTGTATTTGCATGCGCTGTTCGGGCTGCTGGATGAATCCGCAGGTTGCATCGAGGCTGTGTTTGGCAGTCACATTGTCAGCTGGTGCGGGTTGTTGATGGCCAATCACGAAGCCCTGGTTGCAGACGTGCGCAATGGCACGATCAAAGCGGATCTGCCAGTCACTCCTGAACTGCGTAAAGCGTTGGAAAAACAGCTGCGACCCAATCCACAGCGGGCCGATGAAGTTGAAGCGGCATTCGCGTTGGGTGAGCAGGGTATATTGCCGCGCCTGTGGCCGCAGTTGCGCGTATTAAGCACAGTGGTCAGTGGCCCGTTTGTCGTCAGCCTGTCGCGGCTGCGCTGGCTAACCGGTGACCAGGTGCGCATTTGCGGCACCTGCTTTGGTGCCACCGAAGGCATGGTTGGGGTCAACTTGTGGCCTGCGTTGCACGAGCGTTACGCGTTTTCACCCGGCACGGCGTATTACGAATTGTTGCCTCTTGATACTGATGAAGCGTCGACCGTTTCGACGGTGGCGCTGCAGGATGCCCGCACGGGCTCCGCTTATGAAATTGTCATGACGACGTTTGCCGGTCTGTACCGGTACCGTCTGGGTGACGTGGTGCGTGTTGTCGATCGCGTTGGCGACACGCCGGTGTTTGAGTTTGATCACCGCCTGGGTGATGTCCTGGATCTGGTCGGCGAGAAAACGTCCGGCCGGCACACGCAGGAAGCGATGCTGCAAAGTGCGGCGGAGCAGTTTGGCACTGATCGGGCAGTGAATAGTTTTACGCTTACCGCAAATACAGAGGCCACACCTTATCGCTACAGCCTGTACCTGGAGTTGGTGGATGAAGTGGCTCTGGACGATGTCGATTGCAATGCGCTGGCGCAGCAGTTTGATCAGCAGCTGCAGGCGGTGAATTTGTCCTACAAAACCATCGGCCGTAAACCGCGGCGTCTGGATCTGCCCGAGGTCGTGTTGGTCGCCAGCGGCACCTTTGCCAAGCTGGAAGAACACCAGTACCGGGAAGCCGGTGGTGTCAGCCGCAATCAGGTGAAAGTGCCCAGAGTGTTGAAGAACGCAGCCCAGATCGCGCTTTTAAACTCCTATGTGCGCGGCAAAACCACGTTATCTGAAGCCGTGCCGGCGCCGTCAGAAACCAAGCACTAAGCTGTCCGTCTGGTCTGTCCATCTGGTTTGTCCATCTGGCAGCGCAGCCCGTTTGGGGTCTGGTTGAATCCGCGAGAGTTATCTAGACTGATTTCATGTCAGTCAAACACCCCATAACTGCACTTTCGTGCGCACTGAGTTTCTTGCTTGTTGCATCACCTTTGTTAGCCAACGAAGAAGGTGAGGAGCTGTTTCAGGAATACTGTGCCAGTTGCCACGGCGAAGATGCCGAAGGTGTGCAGAACTACACCGGTGACTTCGATAACTTCACCGCGCGCCTTAACGGCGAGACTGAAAACATGTCTGACTTCACCGATTTTTTTGAGGATGAAGAGATCGTTGCGCTGTACGAATACCTGCTGACTCTAAAACAGTAGTCGTTCATAGCGAGTTCTATCTCCTTCGGAGCCTAATATGAAAGAACTGGTACGACAGGTTGTCGATAACGAACTTTCCCGCCGCGACTTCGGCAAGGCGTTGTTGGCGATGGGCTTTAGTGCGGCGGCTGCCGAGTCGATTGTGGCGTCGGTTGCGAATGCGGCGGATGACGAGCCGGGCAAGAGCTACGAGTTCACCGGCAACGGCGGCGAGATTATTGCCGAATGCCTGATCGCTGCCGGCGTTGAGTACGTGTTCGACACGAACTCCACCGGACAGGCTACTTTCTACGATGCCGTCGGCCAGCGGCCGCAACTGAAAATGATCATCGCGTTGCAGGAAGGTCAGGCCACCAGTATGGCGCACGGCTATGAGCTCGCGAGTGGTCGCACCGCGGCACTCTTTATGCCGAGCATCGGTATGCCGAACACGCTGTGCAATCTGTATAACGCGTGGAAAGACCGCTCTTCGCTCGTCGTGTTTTCCGACGGGCAGCAAAGCACGCAGTTGGCGCGCGATGGTTTTCAGCAGGTGGAAAACTGGCTGGAGATGACCAACCAGTTCACCAAGTGGCAGTGGCAGGTGAAGCACGCCGACCGGATTGCCGAGATGACTCGACGCGCGATGAAAGTGTCGGGCACGCAACCGGGTGGCCCGTGCTACATCAAGTTTCCGCGTGACCTCCTTGACGCCAAGAACGTCACCCAGACCATCTACTCACAGGATTACTTCGATGTGCCGGTCACGATGGAGCCGCGCGAAGAGCTGATCGATCAGGCAGCCGACATGCTGCTGAATGCGAAAAAGCCGTTCATTAATGCAGGCCCTGAAATCAGCCGCGCGGGTGCGCAGCCTGAAACGCTGGAGCTTGCTGAGCTTTTGGGCGTGCCGTTTGCGCAGGGCTACAGTGTGTATGGCGACGTCCCGTTTCAGCATCCGCTGTTTCAGGGTTTTGCCGGTATGGGTTTTCCGCGCGGGCTGCGCCGGGCTGACCTTTTCCTGAACTTAGGTGCAATGATGCCGGACCAGGCCATCATTACGCAGCCGGTCAAAGACACCGCCACGGTCATCGATGCCCGGGTCGAATACGAAAAAATCGGCAACCGTTATCCGACCGATCTGCCGATTACCGCCGGCATGAAAGAAACCATTACTGCGTTGCTTGATGCCGTGAAATCGAAAGCGACTGATGCGCAGCTGGAGGCACTGAGGACGCCGCGGATGGAGAAAGCGCAGGCCGACTTCGAACGCATTAAAGCCCGCGAGATGAAGAAAGCCGCCGACGACTGGAACTCCAGCCCCATCTCAGCCGATCGCTTGTGTTACGAGATGGATCAATTGCTCGATGAGAATGCGATTGTCGTGGTCGAAACCGGCGGTCGCGATCCGCAACGCTGGATGAATTTCGCACCCGGCAAGAAAGAGATTATCGGGCCGACTACCGGCTATGCGCTCGGCTGGGGCATTGGTGCCGCACTCGGCGTGAAAATTGCACAACCCGATCGTCAGGTCATCACGATGGTCGGTGATGGCGCGATGTTGTTCGGTCAGATAGAAGCGCTGTGGACCGCATCGCGTTATGAAATTCCAGTCATCATGGTGGTGTTCAACAACCACAGCTATGACGGCGAGCGCGGCCGTATTCAGCTGTTCTCGCAGCTGGCGCGGCAGGACAAGTCGGCCTGGAAAGATATGTCCTGCTACCTCGGCAATCCGGACATCAACTATGTCGACATCGCCAAAGGGTTTGAAATTGACGGATCTAAACTCGAGAAACCCGACCAGATCAAGAAAGTGATGAAGCGCGCGATTGCGGCGACGCGGGAAGGGCGTCCGTACATGATTGACGCATCAATTCTGCGGCGCGGCCCGGGAGCAGAGTCTACCTGGCACCCCGATATTTCCATTGCCCGCGACCGCAAACTGAAGGTCTGATCAGCAGGGTTTCGTGACGGGTTTGAGGGTGTATGATCAGGCTATGACCGCAGGCACCTCTTATAAGATTGGCGCGGTAGCGAAGGCCGCCAATGTCAGCATCGACACGGTGCGGTTTTACGAGGGCAAAGGCCTCCTGCCGGAGCCTGAGCGCACCCCTGCCGGGTACCGCCTTTACGATCATTCCACCGTTGAACGCCTGCAATTCATCGCCCGTGCCAAAGACTTGGGCTTTACGCTGGGTGAAATACTTCATCTTCTGAATCTGCAGGATAACGGCGGCGCTAAATCCGATGTTAAAGAAATGACCCGCGCTAAGCTCGAGCAAATCGACCGGAAGATCGAAGACCTGAAGCGCATGCGACGGGTTCTCGGTGAATTGAACGCGGAGTGCTCGGGTTCCGGTAGCGTTGACGGTTGTCCGATTATCGAAGCGTTGACGGATTCGGCGGCTTAGTCAGAACGATGTGTTGAGGGAGACACTTTTGAGGGAAACACTATGGAAACGATAACAGTACGAGTAGACGGCATGACCTGCGGTGGTTGTGAGTCGAGCATCACCAAGGCGTTACTGACTCACCCGGAGATTACGGACGTGAAGGCCAGTCACACAGCAGGCACCGTGGACGTGTCCGTGTCGGACGCGTCTATCAGTATGGAAGCATTAACGGAGCTGATTGAAGGCGCCGGCTTTGATGTATTGGCAGGGCCGCTGTAGAGCTTCAAAAGCTGTCCTGCCAATTATTGCGCGCACTGCGGGCATTGTGACCGATTTGTGATAGCCGTGTGCTGCAGTGCCAAGTACTGTCTGTGTCTCGAATAAATGAATTGCCAACATAAAAACAGGTCGTCAACGATGTTTAGAAAAACAGGATTACTCGTCACCGCGATGCTGCTGTCTGTGACAGTGCAGGCGAAAGATATTGTCCACGATGCCGAGTTTTTTGTGCTCAAAGCGCAAAACGGCGAACGCTGGGAAAAGGAAGATGCAGAGCTTGATGCCAAGCTTGCCGAGCTGGAAGCGAAGTACGGTCAGCCGCCGAACATTATCTATATTCTCTGGGATGATCAGCAGTACGGGTCTGCAGGGTTCCCCGCCATTCAGAAAAACCTCGGCTACGAAACGCCGAATCTGAACAAGATGGCGGCTGAGGGTATTAATTTTACCCGCATGTACTCCGAGCCGGCCTGTACACCGACGCGTGCCGCGTTTCTGACCGGGCGTCATCCCGTGCGTCACGGCATGGGTATCGTGGGTATGCCGCATGAGTTCTCCGGTATGCGCGGCGACGAAGTCACCATTGCTGAGGTTCTCTCAGAAGCGGGTTATGCCACATCCCATTACGGAAAAGGCCACTTAGGTGATATTGAAGAGAGTTACCTGCACAACCAAGGGTTTGACGAGGCATTTTTCACGCCAATGAACCAAATTACGTCTTTGTATGACGTGCGTGGTTCTGCAGCCAATGCGGTCCTGGGGTTCAGCCCGGAAATTCAGCCCCCTGACCCATACCAGCTCGACAGCCCCGGTCTGTTGCCAATCGGTTGGGTGCAGATCATTGAAGGTAAGAAAGGCGAGCTTGGTAAGGAGTGGGGTAAACCCAACAACGACTGGTACGACAAGATGGACGCCGAGAGCGAGCGGCGCATGATCGAGTTTATTCGCGCTAACGCGAAATCCGGCAAGCCATTCTTTACCGAGTACTGGCCCAACTGGCTGAACTTCCTGCTGCCGGACATGAAGAAGAACACGCTGAACGGCGGCAAGGTGGCTGAAGCATACGTGCGCCTCGACGATTTCATCGGCGTATTGATGAAAGAACTCGATGACCTCGGGATTGCCGAGAACACGCTGGTGGTTGCGATGGCGGACAACGGCCCGATGGTACATAACCCGCCAGCAGGCTGGGGGATGACTGCGGTGATGTTCCGTGGCGGTAAAGGCGACTTTACCGAGGGTGGCGTGCGTGTGCCGGCATTTGCCCGCTGGCCCGGCGTGATTGAGCCCGGTCAGTTGGTCGGCGACATCGTGCATGTTTCCGATCTCTACACGACGTTTGCCCGCCTCGGCAAAGCCACCAAATACATCCCGCGCGACCGGGTTATCGATGGTCTGGATCAGACAGCGGTGTTGCTAAAAGGGGATACGTTTGGGCGGCGCGACTACGTGCATATCTATCAGGGGCACACGTTGGCTGCTACTGTAAAAGGGCGTTACAAGCAGCATTGGATTTCAGATGATCCGGGTGCCGCGACGGGCATTGGCGCTTCCTTCTACGATCTGTATCAGGACCCTCATGAGCACAACCCGCATCTGGTGCCTCTGATCCACACTCAGGGCCAATTCAAAATGATGCGCGCCCGGCACGAGTTGATGAAAGAGCGTTATCCGGATAAAGACAATGCGAAAGGTATTCCGCTGACCGGGCTCTCCAACGCCCGGCCGGAGACCATCGCCATTGGTGAACGCATTAAGGAGAACATCAAGCAGTTGCCGTTCTCGATGCAGGATTTTCTTGAATACGAAACCCCGGAAGAGTTTAGAGATTACGATTGGGGTCAATAGCCGGTACAGTGTCGGGTAAGTGGAAAGCCTGTGTTTGCCGAACGGGGAGATGATTTGATGAAAGACAGAGTTCGACAGTTAGCGCTGTTGTTGATTGGGGTTGCAATGACTGGCACCGCAACAGCGGGCGTGCTTCGCGACGACAAAGGCGACGACGACCTTGAGGTGATCTTTGCGCCTTATCTTTGGGGCCTGGGAATTGAAGGCAACGCAGGGCCCAACGGCAGTGTTCCGGTGGACGCTCAGTTCAAAGACATTATTAGTAATTTGAATATGGCATTGTCACTGCACACTGAGTTTCACAGAGGTAAGTGGGCGTTTGTGATTGATCCGACCTACATCTCGCTCGAACCCGAGGTGGAAACACCCGGTCCCGGTAATCCGAAACTCGACGTGGACGTATGGCTGGTCGAAGCCTGGGGTGCCTACAAACTGGTGCCGAACTGGGAGCTGCTGGCCGGTGTCCGGTATCAGGATCAGAAATTGAAGTTTCGTGGTCTGCCTCAGGGCCCGGGGCCACTGCCGCTGCCATCCAATCTGACATTGTCAGAGAACTGGACTGACTTGTTTGTCGGAACCCGTGCGATTTACCCGCTGGGAGAGAAATGGCTCGTCTCGGGCCGCGCCGACATCGCCTTGCTGGGCGACTCGGATACCGGATTCAATGCTGAGGTGTTTTTTAACCGGCGGATCGGTAAAACCATGGCGGTGAACCTCGGCTATCGTTACTTCAAGAACAATTTCAGCAACGGTGAGAAAGGACTCAACAACTTTACCTGGGATGTGCGGCAGTCCGGGCCGGTCCTGGGCTACACTTGGGCTTTCTAAAACCGAGTAAAGGGATCTGTTTATGATCCGGTCTTTTGTGCTTGTGCGCGACAGGCTCCGGTTGCTGGCAACCGGAGCTTTTGTTTTAGGCGCACTGTTTTTAACGTCCTGCGCGAGCATTCCGCCGCAGGAACGCGACTCAGTGCGCGCAGACATTGATGCGACGGCTGATGAGCTGGTCGCAAAATTCAGCGCGAGTGATCCGGAGTTTGCAAAAGCTCTGTCGGAATCGGCCGGCTACTTCGCCGGCGTGGTCTCTAACGTGAAAGTGCCGTTGCTGGGCGGTGCGACCGGCGCCGGTGTGCTGGTGTCGACTCAAAATGACGAGCGCTACTACCTGAACCTGACGCGCTTCGATGTCGGCGTCGGGCTGGCGGCCGACCGTCAGAGCTTTGTTGTGCTCACCAAAACGCAAAAGGCCTTTGATGATTTGGCCTCGGGTAAATGGACGTCGAGCCTCGGTGCCGAATCGCAGAGCAGTTCATCCGACGGCCTCGTGGTCATCACGCCCTACGGCGATTACGAGGTGTTTGTCAGCACCGACAGCGGCGTGACCGTCGTGGCAACCGCGCGACTCTCGAAAATCACTGTCAATACCGAGCTCACCGACATGGCGATTGCCGAGACCAGCATTCCGGTGTCGGGCTACCGGGATGAAGGTCGTCAAACCAAAGGTGCTCCGCGCACGTGGGAACAAAAGCTGCCGTTTCTCGCGCAGAAGGTGATCGATGAAGGGTACGACCTGCCAAAGGCCTACGGGATTGGCCTGACGTATGCGAATGTCGATCAGGCGATGATCCTGCAGGAGCTGAAAGTGGGCCTTGGCGGTGGTGATAAAGAGTCGTTCGACTTCGTCAGTTTTGAGAATGCGCGCGCGAAAAGTGAATCGGTGCAGCTCAAAGCCGATGCCTGGCTGTTCCCGTTTATGAACGTATTCGCCATGGTCGGCAGGCTTGATGGCGAAGCCCCGATTGATGTCGTGCTCGATGGCAACGGCCTGCTGGAACAGAGTGGAGCCAACTGCGGGGGGTTGCCGATTAACCCGCTGTGTCCGTTGCTGAAAGACAAGACCATTATCCTGCCTCTGGATGCGCCGTTTCGCGGCACCACATACGGCCTTGGGACGATCCTCGCGGGTGGCTGGAACGGTTGGTTCGTGACAATACCGTTTAATGCGACCTATGCCGACATGGACACGACCAACACGAGCGGTCTCGCCTATACCGTCACGCCCAGAGCGGGGCGCCTGGTCGAGCTGGGCAGAGCCGGCACTCTCGCTTTGTTCGCGGGTGGCAACTACCTGAAGGCGGACCTCGAAGTGGACGGCACGGTGTTTCTGCCGGTGCCCGGCGGCGATTCGTTGCAAGTTGACTACACGATTGACCAGAGAAATACCGACGAGTGGAACCTGGTGCTCGGCGGCAACTGGGATATCAGCAAGCGCTGGTCGGTGTCTGCTGAGTACAACGGCTTTATCGGCTCGCGGGATGCCTTTATTTCCACCGTCACCTGGCGCTATTAACGGCGCTGAACCAACGCAATAAGCCGGAGTCTATTTCCAGACTCTTGATGAAGTAGCACCATGCGCCAACTTGTTCTGAATATCGTTTTCCTGAGCCTGCTGTCTTTGACAGCTGTCGCTGCTGATCTCGATAGTCTGATGCAGGACGATAAGCTGCGGTATCAGGGGTCAGCCGATTCAATGGCGGCGGCCGAACCGACAGAGCGGGCGGGAGGGTTTCAGGCGCAACCCGGCTGGAGTGTCATGAAGCCCGAGCCCAATGTAAAAAAAATGTCGCCGGGGCGTCCTGCCGACGGCGAAGTGGTGCGGCATCTTTTCTATGCTATTCCGGACACCTGCAACTGCGTGCAGGTGCAGTTCTAGTCGCCGACGATAGCGTGTACTCTGTTTCTGCACACGGGAGACAGAGTTGAGCGAACAGCAAGCACAGGCCTTACGAAGCACCGGCGGAGTCGGCTACATAACAATCAGTGTCCGCGATCTCGATGATGCCTTGAGCTTCTGGGTTGATCGAATGGGCTTTCAGGTTTTGCGTCGAATCCAGTCGGCCGACGACTGCATGGCAACGCTTTGGGGCGTAGAGCCTGCCGATATTGCCGAGCAGGTGTTGCTGACCAGCCCCGGTGCAGCGGCCGGCAGAATTCATTTGGTTCGCTTTGCAAAACCCGGTGAAGCGGTTCGCGCCAATGCGGCACCGATTGATCTCGGCCCCAAAAATCTCGATATCACCTGCACCGGCATGCACGCTCATGTCGAAGCGCTCAAAGCCGCGGGCTTTTCGTTTCGTTCGGAGATTGGCGAATACACCCTCGATAAGCTGCACGCCCGTGAAGTTCAGATGCCCTGTCATGACGACACGAACATGGTGTTTATTGAAGTGTTGAGCGAAGCGCCGGAGTTTCAGGTGCCTTTCTCGCACAAAGGCTTTGCCGGCGTGACGTCGTTTGTCGTGGTGGTGCCTGATACGGCACCGGAGGCGAATTTTTACCGGACCTTGTTTGGCTGGGAGGAGCTGCTCCATCACCGCGTCAGCGGTCCGGAGATTGAGGCTGTGGTGGGTTTGCCGCCAGGCGCTGCGCTTGAGTTGCGAATGATGGGCAAAGCGGATGAGCCGTTTGGCCGCATGGAGCTGGTCAGCTATGAGCGGCTGCCGGGTGAAAACCGGTTCGCGCGCACGCAGCCGTTTGCGACCGGGGTGATTGCCTGTGGCTGCGTGGTTGAATCGCTGGATGACACGATTGCGGTGCTCGCGCAGGAAGGATTGACCGTCGGTGCCGTTATAGAGGGTGAAACACTGTTGGGTTCTGGCAGAGTAGTGCGCGCTCAGTCACCTGCGGGCATGAAACTTGATCTGCTGGAAGTGAGTGCCGGTTGAGGCCCTAAATGGCAAACTGCTCGCGCAGAATGCGGTCGTTGAGCGAATGCCCCTGATCAAACAGCATGACGACCGATTTGCTGGGGTGTTGTGACACCGTAACCGACACAACATCGACAATCTCGGTGTGATCCGCCGCACCATCGATAGGGCGCTTCTTGGGATTCAAATTTTCGATCGTGATTTCAGCCGAGCTTGGCAGAAGCGCGCCGCGCCAGCGTCTCGGGCGGAATGCGCTGATAGACGTCAGTGCGACCAGATCAGTGCCGAGCGGCACGACGGGGCCATGCACGGATAAGTTGTAAGCGGTGCTGCCCGCCGGTGTGGCCACCAGCACGCCGTCACAGATCAGTTCCTCCAGATGCACCTGACCGTTGACCAGTATTCGCAAGTTAGCGGACTGTCGCGAAGAACGCAGCAGTGCGACCTCATTAAATGCCAGAGCTTCGACGACGTCGCCGTTTGTCGACGTGGCCCGCATTGACAGCGGGTGCAGAATTTCTTCCTGGGCGTCAGCGATTCGTGCCGGCAGGTCATCGGCATCGTAGGCGTTCATCAAAAACCCGACGGTGCCGCGGTTGATGCCATAGATCGGTGTATTGGTGTCCATGTAGTCATGCAAGCAGCGCAACACGAAGCCGTCGCCGCCTAAAGCGACAATCACATCACAGTCATCGACCGGAGCATTGCCGTAGCGACTCGTCAGTTCTTTGAGCGCGTCAGTCGCGAGTTCGGCGTCCGAACTGACGAACGCGATGCGGGTTCTGTTATTGCTCAACGTGGTGTTCTCAGGCTGCTGTGACCGAATCGCTGTAGCTTGCCACAAAGTACGGCGGGATGCCGCAATGGCGGCTGTATTTCCCCTTGTTGCATGCGGCATTCTCGCTGATGCATGCTATAAATATTGTTGCGGTAGTCAGGAGTTTTCCCGGTGCGTCAGTCGGTTCGAACTTTGTTACTTATTGCAGTCTCGCAGCTTTGCATAGCGCTGCCTGCGGGTGCACAGATCAGTGGCGAGCGCCCTGATCCCGACGGCGTGAAAACCGAAGTCCGCATTTCCACGTATCTGCTCGACATTGACAGTGTCGATACAGTAAATCAGCGTTTTACCGTCGATCTCTTTACGTACTTTTCCTGGAAGGATCCACGGCTGGCTTTGCCGGAAGATCAGCGGCACGGTGCGACCCGCGTGTTTCCCCAGGATGCAATCTGGACGCCCCGCTTGCTGGCTGCCAATAACCGGACGTTGGCGCCGCGTTTGCCGCGCCGTGCAACCGTGACTGACGATGGCACCGTCTCTGTCGAGCAGCGTTTCTATGGCAGTGTGGCCGTCGATATGCGCTTGCAGGATTTCCCGTTTGATGAGCAGCTGCTGACGGTCGATTTGTTGTCTTACGGTCACAACACCGATGAACTTAGCCTGGTCTATGTAGCCGACAGTTCGGGCTTCGCGGATTCGTTCAGTGTCGAAGGCTGGGATTTTGAAATGTTGCCGGTGGCAAATGCGCCGCTGTTTGTTGCGAGTAGCGGCAATGAATTTCCGCAGCTGTCGCTGCGCATAAAAGCGAAGCGGCAGACCCGGTATTACCTGATTACGATGCTGCTGCCGATGAGTCTCATTTTGTTTATGGCCTGGTCCGTGTTCTGGCTGCCCGCTTCAGTGGTGCCATCCCGGGTCGCAGTCTCTACCGCATCAATCTTCTCGTTAATCGCGTTTGGTTTTTCAGTGCGACTGACGCTCCCGCAGGTGGCCTATGTAACGCGCGCCGATATGTTCGTGATTGGTGCAACCGTGATGGTCTTTTTTGGTTTGGCAGTGGCGATTGCCGGCAGTCGGTTTGCGCTGCGCGAGCGGGAGGATATGGGTAGAGTGCTCAATCGGTTTATGCGGTGGGTGTATCCGCTGCTTTATCTCGCCCTGATCGGGGTTGCCGGCTGGTCGTGATGGCTTGCAAGGCTCGATAGTTGTACGCCGCTTAATGCTGTACATCGAACACTTAACATAATCATAAAAACTCACTCGATCGAGTGATATCAATCCTGTGCTGCTGAACTATAATTGCGTCACGGAAACGCGAATCGATGATGTGCTAACGAAATTTTTTTGCTTTGCCACATCTGTTTATTCACTAACGTCGAAAACGTTTCCGAGCATAAGAAAAACGGGCTGGATTTTTCAGGATAGAAAAAGCAGCCATTGAGTCAGGCAATACAGGGGATTCATCTTGAATCGCAAAATTATCGGCAGCGGTGTCGCTGCAATCGTGTTGGGCCTTGCATCAGTAGCCGCATCTGCTGCACCGCTGTTTGATGTGTTTGGTCCGCTTCCTGAAGCAACCTTTGGCGGACAGGGTATTCCTAACGACGAAGTGGCAGTGTCACGTCAGTTTGAAGATGGCGATACGCTGATTACGGTTGCGTTGAGCGCCACGCAGCGCTTTTCAAACCCGGCGCTGACGAATGATGGCGCAGGCACCTACTTTGCGAACGCCGGTTCAAACTTCGGCGGCAACGGCGAAAGTGCTGACGAAGGTGCGTTGTGGAACTTCAACTTCTACGTTGACGTTGATGGCCCCGGTGCGTTGCTTGCCGACTACGACATCAATCTGTTCTACGACTTTGATCCTGCGTTTGATAACGGTCCGTCAGGACTTGGTGTCATTAATCTGACCAACTTTATTTTGTCGGAAGATCCTACGCTGACACGCCTCGAAGGTTCTCAGAACTTGCTGTTTGGTTTCCTGGCTTCGGATGTTCCGGGTTTCATCACTGCCCCGACCGCCGGCGCATTCGACCCGAACGTGAACGGCGAATACAACTTCGCGCTGCAGGTTAGCCGTGCAGGATGGCCGGTTGAGGCAGTTCGTATGGATGTTCAGGTGGTACCGGTTCCCGGTGCGCTGCTGCTGTTCCCTTCAGCGCTGGCTGTTTTCGGTTGGTTCCGCCGCAAGGTGAGCTAAGCGAACAGGCTGAACGCCACAAAAAAAGCCCGCTCAACGCGGGC
>CAYLLI010000040.1:0-15217 GCA_964384295.1 uncultured Chromatiaceae bacterium
CCAGCCCCGGCGTTTCGCCGTGCTGGTAAAACTTGATACCGGCGACGGTGTTCAGGTCGGGCTCAACCGACACAAACCCGTACATGGTCGACCACAGGCCGTAACCATGAACGGGCAGAATCAGCTGTTTCAGCGTGTCGCCTTCTTTCAGCAGGTAAACCGAACCGTAGTTGGCGCGCCGGCCGATACTCGCAACATCGTCGCCCTTGCTCAGGGCTTCACTGCTGGCAGGGTCACGTGCCGCCTGCTTTTGATCGTAGGTCGCTGCATCGACTGCGTCGGTAAATTCACCGGTGGCAAAGTCAACGATGCGAACTTCAATACGCTCTTCGAACGTCGCGTTGATGTCGGTGCCCGGCTGCAGCAGACCTGCGACATCAAGAATGTTCTTCTTCATGTCGAGCGTTTTGTTCACTTCCTGCAGCGGCCGCAGAAAAATGGCCGCCGTCGAGACGATCAGTGAACACACCAGGCAAAGCGACAAAGCCACAGCGACAACTTTGCGGGTGTCATCATTGGGAAGATTAAAAATCATGATCCGGTGCCTCCCGCTTCAACGCGCGCCAGACGCGCTTCACGCCGGCGAATGTTGGACTGAATCACGAAATGATCAATCAGCGGTGCAAACAAATTACCAAACAGAATCGCGAGCATGATGCCTTCGGGAAACGCCGGGTTAATCACACGAATCATCACGGCCATAAAGCCGATGAGCCCGCCGTAGATCCAACGCCCGGTGTTCGTCATCGCACTACTGACCGGGTCAGTCGCCATGTACACCATGCCAAACGCAAAGCCGCCCAGCACGAAGTGCCACTGCCAGCCCATTGAGAACATCGGGTTGGTCTCACTGCCAACCGCATTCAATAAGGTGCTGGTCACCACCATACCGAGGAACACACCGCCCATGGTCCGGTATGAACCGATGCGCGTGTAAATGAGGAATGCCGCACCAACGAGGGCGCACATCGCAGAGGTTGAACCCATGCCACCCTGCACGCTACCCATGAAGGCCTGCATCCAGGTCACACCGCTGTCCATCACTGCCTGAATGCCACCGGCTGCCGCATTCGCCAGCGGGGTTGCGCCACTAAAGCCGTCAACCGCGGTCCACACCGTGTCACCGGTGATGTTGCCGGGGTAGGCAAAGAACAAAAACGCACGGCCGGTGAGCGCCGGGTTTAAGAAGTTTTTGCCGGTGCCACCAAAGATCTCTTTACCAATGACCACACCAAACGTAATGCCCAGAGCCACCTGCCACAGCGGAATGGTGGCGGGCAGAATGCAGACGTAGAGAATGGAGGTCACAAAGAAGCCTTCATTCACTTCGTGCTTTCGCACCGATGCAAACAGCACTTCCCAGAAACCGCCCACGGCCAGTGTGACGATGTAGACAGGCAAAAAGTACGCCATGCCGTGCACGAAGCAGTCGTAAAAGCTGTTCGGGTTAAAACCGACACCCAGCAGGCTAAGGATTGCGCCGCGCCAGCCTTCCACCGACGTAATACCCATGTCGGCCATGGCCGTGTTCGCCTGAAAGCCGGTGTTCCACATGCCAAACAACGCGCACGGAATCACGGCCACCACCACAAACACCATGACCCGCTTCAGGTCGATACCGTCACGTACGTGCGGCGACGTCCGCGTGGTGTGCGGCGGCGAATAGAAGAGCGTGTCGATCATCTCGTACACGGCTTCGTAGTTTTCGTACTTACCGCCTTTTACAAACAGCGGTTCGATGCGGTCAAGAAAACCTCTGAACTTACGCATCAGCCTTCCTTCTCAATAATGTCTAGGTTTTCACGCAGAATGGGGCCGAAGTCGTGCTTGCTCGGGCACACGAATGAGCACAGCGACAAATCTTCTTCGGCCAGCTCAAGGCAGCCGAGCTGCTGAGCCGTCACAGTGTCTTTGACCAACAAAGCCCGCAATAATTGCGTAGCCAGAAAGTCCTGCGGCATCACCGTTTCGTACATCGCGATGGGCACCATCGCACGATCACTGCCGTTCGCCATCGTGTTCATCGGGAACTTCTTCCCTTTAAACAGATTGGAGATATAGGCACGGGTGTTCGAGAACTTGTCTGGCCCCGGGCGAATCCAGGCGAGGAACTCACGCTCACCGCCTTCGGCCAGTGCGCACACCTGATAATGATTGCGGCCAAGGTACGCGCCCCAGCCTCTGGCGCGGCGGCCGATCAATACAGAGCCTGCAATGACGCGGGCCTTCACCTCCGGCAGCTCACCCTCAATCAATTCAGGAATGTAAGCGCCAACGCGCGTGGCCAGCAGACGCGGCTTTTCAATCAACGGGCCGGCAAGTGAGATGATGCGGCGGGGTGCAAGACGGCCGTTGGTAAACAACTTACCAATGGCAATGACGTCCTGATAATTAATCGTCCATACAATGCGCGTGGCACTGACCGGCTCGAGGAAATGGATGTGGGTGCCGACCAGGCCTGCCGGATGCGGGCCGCCAAACTCGTGCACCTGCAGGTTCGCCGCATCGCACTCGGGAATGCTGGTGCCGGGTGCCTTACACAGGTGGACCGGCGCTTCATCGGCAAGGCCGCACAGCAGTTTCAAACCGTCGGCGAACGCATCGGCTTCTTCACCAATCACAAGCTCGGCATCGGGTGCCAGCGGTGAGGTGTCCATTGCGGTAACAAACAGTGCCGCCGGCTTGCTCTCTACGTTGCACACTTTATTGAATGGCCGCGAACGCAGTGCCACCCAAAGCCCGGACTCAATCAGCTGCTTGCGAATGGCATCGCTGCTCAATTCGCTTAAAGCATCGCTGGAGTGCTTCGGAAACTCGACCGGATCGGCATCGGAGTTCGGATCGTCCAGTTCAATAACGACCGACTGCAGAATGCGGCGCTCACCGCGATTCACTTCAATGACTTTGCCGGTACCCGGAGCCGCGAACACAACACCCGGGTTGCGGCGATCTTCAAACACCGGCTGTCCGAGGTTGACGTGGTCACCTTCGGCCACCAGCATGCGGGGTTTCAGACCAATAAAATCGCGGCCGACAACAGCAACGCGGGACACCGCAGGCGCGTCGTAAATACGCTGCTCGGGCTCACCGGTAATCGGGATGTCGAGGCCTTTTTTAATTTTAATCACAGTGGCTTCTACTAAAGACGGTCAAGTTTGATACCGGCGCACCTTGTGTGTTTCCTTCGCGCACGCGAATGGACTGCCACAGGGCGAGCCGTTATTGTCAGGGATTAACCCCGAATTATAAGGTGTTGCAGTGTCACAAGTCAGTTCTGCCGACGAAAAAAATTCCGGCCTGTCGGCGGATTTCGTTCGTCTGACCCAACCTGTGGAGCGACAGCGCCAAATCATGTGGCTGGTTTTCTGCGGCGGCATCCTTGCACTGGCTGCCGCGGCGCAGATTATCGCACCACCGGCCGAATCATTCACGGTAAAAAACCCCTCTTCGACAATAAATTTGAGCATTTTTCACTTTGCCGGCATCGGTTTAGGCGTTTTTTCGCTATTGATCCGTACATATACCTACTCCGACCGTCGCCTCGTGGCCATGTTGCAGAGCCGAAGGATGCGGGTGCCCGATGCCATCACGCACCCGTTTGAGCAGGGACTGTGGCGTTTGTTCCGTGCGATTCAGGCAGTGCAGCTGGCCGGCTGGGCGCTCAATGAGACGATCGCGATGCTCGGGCTGGTGGCTGTGATGGTCGGCAATCCGGCGAGCGCGGCGTATCCGTTCGTGTTTGCCGGTCTGATACTGCAGGCCCTGAGCTTTCCGCGGTTCGCGCCGATGGCCGCGCGCTGCGAGAAACTCTGGCAGGAATACCAACTGAGCAGCGCCTGATACCGATGAAACCCGCAACACTGAAACCGACCCGAATTCCCGCGGCACTGCTGCTGGTGGCCTGCGCCGTTCTCGCGGCCTGCTCCCCGGTCCCGCAAAGCATCAACGGGCAAACCATGGGCACGACCTACTCGGTGAAGTACTTTGGCACACCCGATGCAGAACTCGATGCTGCGGTCGATGCGAAGCTGCAGGCGCTGAACCAAAGCCTGTCGACGTACATCGAAACCTCCGAGATCAGCCGGTTTAACGCGGCACCCGCAGGCGAATGGTTTGAGGTCAGTCCTGCCTTTGTTGAGATTGTGCTGAAGGCGCAAACCATCAGCGAGCAAAGCGGCGGTGCGTTCGATATCACCGTCGGGCCGCTGGTGAACCTGTGGGGGTTTGGTGCGACCGGCAACCGCTATGAGCCGCCGCCGGCCGATCGGGTGCAAACGTTGCTGGCAAGCGTCGGCTTCAAGAATGTCGAAATCAGAAACGAACCCCCGGCATTGAAAAAAACCAACCCGGACACCGCGATTGATCTGTCGGCGATTGCCAAAGGCTATGCCGTCGATCAGGTGGCGAAGCTATTAAACGAGGCCGGCAAGTCGGCGTGGCTGGTCGAAGTCGGCGGCGAACTGCGTGCTCAGGGCAACAAGCCCGACGGTGCACCGTGGCGTGTCGCCATTGAAAAACCCGTAGCCGGCGAACGCAGCGTGCAGCGGGTCATAGAGCTTGGCAATGCAGCCATTGCCACTTCAGGCGACTACCGAAATTTCTTTGAATATCAGGACACTAGATACTCTCACAGCATCAACCCGCAAACCGGCTGGCCGGTTACCAACGGCATTGGTGCAGTGAGCGTGGTGGCCGCCGATGCCATTACCGCGGACGCCTGGGCGACCGCACTGCTGGTTACCGGAGAGACTGAAGCACTGGCGCTGGCAGAACGCTACAACCTGGCCGTGAATCTGGTGAGCAGCAATGCCAAAGGCGAAATCACAGAAACGATGTCGCCGGCGTTTGCCGAGCTACTGCAGGAATAGTTGCTACAGGAATACGTTTAGGGTGCCGCTTCGGCAGCCGGTTTGTTCGGCAGTGCGGAGTGCGGCCGGATCAGGCCCTGCTGATACGCCAGAATAAGCAAAACAAACAGTGCGATAGACAATACAATACGGACTGTCAGGCTGTTTGCCATGCGCTTGCTGCTGCCTTCTTTGTCTTTGATCAGGAAGAACAGGCCCGATCCGAGGCTGGCGATAATGGCCAGCAACACCAGCAAAATAAGAACTTTGATTAACATGAAACACTCCGCTGCTCATTCGGCAGCCGCGGCAGAATAACCGCTTCAACGATGAACGCAAATAATAACAGTGGGCAGCCAACCGGCGAAACCAACGGCCGAAGTTCTGCCGTGAAGCGACTCTTCTGGTCGACGCTGCTGCTCGCTTTCGGATTGACAATTTTTTTGTCGGCAGGGTTCTGGCAACTCGACCGCGCCGAGCAAAAACGCGCCTTTATCGACAGCTTTAACGACGCGAGCCAAACGCCGGTGCTGACCGCACCCGTGTCTGCCGCCGATGCCAAAACGATGCTGTACCGGCGCTTCTCGTTGTCCGGTCGCTACCAACCGGAGAAGCAGGTGCTCATCGACAACATGGTGTCCAACGGCGAGGTCGGCTATCAGGTGTTAACGCCGTTTGCACTGGATAACGGGCAAGTGGTGCTGGTGAATCGCGGCTGGGCCAAGGGCTCTGCCGACCGGCTGCAGCTTCCGGAAGTTTCGGTGAACGGTGACGCCCGCCGCATCAGCGGTCGGCTCGCATTCTTACCCGCCCCCGGCGTGCGCATCGACGCGCCGCTGCCCGATCCGGCCACCGTCAGCTGGCCGTTGCCAATGACCTGGCCCACCAGCGCACAGATCAGCCAAATGCTCGGCGTTTCAGTACTGGAATGGCAGTTGCTGCTCGATAGCGACCAACCCGATGGCTACCGCCGCGACTGGGAACCCGAGATCATGAGCCCCGAAACCCATCTCGGCTACGCGCTGCAGTGGTTTTCTTTTGGCGCGCTTGCCCTCATTATTTACACCTTCCTGAATATTCGGGCTGCGCGGCAACAGCGTGCCGCCGCCGAAACGA
The DNA here is from genome assembly GCA_964384295.1 of uncultured Chromatiaceae bacterium. Lineage (GTDB taxonomy): Bacteria > Pseudomonadota > Gammaproteobacteria > Steroidobacterales > JABIQA01. The sequence continues at coordinate 5,964 of CAYLLI010000040.1, forward strand.
CAGACTAGCTACCCATGAACGAGCCCTTAAACCCCCGTCAGAAATCCGGCCGGCGCGCCTTTCTGCTGATCAACTTTTTGTTTTTCGGCCCGCTCGCGATTGCGGTGTTTATTTATGCCACCGGTGACTGGCGTCCGGCAGGCAGCCTCGAAAAAGGCGAGCTGTTGTGGCCGCCGGTGACTATTCCCGACATCACGCTGGCCGAAGCCAGCGGTCGTGAACCGCGCAAACACCTGCGAGGTGTCTGGAGTGTGCTGTACACCGGGCCCGGCAGCTGCGATGAACTCTGCAAATCACGCTTGGTCGATATACGTCAGATGCGCTTAACGTTCGGCAAAGACGCCTCGCGTTTGCAACTGGTGTTTTTGGCAGAAAGCGGTTCGATCGATCGCGCCTACATGACGGTCGAGCATCCGGCGCTTTATGTAGTCGATGCCGAAAAGGCGGCCGAACCGTTAGCGACTTTGCCGGAGCGCACGGTCGGTGATCTGTATCTGGTCGACCCGCAGGGCAACGTCATTCTGCGCTACCCGCGCGAGATGCCCATTGCTGACATGCGCGCGGACATTAAAAAGCTGTTGAAGCTGTCGCAAATCGGCTGACCCGAAAAACGCATTTACCCACTGAAGGCAGCGCCTTCGGTTAAGCCTGTTGTTAAAGAATAAAGTTATGAAAGTCTGGTACCAACGAATTTGTCTGTTTGCCACCGCACTCGCGCTGGTCGTGATTGTGATGGGTGCCTGGGTGCGCTTAAGCGACGCTGGCCTGGGCTGCCCCGACTGGCCGGGTTGTTACGGCTCGTTCTTTGTGCCAAGTGCTGAAGAAGCCGTGGCGGAAGCCGAAGCGGCCTACCCGGAGCGCCCGCTCGAAGCCACGAAGGCATGGCGCGAGATGATCCATCGTTACGCAGCATCCACGCTCGGCTTTTCAATCATGCTGATTGCGCTGCTGGCGTTTTTAAACCGCCGCGACCCGACGCAGCCGGTGAAGGTGCCGATACTGCTGTTTTTCCTGGTTTGCTTTCAGGGCTTACTCGGCATGTGGACCGTCACGCTGTTGCTTAAACCACTCATTGTGATGGGGCACCTGCTAGGTGGCTTATCGACATTAAGCCTGCTGTTCTGGCTGGTGCTGGAAAGCCGTTTTCCGGACGACGGCGCGAAGCGCGCGGTGCCGGTTGCTGCCGTCGTGGCATTGGTTGTGCTGGTTTGCCAGATTGCTCTGGGTGGCTGGACGAGCTCCAACTACGCGGCCCTTGCCTGCCCGGACGTGCCGACCTGTCAGGGTCAGTGGTGGCCCGATCAAATTGATTTCAACGAAGGCTTCATCATGTGGCGCGGGCTCGATCAAGACTATGAGTTCGGCGTGCTCGAAGCGCCGGCGCGCGTGGCCATTCACTTTACGCATCGGCTCGGCGCGATGATCGCGTTTTTGGTGCTGATGTACGCCGGTCACAAGTACCTACGCTCCAACATGGGGCCGCGGGTGAAGACCGCATCGATGTTTGTGCTGGCCGCATTGGTCACGCAAATCACTCTGGGTATTGCCACGGTCTGGTTCGGACTGCCGTTGGCAGTGGCAACCGCGCATAATGGCGTGGCCGCGCTGCTGTTGTTATCGGTCATTAATTTAAACCATGCAGCACTGCGCGCCGGACCTGAAAAGGCCTGACCGCACCCACACTAAGAAGACCGCCCTGAAGAAAAAGAACGACAGCGTCACCCGCGCCAACGTCTCGATTCTGCTCGCGACGGTGTTGCTCGGCGTGCTGTTGTATGTGATCTTAAGTCTGGTGGATCAGTCCATCGACCCGGACCCGATCACGCTCGATACCGGCGACACACCGGACAACGTCATACCGCCGGCCATTCGCACCCGCGCTGATCTCGAGATTGCATTAAAAGGTCGCAACATACCGCTTGAGGAGCTCACGGCAAGCACCATCGACTGGTACCAAAAGCGAGGCTACTTAGGACCGCTGCAAGTCTATGGCAGAACCGGGCCAAGCACGCTGCAAACCGTCTATGCCGAAACACCCCCCGCAGAACTCATTGCCCTTGCCGGCATCGGTGACATCGCTGCCGCTCAGGCGCTTGCTGAAATCAGCATGAGCAGCGACAACACCAACCCGCTGGAAACCATCGAGTGGTATCGCCAGGCGGCGAGTTTCGGTTCGGTGTACGCGATGTTTCGCATCAGCGAGCTGCTGCAGATTTTCGGCAATCGCCAGCTCGATGCGTTCAGCAGCGACCCGGCTTACCTGGCACGGTTGAACGAACTGCGCGAACAAAACCCGCTGATCGAACGCGATGCACTGGCGTGGGCCATTACCGGCGTGCTCGCCGGCGGGCTGCCGGTGGCGCAACCGGATGTCGCCGACAACATTGCTGCGATGGCTGCCGCACTCGGCGAGGGGGGCACGGTACGTGCCTGCGACAAAGCCAACCGTTTGTTGCTGGATCTGGCTGCCGAGCGTCGCGCTTACGACCGGTTGGTGTTTTCAACAGAACCGCCGCCACTGTTTGTCAGCACACCGGACATTGCAGATGCCATTCCGTGCACCGCAACGTTGCCGATCATCGACAGTAGTAACTGCCGTGCTGTGGCAGTGCCCGGACTGATTAATCCGAACCAAACGCTGTGGCGATGTGACTCGTCCAACCTTTAGCGCTTTGCTATAGACTGCTGTCAGCGAAATCTCCCGCCGGACTCTGCGTACATGGATGTAACACCAATACTTGAAGGCTTGAACGACGCTCAGCGCGAAGCCGTCACGGCAGCTGCCGAACCAACGCTGGTGCTCGCGGGTGCGGGCAGCGGCAAGACGCGTGTATTGGTGCACCGCATTGCGTGGCTGATTGATGTCGAAGATGTGTCGCCGCTCGGCATTCTGGCTGTGACATTTACGAACAAAGCGGCTGCCGAAATGCGTGCGCGTATTGAAGCGCTGTTAAACATGCCGGTCGGTAATTTGTGGGTCGGCACCTTCCATGGTCTCGCGCACCGCCTGTTGCGGCGCCATTACGAAGAAGCGCGGCTGCCACAGGGCTTTCAGATCATCGACTCCGACGACCAGCTGCGCCTGATCAAGCGCATGGTGAAGAGCCAGGAGATGGACGACACCCAATGGGTGCCGCGAGAGATTCAGTTCTTTATTAACGCGCAGAAAGACGAAGGCCGGCGTCCCGACACCATGGACGACCGCGGCGACTTCACCCGCGCGCAGATGATTAAGTTTTATCGCGACTATCAGGAGATCTGCGAACGCTCGGGGTTAGTCGACTTCGCCGAGTTGCTGCTGCGGGCCCACGAACTGTGGCTGCAAAACCCTGACATACTGGCGCACTACCAGCGGCGGTTCCGTCACGTGCTGGTCGACGAGTTTCAGGACACCAACACCATTCAGTACGCCTGGTTCCGGGTACTGACCGGCCAAAGCGGCATTCCGTTTGCCGTCGGCGATGACGACCAGTCGATCTACGGCTGGCGCGGGGCACGCGTGGAAAACATGCAGCGCCTGCAGCGCGACTTTCCCGGCATTCGCATGGTGAAACTGGAGCAAAACTACCGCTCAACCGCCAACATTCTGAACGCCGCCAACGCCGTCATCGACAATAACGGCGGGCGTCTGGGCAAAAACCTGTGGACGGAAGGCAACGAAGGCGATCCGATCCGCATCTACAATGCCTACAACGAACGCGACGAAGCCGAGTTCATTACCAACCGCATTAAAGACTGGGTAGCCCAGGGCAACCCGCGTGCCGACGTGGCTATTTTGTATCGCTCAAACGCCCAGTCGCGCGTGTTTGAGGAAGCGTTCTTTCAGCACAGCATTCCGTACCGCGTGTACGGGGGCTTGCGCTTCTTCGAGCGCGCTGAAATTAAAGACGCGATGGCGTATTTGCGGCTGATGACCAACCGCGATGACGACGCGTCGTTTGAACGCATCATCAACTTACCCACCCGCGGTATCGGTGCCGCCACGGTCACCATTATTCGCGAGTACGCCCGCGCCAACGCCACGACGATGTGGCAGTCCGCATTAACGGCCGCCGGCGGTCAACTGTCGGCGCGCGCCGCGAACTCGGTGAAAGCCTTTCTGGCGTTAATCGAAACCCTCACCATCGACACGGCCGAGCTCGACCTTGCCGAACAAGTGAACCACGTCGTGCAAAACAGCGGTTTAATTCCCCACTACAAGAAGAAAGAGAAAGGCGAGCGCGGCGAAGCCCGGGTCGAAAACCTCGAAGAACTCGTCACCGCCGCCGACAGTTTTGATCCGGAAGATGCCGACGAGGACATGCCTGAGCTCGTCGCCTTTCTGGCGCACGCCGCACTCGAAGCCGGTGAAGAGCAGGCCGACAAATGGGAAGACTGCGTGCAGATGATGACGCTGCACTCGGCAAAAGGGCTCGAATTTCCGCTGGTGTTTATCGCCGGTGTTGAAGAAGGGCTGTTCCCGCATAAGCGCTCGGTTAACGACGCCAACGGGCTCGAGGAGGAGCGCCGGCTCTGCTATGTGGGCATCACGCGCGCCATGCAACAACTTTACTTAAGTCATGCAGAACAACGCCGGCTTTGGGGGTCGGATACGTATGCCCAGCCCTCACGTTTCATTCGCGAAATTCCGACCGAGCTGGTGGAAGAAATCCGGCCGAAGATTGCTGTCACACGGCCGGCCGCGCACACCAGCATCGTCCGGCCGGCCAGCCGCAAACGCAGTGCTGCTGCGGCCTCGGAAGCACCGGTCAAGCTCGGCCAGCGGGTCCGGCACGGTAAGTTCGGCGAAGGTGTCGTGATGAATTACGAAGGCACCGGACCGCATGCCCGGGTGCAAATTAATTTTGAGTACGAGGGCACCAAATGGCTGGTGATGTCGTACGCCAATTTGGAACTGCTGTAAGTCGAACTGTTGTAGAATCAAATTCGCAAGGCAGCGGTTGACGATGTTTTTTGACGTCAGGTGCCGGCAGTGTGGTTTGTCATGCTGAACGGCTCAGGATTCCACTTTGCTCACAGCGATTAACAACGCATGAACATACTTATTCTCGGAGCCGGTCAGGTCGGCTCGACCGCTGCTTATCAGCTCGCCCGCGAAGAAGCGAACGAGGTCACCATTGTCGATAAAGACCCGGCGGCGCTGAAGAACCTGTCAGACCGTCTCGACGTTCGTACCGTTATCGGCCATGCCGCTTACCCGTCGACGCTGCAACGTGCCGGCGTTGCCGATGCCGACATGATTATCGCGCTCACCCGCAGCGACGAAGTCAACATGATTGCCTGCCAGATCGCGTTCACGATGTTCGGCACCAAAACCAAAATCGCCCGTATTCGCGCGGCGGAATACAGCAACGCGCCTAACCTGTTTCATCAGGATGCGATGCCGGTGGATGTCTGGATCTCGCCGGAACAGCTGGTCACTGAGCACGTACAACAGCTCATTCGCTTTCCTGCTGCCTTTCAGGTGCTGGAATTTGCCGACGGCCGCGTGCATATGGCCGGCGTTAAGGCCCGTCGTGACGGGCGCTTAGTCGGCGAAGAGCTGCGGGAACTGCCGTCGCATCTGCCGACCGTGGAAACCCGGGTGGCAGCCATCTACCGCGACGGCGACAGCATTCCGGCAGAAGGCGACACACTGATTCAGGAAGACGATGAAGTGTTTTTCGCCGCCGCTGCTGCCGACCTGCACGGCATCATGCCCGAGATGCGCAAACACGAGCGCTCTGTGCGTAGCGTGGTGATTGCAGGTGGCGGCAACATCGGTTTCCGTCTCGCGAAAGCGCTTGAAGGCACGAACCGCGTCAAGCTGATCGAACGCGATAAAGCCCGCGCCCGCCTAATCTCCGAGCGCCTCGAGAAAACCATCGTTCTCACCGGCGACGCTGCCGATGAAAGCCTGCTGCTCGAAGAGAACATTGACAGCGCCGATGTGTTCTGCGCGCTGACCAATGCCGAAGAAGCCAACATTCTGTCAGCGATGCTGGCGAAGAAGCTCGGCTGCAACAAAGTGATGGCGCTGATCAATCGCCCGGCGTACGCGGAGCTTGTGGAGAAAAGCGGTGGTATCGATGTGGCGATCTCGCCGCAGCAGATCACCATTGGTTCGCTACTGGCGCACATTCGCCGCGGTGACGTCGTTAAAGTGCACTCACTGCGTCGCGGCCGCGCCGAAGCGATCGAGGCAATTGCGCACGGCAAGCCCGGCGAATCAAAAGTGGTGGGCAAAGCCATTGAAGACATCGGGCTGCCGAAAGGCACCAACATCAGTCTGATCATTCGCGGCGAAGAAATCATGGCCGCGCACCACGACACCGTCATTGAAGAAGACGATCACCTCATTCTGTTTATGACCGACCGCCGCCAGACCGATAACGTTGAGCGGTTATTTGCGCTCTAATACTTTCAGCAATGCGCTCACGGAACTGCACTAACGAATGCATCTCACAGTAGTACAACGCATTCTTGGCCTTTTGTTGATGCTGTTCAGCGTCAGCATGCTGCCGCCGGTGGCCGTGTCCTGGTATTTCAACGACGGTGCGACGAACGCTTTTCTGCTCGGCTTCGCCGTCACCTTTGGCGTCGGCACGCTGATCTGGTTGCCGGTGCGGGGCCAGATTGAAGAACTGCGATTGCGTGACGGTTTCTTAATTGTCGCCGCGTTCTGGGTGGGTCTGGGCACGATGGGCTGCATGCCGCTGTTCTTTGCCGAAATGCCGCAGATGACGTTTACCGATGCGGTGTTTGAGTCGGTGTCCGGTCTCACCACCACCGGTGCAACGGTACTTTCTGGTCTCGACGACCTGCCGGAATCGATTCTGTACTACCGCCAGCAACTGCAGTGGCTCGGCGGCATGGGCATCATCGTGTTGGCCGTGGCAATTCTGCCGATGCTGGGTGTGGGCGGCATGCAGCTGTACAAAGCCGAAACGCCGGGGCCGATGAAAGACAGCAAGCTCACACCGCGGATTACCGAAACGGCTAAAGCACTCTGGTACATCTATCTCGGCTTAACCATTGTTTGTGCCCTCGCGTACTGGGGTGCCGGCATGTCGTTATTCGATGCGATCTGCCACAGCTTCACCACCATCGCGATCGGCGGGTTCTCCACCCACGACGCCAGCATGGGTTTCTTCGATTCCGATCTGATCGATTCGATCGCGATTGTTTTCATGATCGCAGCCGGCATTAATTTCTCACTGCATTTTGTCGCCTGGCGCGATAAGAGTTTCAGCAGCTACTTTGCTGACCCGGAATGTCGCGCCTACATCAAACTGCTGCTGGCCATCAGTGTCGCCACGCTGGTGTATCTGGCCGTCAGCGGTGTGTACGACAATGCGGGCGACACGGCGATTCGCGGTTTGTTTCAAGTGGTGTCGGTAGCAACCACCACCGGTTTTACGACCGCCGAGTTTTCGCTGTGGCCGGGTGCGCTGCCTGTCATTCTGATTTTCAGCAGCTTCGTCGGCGGCTGCGCAGGCTCGACCGGCGGCGGCATGAAAGTGATGCGCTGGTTGCTGCTGTACCTGCAAGGTGTGCGTGAAGTGAAGCGGCTGGTGCATCCGAATGCCGAGATTCCGGTGAAGCTCGGCAAGATTGTTGTGGCACCGCGCGTGATCGAATCCGTTTGGGGTTTCTTTGCGGTTTACGTCGTGCTGTTTATCGCGATGATGCTGATCCTGCTTGCTGACGGTCTCGACCAGGTCACGGCATTCTCAGCCATCGCCGCTTCTTTGAATAACCTGGGCCCGGGTCTCGGCGATGTCGCCACCGGCTTCGGCACGCTCAGCAACCTGTCGAAGTGGGTCTGCGTGCTGGCAATGCTGCTCGGCCGACTCGAGATCTTCACACTGTTGGTACTGGTATCCCGCAGCTTCTGGGATCGCTAGGCCACACCCATGAAACTCAACACCGTTATCTCTCTGCTGGAAGGCATCGTTAAGCGCGCGGGTCAGGCTGTGAGCTGGCTGACCGTGATCATGGTGCTGGTGATGTTTACGTCGGTTGCACTGCGCTACTGGTTTGATACGAGCTGGATCTGGCTGCAGGAGAGCGTTACGTGGATGCACGCGGCGGTGTTTATGCTCGCAGCCGCATTCACGCTTGCTGAAGAAGAACATGTACGGGTCGACATTTTTTATCGCCGGTTAAGTCCTAAGCAGCAAGCACTGATCAATGCCGTCGGCACGCTGATTTTTCTGTTGCCCTTTGCCGGATTTTTAACCTGGGTGAGCTGGCGATACGTGGAACTGTCCTGGGCCATTCGGGAAACCAGCAGCGAATCCGGCGGCCTGCCTTATCCGTGGATTCCGTTAATGAAGAGCTTTATTCCGGCGACGGCCTTGTTGCTGGTACTGCAGGGCCTGGCAATGCTGCTGCGCTCGGTGCTCACCATCGTTAAGCCTGAGGCAGCCGACTGACATGGCCGTTTACGCACTCGCCATGTTTGCGACCGTCGTGCTGGCGCTGCTGGCCGGTTTTCCGGTCGCGTTAACACTTGCCGGTACGGCATTGCTGTTTGCGTTCGGTGGTGTCATCGGCGGCGGGTTCGAACTCGGGTTTATCGAAACGATGCCCAGCCGGCTCTTCGGCATCATGAACAACGAAACGCTAATCGCCGTGCCACTGTTTATTTTTATGGGCGTGACTCTGGAGCGGGCCCGTATCGCCGAAGACCTGCTCACCACGCTGAGCGAATGCTTTGGCAGGCGCTCCGGCGGGCTCGGTTTTGCAGTGGTCATCGTCGGCATGTTGCTCGCGGCCAGCACCGGCATTGTCGGCGCCACTGTCGTGACGATGGGACTGCTCTCCCTTCCCACAATGTTGAAGCGCGGTTACTCGGCGTCACTCGCCACCGGCACGATCTGCGCGTCGGGCACGCTGGGTCAGATCATTCCGCCGTCGATCATTCTGGTGTTGCTCGGTGACGTGCTGTCGTCGGCGTATCAGCAGGCGCAGATTGCCCAGGGCAACTTCGCGCCCGACACCGTTTCGGTTGGTGATCTGTTTATTGGTGCGGTGATTCCGGGGTTGCTGCTGGTCGGCCTGTACCTGCTGTATCTCGGGGGTTTAGCGGTATTTAAGCCGGATACAATGCCTGCAGCCACGGAAGATGATGCCGCCGGCAACGATCTGTTGAAACGCGTCGTGCTCGTGCTGCTGCCCCCGCTGCTGCTGATTCTTGCAGTACTGGGCTCCATCATCGGCGGCTTTGCCACGCCCACTGAAGCCGCTGCCGTCGGTGCGATGGGCGCACT
>CAYLLI010000041.1:0-15079 GCA_964384295.1 uncultured Chromatiaceae bacterium
AGCCAGTGCCTTTCTCAACAACACCCCGATCGTCGTCATGCTGCTGCCCATTTTGGTGGCGGTCTGTCTGAGAACCGGCACAGCACCCTCATCGGTGTTGATGCCAATGGGTATGGCTACGCTGATTGGCGGCATGGCGACCACGATCGGTACATCGACCAACCTGCTGGTCGTCGGCATTGTCGAAGACCAGGGTCTGATGCAGTTCGGCATGTTCGATTTTCTGTTGCCGGTTGTGTTGGCCGGTGTTCCTGGCCTGCTGTTTTTGTGGCTGGTTGCCCCGCGGCTGTTGCCTGACCGAAAGCCGCCGATGTCGGATACTTCGCCCCGGGTATTTAAGGCGCTGCTGTACGTGTCTGAAGGCAGCTTTGCAGAAGGCAAGACACTGACAGAGGTTCGCGCGAAAACCGAAAACCGGATCAAGATTGAGCGTATTCAGCGCGGCGAGAATTTGTTCCTTGCCCGCTTGCCTTCGGTGACATTGCAGGCCGGTGACCGGCTGTACGTGCGCGACACGGCAGACCGTTTGAAAGAGTTTGAAAAGCTGCTCGGCGCTACACTTTTTAATGTCAGCGACACAGAGACACCGGTTTCAGATGACGCACCGCTCGAAACCAAGGGGCAGCAGCTTGCTGAAGTGGTTGTCACCCGCGGTTCACCGCTGCATCACCGGACGCTTGGCACTTCGCAGTTCGGAGTGCGTTTCAACCTTACACCGCTTGCGCTGCATCGCTCCCGCCCTGGTAAGGACGTGGTCGGCGATCTTGATTCAACCCGGCTGCGGGCAGGTGACGTGTTGTTGGTGCAGGGCTCGGCTGATGCGATTGCCGACCTGCGTGCCGGCGGCACGATGCTGGTGCTGGACGGCACGACCGATCTGCCGCATACCGACCGCGCCAACCTTGCGCTCGGCATTATGCTGTCGGTTGTAGGTTTGGCAGCCACCGGATTGCTGCCGATCTCCGTAGCCTCTTTGGTCGGTGTTGCGGCAATGTTGTCCACCGGCTGTATGCGCTGGCGTGATGTGGGTGAGTCGCTGAATATTCCGGTCATCATGATTATTGTTGCCAGCTTGTCGCTGGGGCACGCGATGATGGGTACCGGCGCCGCCGAGTACATTGCCCAGTTGTTCGTGCTGCTGACACAGGGGTTGCCGGTGCCGGTGTTACTGAGCGGCCTGATGTTGTTGATGACAGTGCTGACCAATGTGGTGTCAAACAATGCTGCCGCTGTGATCGGCACTCCCATTGCAATCAGCATTGCCCAGCAGATCGGCGCCCCTCTGGAGCCGTTCGTACTGGCGGTTATTTTCGGCGCCAATATGAGTTTCGCGACCCCGATTGGCTATCAGACCAACTTGCTGATTATGAGTGCCGGCGGCTATCGCTTCGCCGATTTCATGCGGGTCGGCATCCCGCTCACGTTGATCATGTGGGCGATCTTTTCGGCGGTTCTGCCGATTCTGTATGACCTCTGATCCGACGGGGTCGCTTGACTCGTCTGCTCCCGGAGGTAATACTTTCCCCATGAATTCAGCGCTAAAAACTCGCCAATGGTGGTGGCCCGGCTCACAGGAGAATGTGGCTGGCTAGCCTTTAGCGCCTGATATAATCAGCAGCCCATCTCCGTAACGCGGTGATGGGCTTTTTGTTGCCCGGCTGAATGGTTCAGCGCATCGCACTTTTTACCTGCAACCTGATAACCGAAACACGCTCATGACCATGCAAGCCCCCTTTGATATCGCCGCCGATCTGGATACTCCGGTATCCACGTATCTGAAGCTCAAACCACTGCAGCCGCGGTTTTTGCTGGAGAGTGTCGAGCGCGGCACTCATCTGGCCCGGTACTCGTTTCTGGGTTTTGGTGAAGCTTTGGAGTTTCGCCTTGACCAAGACGGCATTCGCTACGGCGATGTTCAGCTGCCTTTTCCGGAATCTCAGGAAGCATTACTCGATGCGATGCGTGATGCGTTGACCCGAACACCCCGGTTGTCGCCTGAAGTTGAAGGCCTGCCGTTTTCCGGCGGCTTCGTCGGTAACGCCGGCTATGACATCGTCCGCTGCTTTGAGCGATTGGAGCAGCCGCCGGAGGGTGATACCGATAGCGACACGCCGCTTGCTGCTTATCTCGCCACCGAATCGTTGCTGGTCTTCGATCATCTGACGCATCGGATCGCGCTGCTGCATGCGGGTGATGAGAGCGAGCGGCAGGCTTTAGCTGCTGAAGTCCGTCGCCTGTTAGCAGGGCCGCTGCCTGCAGCACCCGCTAACGCCAGCTATGAGCCTGCGACCGCCAGCCTGAGCAAAGCGGAGTTTATGCAAGCCGTTGAAGACAGCAAAGAGTTCATCGGGCTTGGCGATATCTATCAGTTGGTGTTGTCCGTGCGGTTTGCAGGCAATCACACACTCGAACCCTTTGAGGTTTACCGGGCGCTGCGGTTGTTGAACCCGTCGCCCTACATGTATTTCTGTGACCTTGGTGATTTGCAAATTTCCGGATCGTCGCCGGAAGCATTGGTGAAATGTCACAGCGGACACGCGTCACTGCGACCCATTGCCGGCACCCGTCCACGCGGCGAGGACCAGGCGGAAGATCAGGCGAATGAAGAGTCTCTGCTTGCTGACACCAAAGAGAACGCGGAACACGTCATGTTGGTGGACCTGGCCCGTAACGATCTGGGAAGGGTAGCCGAGGGCGGCTCTGTCTATGTTGAGCCCTACCGGTCAATCGAACGGTACAGTCACGTAATGCACATCGTCAGTGGCGTGCAGGGCCGGGTTCGCGATGATAAAGACGCGTTTGATCTGTTCGCCGCGACGTTCCCTGCCGGAACGCTGGTGGGTGCCCCGAAAGTGCGTGCGATGGAACTGATCGATCATTTCGAGCCGGTGCGCCGCGGCGTGTATGCCGGCACCGTGGGTTACTTTGGCAACAACGGTGATATGGATCAGGCGATCGCGATTCGCACACTGGTGTTCAAGGGCAACCGCTACAGTTATCAGGCAGGCGCCGGCATCGTGGCCGACAGCCAGCCCGAATACGAATACAACGAAGTGCTGGCCAAGAGTGAAATTCTAAGGCGGGCTCTGGCGATGGCGGAGAAGGGACTATGAGTAAGCCAAAGCTGCTGCTGATTGATAACTACGATTCGTTTACCTACAACCTGGTACAGGCGTTTCTGGTACTGGATGTTGATGTGCACGTGCATCGTAATGATCAGATCACGCTTGCTGAAGCAGAGGCGTTGAACCCCACGCATCTGTGTATTTCGCCCGGCCCGGGGCGGCCGTCCGATGCCGGGTTGTCGCTCGATATGATTGCCGCATTTGAGGGCAAAGTGCCCGTGTTGGGCGTGTGCCTCGGGCATCAGTCGATGGTCCAGCATTTCGGCGGTGAAATTGTGTCGGCGGCGCGGTTAATGCACGGCAAGACGTCGTTTATTGAGCATGACGGCAAAGGGTTGTTTGCCGGGTTGTCGCAGCCGCTTGAAGTGGGTCGTTATCACTCCCTTGCAGCGAAGCGTGATGCGATTCCGGATTGCCTTGAGGTGACCGCCCGCACGGAGGGCGGAGAGATCATGGGCGTGCGCCACAAAACGCTGCCGATGGAGAGCGTTCAATTTCATCCTGAAAGCGTTTTAACGCCCGAGGGCGATGCGTTGCTGGCAAACTTTCTGAAGCTCAGCGTGTAGGAGTTTCGTCGAGGCGAATATGAGTATCGATACCCGTAACATTCTCGAACAGTTGTTAACCGGTGTGAGCCTGACAGAGCAGCAGGCGTACGACCTGATGTGTGCGTTGGCTGAAGACGGCATGGCTCCTGCTCAGGCAGGTGCTTTGTTGGCGGCGCTGCGGGCAAAAGGTGAAACCGCCGACGAGATTCGCGGTTTTGCCAACGGCATGCGAAAACTGGCGAGAAAGCCTGAGTTGCCGGCCGGTCTGGAAGCTGCCGATTGCGTTGGTACAGGCGGTGATGGCTCAGGCAGCCTGAACATCTCTACCGGCACGGCTATTTTGGCAGCGGCCTGCGGTATTCCGATGGTGAAGCACGGCAACCGCTCCGTATCGAGTAAGTCGGGCAGTGCCGATGCGCTGGAAAGCCTGGGAATTAATATTGCCGAAGACCCTGATTCCGCCGTCAGCAATCTTCAAGCCAACAGCTTTACGTTCCTGTTTGCCCCGGGCTTTCATCCTGCGATGAAAAACATCATGCCGGTGCGACAGGCTATGGGTGTGCGAACCGTATTCAATATTCTGGGTCCGCTGACCAACCCGGCCGAGCCGCCGTATCATTTAATCGGCGCATTCAGTTTGCCGATGGCAAAAGTGATGGCAGATACGCTCGCTGGCATGAACATCAAGCGCGCCTTTGTAGTGCACGGTGAGCCCGGCTGGGATGAAGCCAGCCCGGCGGGTGTGTTTGACCTGTATGACGTGACTCCGGGTAACGTCAGTCATGAACGGCGCGACCCTGAAGACTATGGCATTCCGCGTTGCCAGCCTGAAGACCTGGCCGGTGGCGATGCGGCTTACAACGCGGCTGCACTGACCGCCGTGATGAACGGCGAAGATCAGGGGGCGCATCGTGACGCGCTGGTCCTCGGGGCCGGGTTGTTGCTGGAAGTCACCGGTCGCGCAGCGGATCTGAATGAAGGCATCGCGATTGCGCGCAAGGCGATTGATGATGGCTCGGCCGCTAAGCAACTGGCTCAATTACGGGGCGATGCGCCGTGATGATTCGTGGTTCCAATACCGGCAGTAGCGGCGATTTTCTAGCCGGCATGGCGGAGTCGAGTAGCAAGCGGCTTGCGCTTGCCCGACGCGTTGCCAGTGAAGCCAGGTTGCTCGAACAGATTGCCGGGCTTCCACAGGGCCCTGCGCTGAAACTGGAGCAACAGGGTTTCGACCTCATTGCAGAATTAAAGCGCCGCTCGCCTGCTGAAGGCGAGCTCGCGTCCAGCGCACTGAGTTTAGAAGAGCAGGTTCAGGCTTATACCAGTGGCGGCACAGCGGCTTTGTCTGTATTGACCGAGCCGGAACAGTTTAAGGGCAGCCTGACCGACATGAAGGCGGCGATTAAAGTCGCGAACGGCGTGCCGGTCATGCGCAAGGATTTTCTGGTCGATGCGTATCAGGTGCTCGAGGCCCGGGCTTCGGGCGCATCCGGCGTGTTGCTGATCGCCGCTATTTTGGATCAGTCGCAGCTTCAGGACATGCTCGCCTGCGCGCTGGAGCACGGTTTGTTCGTGTTGATGGAAGCGTTCGACGAGCGTGATATTGAGCATTGCATGCCTGCTCTTGAGGCCGCCGGTCCGGCATTGGAGCAGGGGCGCTGCAACTGGCTTTTGGGCATAAACTGTCGTGATCTGCGAACGCTGCAGGTGGACTACGACCGGTTTACGAGCATTTTGCCGGCGATGCCCGCGGGCGTGCCGTGGGTTGCGGAAAGCGGTGTGCGCAGCGCTGAACAAGCTGCCGAAGTCGCAGGCCTCGGTTACCGAATGAGCCTTGTCGGCACGGCGTTGATGCAAAGTGATTCGCCCGAATCGCGCGTTGCGGATTTTGTCGCTGCCGGCCGCAATGCGGCGGTGGGTGCCTGAGCATGTTTGTAAAGATTTGTGGCCTGACGACGCCCGAAGCCGTGGCGACTGCGGTTGAAGCCGGTGCCGATGCGCTGGGTTTCGTGTTTGCCGAATCACCGCGTCGAATTGACCCGGCTGAAGCCCGTAAGTTGGTTGCGGATGTCCCGCGACGCATTAAGCGGGTTGCGGTGATGCGCCGGCCGAAGCAGTCGGAGTTGAATGCGGTCATGCGGGATTTTCAGCCCGACTGGTTGCAGACCGATAGCGGTGATTTTGAGTGGCTTGATACCGGCGACATTGCGGTATGTTTGCCGGTCTATCGCACAAACGATGTGGTGCCCCAGCAGGGCGCGCCGATTCTGTTTGAAAGCGGTAACTCCGGCCAAGGCGAACTGGCCGACTGGGAGCAAGCTGCTGAGGTGGCACAGCGGCAAAAGCTGATCCTTGCCGGCGGGCTGAATCCTGACAACGTCGCTGCGGCAATTGAACAAGTCAAACCATGGGGTGTCGACGTAAGTAGCGGCGTCGAGCAGCAACGTGGTGTGAAAGACCCGGCGTTGATCCGGGCATTTATTGCAGCTGCGCGAGGCGCTGCTGAATCTTAAGTAAGGCAATACGAATGAACGAAACGACAACAGCAATGAGCGACGAAGAGCGTGCGGAACACCTGCGCAAGCTAATCGACGGTGAGTATCCGGATGAGCACGGCCGTTACGGACCTTTCGGCGGCAGCTATGCTCCGGAGACTCTGGTCACGGCGTTGAAGCGTCTGGAACAGGGTATTCACGATTTTCTCGCGGATGAAGAATTGCAGGCGGAACTCCGTCGCGAGCTGCGTGACTGGGTGGGCCGCCCGACAGCGCTGACGCATGCCCGGGGCTTAAGCAAGCTGTGGGGTGCGGATGTCTGGTTGAAACGCGAAGACCTGGCTCACACCGGTGCGCACAAGATTAACAACGCTCTGGGGCAGGCATTTCTTGCGAAGAAACTCGGCGCTAAGCGCGTAGTCGCTGAAACCGGCGCTGGTCAGCACGGTGTTGCGACAGCTGCGGCCTGTGCCCGTGTGGGTATTCCGTGCACGGTGTATATGGGTGCGATTGACGTGGAGCGACAGGCACCGAACGTCGACCGGATGTATCAGCTCGGCGCAGAAGTTGTGCCGGTGACCGGTGGCGACGCCACGCTGCGCGCCGCTATTGATGAAGCGTTTCGCAACTGGGTGGTTGATCCCGCAGAAACTTTTTATCTGCTCGGTTCCGCCGTCGGACCTCATCCCTATCCGTGGTTGGTGCAGACACTGCAGTCCGTCATCGGCACTGAGGCACGGGAGCAAATCATCGAAAAAGCCGGCGGCCTGCCGGATGTGGCTGTTGCCTGTGTCGGTGGTGGTTCGAATGCCATCGGCTTGTTTCATCCGCTGCTGGCCGACGAGGAAGTCGAATTGCTTGGCATTGAGGCGGGTGGTCGCGGCCCTGGTCTTGGCGACAACTCTGCAACCTTGGCGACCGGCAAACCCGGCGTTTTGCACGGCACTTTCTCGATGTTGTTGTACGATAGCGACGGTCAGATTCAGGAAACGCATTCCGTATCTGCGGGGCTCGATTATCCCGGCGTTGGCCCCGAGCATGCCCTGTTGAAGACCATCGGGCGGGTGAGCTATCAGTCCGTCACCGACGATGTTGCGCTTGATGCATTGAAAGAGTGTTGTGCTGCCGAGGGGATTCTCCCGGCGCTGGAAACATCGCATGCTTTCGCAGGGGCGCGCGAATGGGCAAAAGCGAATCCCGGCAAGCGCATTCTGATCGGGTTGTCCGGTCGTGGCGACAAAGACATGCCGACGTTGAGTAAGTATTTGTCGTTTCAGCAAGCTGAACAAAAAGCAGCGAGCTGAACGGAACACAAAGGAAACGAACCATGCAGCCTCATGAAAAGATTTCAGCCGCCGTAACGGCAGCAAAAGATGCCGGCCGGGTCGGTCTGGTGCCGTTTATTACGGCGGGCTATCCAAAGAAGGATGAATTCATTTCGTTGCTGACGGAAATTTGTAAGGACGGTGATGTCGTTGAAGTCGGCGTGCCGTTTTCCGATCCGATGGCGGATGGGGTAACGATTCAGCGGTCGAGCCACTCTGCGATTGAGCAGGGAGTGACGCTGCACTGGATTATCGAACAGCTGGCGGCCAGTGATATCGATACGCCCATCGTGCTGATGAGCTATCTGAATCCCTTGCTGGCGTATGGCTATGAGCAACTCGCGAAGGATGCGGTCGCTGCGGGTGTCTGTGGTTTTATTGTTCCGGATCTTCCTTATGAAGAGAGCGCTGAGTTTCGTGCCGCGCTCGACGGTCAGGGGCTTGGTCTGATTCAGCTTGTGACACCTGCGACTCCCGCCGACCGTCTGGAGCAGTTGTGCAAAGTCAGTCAGGGGTTTGTCTATGCGGTAACCGTGACCGGTGTAACCGGCGGTGCAACCGCGATGCCGCCTGAAGTGGTGGATTACCTCGACGAAGTGCGCAAGCATGCCGGTATCCCAGTGTGCGCCGGCTTCGGTGTGCGCGAGGCAGCTCAGGTCAGCTTGTTGGGTAATCATGCCGACGGTGTGATTGTCGGTTCGGCGCTGCTTGAGACGATCGAGGCCGGTGATGCGCCGGCGGAATTCCTCAGCGGGTTGCAGCCGGCAGCCTGACGGTTCTTTTTTTAGCCCGGACTCTTTAGCTTTAACCGGGACTCGCTGACAAGGGCACGGGTCAATACTGTGTACCTGTTATTGTCATTATGTAAGGTCAAAAACCGCTATTTTTCAATTATTTGACGCGGTTTACACTTTGCCGGAAAATTTCCTTAACAAAACGATAAAAAACGCGGCGTAAGATTGCTGTTGAACAGTAACTGACCGCGAATAACAAGAAGCACAGCGAGCGCATTTGCCATCCTTGCGATGCACTCTATAAATACTCACTACAGGGGACTACTAGTGAAACAAGCAATCTGTTTGGCTGCTGTTGCAGCAACCAGTGTTCTGGCGACTCCGGCTTTTGCCGCCAGTGTAAAGCTCGGTGTTGACGATTCTCTGGTCACCATTAACGACCGCGTTGCCGAAGCCCGCTATAAGCTGGACCAGACCAACTGGGACATGATGCTGAGCAACGGCGCAGAACCCATTACGTCTGCCGATATCACCACCAAGAACATCGGCAATGCTACGCAACTGAATAACGTGACCTGGGACTTCAGCATCAGCTACGAAAGTGGCAACGACGGTGTGCAGGGCTTTACCTACACGCTGACCGATGTAGCGTACGGCGGCTCAACCACCGAAACGCTGACGTTCGACGTGAACTCACCGTTAAACGGACTGATTCCGACCGGCAGCTTCAACGCCATTCAGATTCAGGCCCGCGCCGGCGCTCTGCGCAACTCTCTGCCCGGAACGTCTGCGTATCTGGACATCAGTAACCTGACGTTCACCAGCGGTTTGCCCAGCAGCGGTTCTCTTGCCGATCCGTTAAGCGCTTTCACTCCGCCGACTTCAGCAGACAACAACATTACCTGGATCACCTCTGACATGAATCTTGGCGATGTTGACTGGAATATCTCCGGTACGGTTCAGGGCGGTTTCACCTGCGACGGCGGCGGCACGGGCTGTCTGCGCGGCGAGAGCGTGAAGATGAACTTCAAGTTCGCCGACGCAACCGTCGTGCCGGTTCCGGCAGCGGTGTGGCTGTTTGGCTCAGCTCTGGGTCTGCTTGGTTGGTCACGCCGTCGCTAAGACTGAAGTTCTTCCACATACCCATAAAAAAACCCGCAGTACGCGGGTTTTTTATTGCTTGAACTGAATGGCTTGAACCTGCGCGAGGGTCAGTCGCTGGCCGCTGCGAGTGTTTCGGGCGTGCCCACCTTAACGCCGAATGCGTAGACGGAGAGTATTGAGAACGCGACGATGGCTACCAGCACCGGCGCTTGCGGGCCAAAAGACTCAAACAACCAAGGCCCGATGAGTGGCCCGATCACCATGCCAAATATCGGAGCTGCGGACAGCAGCCCGCCGATGGCACCCTGCTCCTGCGGTGTCACGCTGAGGCTGGCGCCGCCGGAAACGCCGGCATTGGATAACGCCATCGAAACCCCGAACACGCTGAAAGCCAGCCAGATGCCGTACATGTTCGTAGCAAAGTAGAGGATGACTGCGCCCACAGCAAACGCGGGAAACCCGATTCGCAACATGGTTTCCGGCCCGAAGCCGGATTTCTGAATGATGAATACCTGACTGATCGTCGCCCAGATCGCCATAGCAAACAGCGCGCTGGCAGCCGCTCTGGCGATGTTGACTTCGCCCTCGATACCAATGTGTTGCTCAAGATAGAACGCGGCGATGAACTGATTCATCGTAAAGCCCATCCAGAAGAAAAAGAACAACAACAAAAACGGACGCACCCGCGGATCAAACCATGACACATTGCTGCCGCTTTGCTGTTGATCAACGTGTTTTGCGGGTTCTTTTAGTTTGATCGCGAGCAATACCATCGCGAGCAATGACAGCCCGATTGCTACGTACAGCGGAAAAATAATGCTGATAAATGCCAGCGCGCCACCCATGACCGGGCCGAGCATAGTGCCGATCCCCGATGTCATCCCGAGTAGAGCCATACCCTGTGCGCGCTGTTCACGCGTTGTTGTATCGGCGAGGTAGGCAGTAGCTGACGGGTTGATGGCGGAAGCCAGTGCTGAGTAAACCAGCCGTGCTGCGACAATCGCCGCAAAGACCAGCATCGGTGCCGGCGTCTCCCGCACACCCCATTCGAGAGCTAGTGCAAGCATTCCCGTGCCCAGCGCGTAGCCGAACAGACCGAGCAGCAGCAGGGGTTTCCGGCCGACTTTGTCACTGAGCCTGCCCCAGAATACGGCAGCCGTTGCCAGCACAATGTTCGAGATGGAAAAGATCAGACCAAACTGGGTTTTGGTGAGTCCGATTGTTTCGACCAGTGGCGGGAACACCACAAACAAGACCGACTGACCGATGCCGTAGGTGATCAGACTGATCAGCAGAATCACTTTGTCTGCAGTCAGGAACTTGTCGGCATTTGGTGCAGGCGCTGCACTCATTGTTTCGTCCTCAATTCAAGAAAATGCATAGGCTCGCGTTGAGTCACGATAGCCAATAATTGCGGCGGCGCTGCCTTGGCAGCCTGCGTGTCTTCCAGATGGAGGAGCCGCTTAGCGCGGCCGCCCTTGCCACATCAGCAAAATGCCGGCGGCAGCACCGACACCGCCGAGCAGCGGGACCGTGCTGAGCGCGATGAGCAGGCTGGAGGCGATAAGGATAGCCGACCCGGTAAACACCCTGTAGCGTTGCTGTGCCTGCCGTCGCGCGTGCGCTTCAGCCTTGCGAACCACAGATTTGTCTTCATCGACGACGGCATCAACGAGTTTGTGGGCAACCGCGGGAAGCTTTTCAAGCACGTACTTGATCTCGGGCCAGTCGCGGCGCAGCTGTCGCATCAGCGCTTTCGGGCCTGCCTGTTCCTCGACCCATTCCCGCAGTACCGGTTGGGCTGTCTCCCACAGGTCCAGCTGGGGGTATAGCTGACGCCCCAGGCCTTCGATATTGAGCAGCGTTTTTTGCAACAGTACCAGCTGCGGCTGGATCTCCATGTCGAATTGCCGGGCTACCTGAAACAGCCGCAGCAACACCTGCGCGAAGGAAATCTCTTCGAGTGGCTTATTAAAAATCGGCTCGCAGACAGAGCGCACTGCTGACTCGAGTTCATCGACGCGGGTGTCGGCAGGCACCCAGCCGGAATCGACATGTAGCTTCGCGACGCGGTAGTAGTCGCGGTCGAAAAACGCCAGGAAATTGCCGGCCAGATAGCGGCGGTCACGCTCATCGAGCGTGCCCATGATGCCGAAATCGACCGCGCAATACAGCGGCTTATCCGGGTTCGTCACATCGACAAAAATATTGCCCGGATGCATGTCCGCGTGAAAGAAGTTGTGGCGGAACACCTGCGTGAAGAAGATCTCCACGCCGTTTGCTGCCAGCGCTTTGATGTTGGTGTTGGCAGCCCGCAGTGCGTCCATATTGTTGATCGGAATACCGAAGACACGCTCCTGCACCATGATGTCACTGCGGCAGTAATCAAAGTAGACGTCGGGCACATAGAGTTGGTCTGAACCCTCAAAATTACGCCGCAGTTGCGCCGCATTTGCGGCTTCCCGCAGCAGGTCGAGTTCGTTCAGCAACGTTTTGTGAAACTCGGTAACGACTTCCACTGGTCGCAGTCGCCGGCCGTCGGCGGAATACTTCATCGCCAGTTCCGCAACCGCATACATCACCTGGATGTCCCGCTGAATCTGACTGGCAACATTCGGTCGCAGCAGTTTGACGACAACCGCTTCGCCGCTGGGCAGTTTGGCCGCGTGCACCTGTGCTATCGAGGCGGCAGCGAGAGCTTCCGGATCAAACTCTGCAAAGACTTCGCTAACCGGTTTGCCATAGGTTTGTTCGACTTGCGCTATGGCCAGCTCGGGACTGAACGCAGGCACCTGATCCTGCAGTTTCGCCAGTTCTTTGCCGATGTCCTCGGGCAGGATGTCTTGGCGGGTCGACAGCGACTGCCCGAACTTGACGTAGATTGGCCCGAGTTCCTGCAGCGCCTCGCGAATCCGCACACCGCGCGGGGCTTTGCTGCTGCGACTGCCCCAGGTCCACGGCGACAGCAGGAACACATAGCGAAGCGGGCGCAAAAATCCGGTTTCGCCCAGCAGGTCATCGAGACCGTGCCGTACCATTACCCGCTGAATGCGGATCATTTGAAATAAAACGCTAAGACGCATCGTCAGACTGCCTGTCCAATCGGGAGTGCGCGTATTCTTGCAAACGGGCCGCAGCCCTGTCGACCGCGAGTGTCAGCTCGTCGACTTCGCGGCAAAACTCTGCCACTTCCGGCTGAGTCGGCAGTTGTCCGCTTTCTTCGCGCAGATATTCTCCGGTGCTGCGAGTGAGCGTTGTTGCAACACCCTCAGTCCACGATTTGAAACTGTTTGCCAGCAGGGTGAGTTGGCGTGCCACCGGGTCACCAAGAACAGAAGCCAGCTCTTCTTCAAGTTCCGGCCGAATCAGGTCAAACAGAGCCTGAAATGCTTCGGCGGTCTCTGTGTCCCCTTCCAGGGTTACAGTGTTTGAGCGCAATGCTTGCCCGGCATCGGTTCGCAGCAGTTGCATCAGGTTTAACGGAGTGCCGCTGATCTGCGCGGCGGCTGGACGTTCGTCGTCGGCAAACAGTTGCAGGTCGCGCGGGGTGGCATGACAGACGACCCGCAGATTCAGACCCTGTATTTTCACCGCCAGTGCGCTGCCGGCCAGATCGCTGAGCATTGCTTTCGCGGTCACCGAGTCGTTCAGGCGGGCGTTAAGCTTGGTTTCCAGCGCCGCCAGCACTGCTTCAAGCGGCGGGGTCAGTGCTTTGTTCGTCATCAGTAGTGGTAGCCGGTGTGCAGCGCCACGATGCCACCGCTTAAGTTGTAGTAGCGGCAGTCCTCGAGACCGGCATCTTCCATCATGCTCTTCAGGGTTTGCTGATCAGGATGCATGCGAATGGATTCGGCGAGGTATTGGTAGCTTGCGGCATCGTTGGCAATCAGTTCGCCGAGAACCGGCAGCACTTTAAACGAGTACAGGTCATAGACAGGCTCCAGCAGTTTCAGTACCGGTTTGGAAAACTCAAGCACCAAAAGCTTGCCGCCCGGCTTCAGGCAGCGGCGCATGCTCGCCAGCGCTTTTTGTTTGTCGGTAACGTTGCGCAGACCGAATGCAATGGTGATGCAGTCAAAGCTACCTGACTGAAACGGCAGTTGTTCGGCATTTGACTGGACCACGGTTAAGCCGCGCGTAAAGCCTTTATCAAGCAACCGGTCCCGGCCGACATCAAGCATGGCGGCATTGATATCGGTCAGCGTGACAGAACCTTCCTTGCCAACCTGCTGCAACAACCCTGCGGTGATGTCGCCCGTGCCGCCGGCAACATCCAGAGCTGCCTGCCCTGTGCGCAGCCCCGTCTTGCCCAGCATAAAGCGCTTCCAGAGCCGGTGGCTGCCGAGCGACATCAGGTCATTCATGATGTCGTACTGGCTGGCGACGGAATCAAACACTTCCCGGACGCGGCCCTGCTTGTCGCCGGTGTTTACGGTTTCATACCCGAAGTGGGTGGTTTGAGGTTCGTCATTCATGCGCTTTTGCCGGTTATCGTCGGGCTGTGCCGGACATCATTAACAGCGCTACAGTATATAGCGACTCAGGTCCTCATCCTGCACCAATTCGCCGAGGTGATCGTCGACATAGTCGCCGTCAATGGTCAGTGTCTCACCGCTGCGGTCCGCGGCTTCAAACGAGATTACGTCCAGCAGTCGCTCAAGCACCGTATGCAGGCGGCGGGCGCCAATGTTCTCGGTGCTTTCGTTTACTTTCCACGAGATCTCGGCGATCCGGTTAATGCCACTGTCTGCGAAGTTCAGAGTCACGCCTTCGGTAGCCATTAGTGCTGTGTATTGGTCCGTCAAAGACGCATCGGGTTCAGTCAGAATGCGTTCAAAGTCTCCGACGCTGAGGGCATTCAGTTCTACGCGAATCGGAAACCGGCCCTGTAGCTCGGGTACGAGATCCGAGGGTTTCGCAATGTGAAACGCGCCAGAAGCGATGAACAGAATGTGATCGGTCTTCACAATGCCGTGCTTAGTCGTGACCGTGCAGCCTTCGACCAGCGGCAGCAGATCTCTTTGCACGCCTTCCCGCGACACATCGGCCCCTTGAGCGTCTGACCGGCGTGCCACCTTGTCGATCTCGTCGATAAACACGATGCCGTTGTTCTCGAGGTTCTCGAGTGCGGCGACTTTGATGTCGTCTTCGTTCAGCAACTTGCCGGCTTCTTCCTCGGTCAGCTGCTTCAGCGCTTCCTTAATTTTCAGGGTGCGGCTGCGTTTCTGCGTGCCCGCCATGTTCTGAAACATGCTTTGCAGCTGGCTGCTCATCTCTTCCATGCCGGGCGGCGTCATGATTTCCACGCCCATCGGCACGGCATCCAGTTCGATTTCGATCTCGGTGTCGTCCAGCTCACCTTCACGCAGTTTCTTGCGAAACTTCTGTCGCGTTTCCGAGCCACGCTCGTCGGCAGCCTGGCCGTAATCGCCCGGTGACGGCGGCAGCAGAACGTCGAGAATGCGCTCTTCGGCGGCGTCTTCGGCACGGTGTTTTACCTTTTCCACTTCGGTCTCGCGGGTGAGCTTGACTGCAACATCGGCGAGGTCGCGAATAATACTATCCACTTCACGCCCCACGTACCCTACCTCGGTGAACTTGGTGGCTTCGACTTTGATGAACGGGGCTTTCGCCAAACGCGACAGCCGGCGGGCGATTTCGGTTTTGCCAACGCCTGTGGGCCCGATCATCAGGATATTTTTCGGGGTGACTTCATTGCGCAGCTCTTCATTAAGCTGCATGCGCCGC